>JBGTFW010000257.1:0-5117 GCA_041747075.1 Pirellulaceae bacterium
TCATGGCGAGAGCCTTTGTTGTGGCTGGTGAGAATAAAAATGAACTGGTCATTCGGAGGTTCTCGCCGTTTTTTGACAACTCCAATTCTGATAGCATCGCCAACGATAGTGCAACTTCAAAAAGCGCAAGCGAGAGAACACCCGCGGCAAGTCCACTTGCTCGCGCTTCGGGCTTGTATACCTATTCGGATGAAGCGCCCGCGGCGACTGTCGCGATCAGATTCTCCTCGACGACCTGCATCGACTTCCATTTGCCTTGCAGGAATCGCGCCGTGTAGGCGATCATCAACATGAGCAGCCAGCCGGTCAGCGCCGCCCACCACCAGTAAAGCTGTGAAATCTCATCCGTGAGAAAGAGCTTTCCGCCCGCACCGACGGCGACAAACAGTCCGGAACTAACGAGGCTGGTCATCACGACGAATCGCACGTCGCCCGCACCCTTGATCGCGCCGAGAAAGACGACCTGAACGGCGTCAAAGAGACAATACAGTGCCACGAATATCAGCAGCCGCCGGACAAGCTGGCTGACCTCGCGCAGGTGAACCCCCGCCGCGTCAAAACCGATGAGGAACCAGCCGGGAGCGGAAAGGTAAAGCACCGCGAACGCCAGCGAGTAGACCAATCCGATATGCAGTGCTGTCCAGGTCGCGCGTTCCGCAAGGTCCGGTCGAGCGCGACCAATTTGTTGCCCGACGAGGGTCGAGACGCCCATGCTTAAACCCCAGATCGGCACAAACACGAGCATGTTGACGCTGATCGCCAGCGACGAGGCAGCCGCCGGGACTTCGCCCAATCCGCCGATCATCAGTGAAAAGACCGCGATCCCAAGACACTCGATGAACATCTGCCAGCCATTGGCCGAGCCAAAACGCAACATCCGCGAGAGCAGATTCCATTCAAAACGAAATGGCCCGAACAATGCGCAGCTCCTTCGGTTGTCACGACGTACAAGCAGGGCGACCAGCATAATCAACTTGAACCAGATGGCGAGACTCGTCGCGATCGCCGCGCCTCGAATCCCCATTGCCGGAATCACGAATTCAGGCCCGATCGCAAATCCGAAGATGAGGAGCCAGTCCATCGCAACGTTCGCGCTCGCAGCCAGAACGTCGACAAACATAACGACCGTGGTTCGCCCCCGTCCGATGAAGAACCCCGCGACGACGCCGGCAAAAACGTGAGCGATTGAACCCGGCGCGATATAGCGCAGGTATTCCGACTCCTGCCAGCTCAATTCACTGTTGTGCCCGGAAAGCCGAAAGACGACGTCGGGCCAGATCATCGCCGCGACGAAAATTGGCACAAAGAAACCGCCAAGGATCATTCCATGCCAGACTGCGCGGCCGATTCGCGCATGCTGGCCCGCGCCAAAATACTGCGCGACGAAGACGTTGGTGTACATCGCCACGCCGAGCGGAAACGCAAGCAAGGTCCAGGCCATCACGCTGGCGGGCAGCGACGCCGCGACACTGGTCGGCGACCACCAGGTCAAAAAAATCCGGTCGCAAAACTGCATGACCGAATACGAAAAGGTGGAAATCATCAGTGGCAGCGCGATCCGGACGACGTCGCGGCCGCCGCAAGGTCGCGACCAGTACGTCTCGTTCTGGCCGTTCAAATCGCTCTGGCTGTTTGACTCGGTAATTTCATTCACGGATTCACGCGGGTTGCATTTTGGGTTGAATGAAGGTGTCTGTTGGCGACTCCAGGTTCGCGAAGAAACCGTGGATTTGCCGTAAGTGGTTTAGAGCCTATTCCAATACCAGCCCGCCGCGCCAGCAAGGGCGTCACTTGCTGGCGCGGCGGGCTTGTAGTTGGCGGTTCCGGGGCAGTTTCTTGGCTTAGGAGCGAGTGAATAGGTATTTCGGCGCACGTAGCTGCCGTCGCCAGACGGCGGACCCCAAAAAACCCACGCTCTGGCGAGCGTGGCTACGACGTAAACCGAAGTTGCCTTTCACTTGTCCCTTAGTTGCTTGCGCTTCGGGCTTGCAGGATCGACAAGCTGCCAGCTTGTCTTACGGGGTTCACTCGCTTGCGCTTCGGGCTTGTATTGCTTCAAACGTGGCGTTGCCTAACTGGTTTGTTGTGTCGGAAGATGCGGGGTAGAATCCATTAATCAATTAAAAGGAAAACTCGGCCCCTTTTCGATTTTCTTTCCGGAACAGGATACTCAAATGGCTTCATGCGGACGATACGCCAGGTTCATGTTTGTTGCGGTGATCTGGGGCTTCAGTTGCGCAGTCCACGCATCGGGCGGCGCGCCGGGCGAACCGGACGAGGATGCTTGGACGACCGATACCGCGGCCGCCGTGGACAACGCCGCGGCCCAGGACAAGGACCTGCTCTTGCTGTTTACCGGATCGGACTGGTGTCCACCATGCATCAAGCTTGAGGAACAGATTCTCGGCAAGGAGGAGTTTCTCGATTCCGCGCGAAAGAATTTTGTGCTCGTCAAGTTTGATTTTCCGGAAAAAACGCAGCTTCTTCCCGAACTGGAGCGGCAAAATGAGGAGTGGTCCGATCGTTTCGGGATCGAAGGTTTTCCGACAATCGTGCTGATCGATCAGGATGAGCGTCCTTACGCGTTTACCGGTTTTCGCGATGAAGGACCCGTGGAATTCGTTGCACACCTCGACGAACTTCGATCCGCGCGCGAGACCCGCGACGCGGCGCTGGAAAAGGCCGCCGCGGCCACCGGCCTGGAACGAGCCGGATTCCTCGACGAAGCCCTTTCGGCCCTCGATTCAACCATCGTCCAGATTTACTACACGGAACTGATTGAGGAAATCGGGACGCTCGATCCGGACGACGAAGCGGGACTTCGCACGAAATATTTTGCCCAGCGCGATCGGGAAATGCGTCAGGCGCTGATGAGTAATATCGCGATGGTCGCCCGCTTGAGGCAGCCCGACGACGCGATTGCCTTCATCGACGCGACGCTGTCGGAGAACCGTTTGCCGCTGGACATGTGGCTGACAGCTCAAGGGACCAAATTGCGTTTGCTCCGCGGACTGGATCGGATCGACGACGCCAACTCGCTGGTGGACGAGATGATCGAGACGGCCGACATCGACCCGGAGACACGGCAGCGACTTGTGAACAACAAGGCGTATTATCTTGCCAGCCTTGACCGTCATGACGAGGCCTTTGCGGAACTGGCCCGGCGCACCAGGTCGTTTCCCGACAACCTCCTCATGACCATCGCCGTCGGCGACTTGCACGACAGCCTCGGCCAGTTCGACAAGGCGATTGAGACCTACGACCGGGCGATGATCGCGGCCGCATCGCGACCCGAGTTGCTTCTCGAAGTCGCCCAGGCGCGGGCCGACGTCCTGATCGAACTGGATCGGATCGACGAGGCACTTTCGGCGCTCGATCGACTGGTCGAGGACGCTGGCCTGCCGGGTCCCGTTCGCGCGGCGGCTTCGTTGCACAAGGCGATGGTGTTGCGGGAAACCGGACGCCGCCGTGCCGCGATCCTCGCCGAGAACAAGGCGATCGAACTCATTGAAACGACGGACGAAAAGGCTGAAATCCAGAACCTTGTCGACCAGCTTCGCGACCGATACGAAAGGCCAAACGGCGGATAACATTTTGCATTCGCGGGAAACTTTCGAACGGAACGCAATTCCCGCGGTCTCGCCGAGTCGGCTTGCGTTGAAAATTGCAGCGGTTCGGGTAAACTAAACGGCTCTTGTTCCCTTGCCGCCGACCGGCGTTGGGCCAAAGCGATTCGGACATACGGCCTCGTCACATTCTCGTGGAGATCAAACGATGACAGCGAAATCGACCCGACGTTCCTTTCTCAAGACCAGTGGCGCGATCGGAGCAGGTTTCTGGGCGGCTGGCGGCGTCGCGCCGCGAAAGTCCTGGGCCTCAAAGCTTGAGCAAATTCAGTTCGGTTGTATCGGGATCGGCGGCAAGGGTGCCAGTGACTCGGTCGATGCCGGCAACAACGGTGAGGTTGTTGCCGTTTGTGATATTGACGAAGGATTTCTTGGCAAGGGCAAGGCGACCTTTCCGAATGCCCGGCAGTTTTTTGACTATCGCGAAATGCTTGCGGAGATGGGGGACAAGATCGACGCCGTTACTGTCAGCATTCCCGATCACAATCATGCGGTCGTCGCCCTCGAGTCGATGCGAATGGGCAAGCATTGCTTTTGCCAAAAGCCGCTGACGCATTCGATCGAGGAAGCGCGCATCATGGGCGAAACGGCGCGAGAGACCGGCGTCGTCACCCAAATGGGAAACCAGTACACTGCCGACAATATCCTTCGCCGCAGCGCCGCGATCATTCGCGCCGGCCACATCGGCGAAGTGCGTCACATCCACGTCTGGACAGACCGCCCCGTCTGGCCACAGGGCTTGGACGTCAAGGTCAAGGAAAAGCCCGACGACAATCCCGAGGCGATCACGGCATGGGAGGCGCTGGTCGCCAGCGTTCACTGGCCCGAGTGGATTGGCTGCGCGGAGAACCGGCCGTTTAGCCCCGAGATTCACCCGTTCAAGTGGCGCGGCCTCTGGAATTTTGGAACCGGCGCGCTCGGCGACATGGCCTGTCATACGCTGAATATGTCGTTCATGGCCCTCAACTTGCGGAATCCGACGTCGGTGACCGCGGTCACTGCCGGGCACGACGAGGTCATGTATCCGAAGTGGTCGCAAATCGAATTTGAGTTTCCGGAACTCGACGGGCGGCCCGCGCTGCGGGTGACCTGGTACGATGGGGGCAAGATGCCTCCCGCCGAGTTGATCCGCGATTTGCCGAAGAGCCGCGATAGTGAAGGTCGCGAATCGGTGTACGGCAGCGGTGTATTGCTGATCGGTACAGAAGGAAACTTTTACTCACCCGGCGATTACGGTGGCGATGAACAGGGCAATACGGGGATCATGCGCCCTGACGGCAAGTTCATCAAAGAACGCCGCATCGAGCTGCCGTCGGACTCCGTCGTCAATTCGCCGGGACATTTTGTCGAATTCGCCCAGGCCATCGAAGGGAAAGGCCAGACCGTCAGCAATTTCCCGGATTATGCCGGGCCGCTGACTGAAACCATTTTGCTCGGTAACCTGGCCGTGTGGGCGGGGGGCGACAAGCCAATTCACTGGAACGCCGCCGA
>JBGTFW010000258.1:0-29783 GCA_041747075.1 Pirellulaceae bacterium
GAGCTTCTCGAAATCCGGCGGATGGTCGCGGCGCCAGATGAAATGGCTCGGGTCAAGCGAAAGCGCAAGGCCCTTGACGTGGTCGCAAATGACGCAAACGGTGTCCGGGTCCTCGGAGACCGCACCGGTCGAACTGAGCATGCCAACGCGGACGCCCTGCGTGTTGGCCACCCGTACGAGTTCCTTGTACCGCTCGACTTCTTCGTTGAAAGGCGTTCCGAGTGGACTGGAGGGAACTGTCAGTGTGACGACTTTCGTCGCCTTGGCCAGCTTGCAAATGGCCTCGAATTGTTGGTAATACTCCGGGCCTTCGGCCAGGATATCGACGTAGTAGGATGAAACGGTCAGCCGCCGCGTGGCACCACATTCCTGCGCCGCGCGGCCGGGGTCATTCAGGATGTCGAGCGGAGTCAACGACGGGCTATGGGTCGAAATGACGATTTCGACATTCGAGTATTCCAGGTCGACGAGGCGGACGAAGACCTCGTTCAAGGGCAAATCGGGAAAGCAATTGCTGGAAGCGGCAACGAACACTCGGCCAGGCTCCTGTCGGTTTTTTGACTTCGTAAGGGTTGCAATCTATGGATTACCGGCGGTCCTGGCAACACCACTGCCACAAGTTGCCCGCGGGCTTGGGCCTTTTGCTACAATCAGGGGGCGCGAAAGCTTTTCGAAATTCGGGAAATTCGGAAAAGGGAGTATCACACATGAACGTTCTGAAGGACTTGCGGTACGGGCTGTCGATCGCGGTGGCACTGGCGGTGCTGAATATTGGGGCGGCCAGTTCGTGCGGCCAGGAGGAATCCACCGTGCCTCCGTCGGCCGCGCCGCGGGACAAACCCGACATGACAAGCCCCCCGCCGAGCCAGGAAGAACTCTTTGAAAAATTCACCCGGACAATGACGGGGGCAAGACTCACGGGCAGCTTTACGGTCGTCGGGCGGGAGTCCGGCGAACTTACGTCGGAGGAATACCACATCAAGTCCGTTCGCAAGACGGAGATGGGAGATACGTGGTTGTTTGTCGCGCGGATCAAATACGGCGAGCGGGATTACTCAGTGCCGCTGCCATTGGACGTCAAGTGGGCGGGTGACACGCCCGTCATCACGCTCACTAACGTGAGCTTTCTCGGCCAGGGGCCGTTTGGCGCACGCGTCGTCATTCATGAGAACAAGTACGCGGGAACCTGGTCACACGGCGACCATGGCGGGCACCTTTTTGGAACGATCGTCCCCGGCGCGGCGGAAGGCGTCGAGGTGAACAAGGTGGAAAACGGAAAGGGTGAAGTCGACAAAAAGAAAAATCCCGATGCCGGCGATGAGAGCGACAAATAGACTCGATCACATTTTTTTACGGGGCAGGCTTCAACCAGTCGCATTTCACTCTGCCGTCGCGCAACCGCGATGATTCGCGATGATTTCGCTTAAAGGCATCCTTTACAAGTCCGGCAACATCGATTTCCCGAGGGAGCTGAACCCGTGGGCGTTCGACCGGATGCAGTCAATGCGGAGCGACCAGGAGAAACGGATCGTCCTCAATCCGGAGATTGCGCCGCTGGAACTCAGTCGCGGCCAGGGGGCGGAGCGGGCCAAATCGGGCTGGCTGGAACATCTGCAAGTCCAGCTCAACGCCGCCACGTCGATCAATCTGCTCCGTCGACAGGATGCGCTGCGGCTTCGCAAGGCGATTTTCGAGATCAACGACCATTCGAGCATCATCACACTCGTCTCGCAGGAATCGATCGACGAGTTCGCGGCGCAGCACTGGCACCGTATTGCGTATTTTTATGCATCGCGCCATGACGGGTTTCGTTTCGATATCGGCACGCTGATTTCGATGAAGGACGGGGAGGCGGCGCGGGAGCGGCAGATGGACCTGGTCGTCCGCGTCGTCGACGTGCCCGAGCGCGACTTGCCGGCAGTTACGTTTGATGCCACCGGGTCGCACGCTCACGTCAACATCGTCGACTGGCGGAAGGCGGTTGCCGAAGGCCAGTCCGGGCGTTTTCAACTTGACGATACCCAGATTCGGCTCGTCTTGCCGCAGGTTCGGGCACCGATCACGTTTCTCTACGAGCGGCGCGAGGAGTTCCATAACCACTCGTATCTGTTCAGCGGCGACAAGCTGGACAAACTGCTTGGCCGCGCGATTCGCAATCGCAATTCGAGCGGTTCATGAAATTATGGCCAGGCATTTCAGGCAATCGAACTCGAACCCAATCTCCTGGCGGCATTTCAGTTTTCTCGCATCTACTGGGAGACGACGCCTTCCTTCATGCGAAAGATCGCCATGACCCGGTCGCCGACCGTGTATTCCTTGATCATGAACTCACCCTCGACCGTCACCGGGCGGACGGTGTAGTCGATCGAGTGGCCCTCCTCAAGCTTGACCAGCACGCAGTCAAACAGCGCCGCGCCAGGTCCGAAACAGCATTCCTGATTGTCGCGAACCAGGACGAACACCTTGATTCCCGATTGCCGGGTCGCCGGCAGGATGTAGCCGCGAAGGCTGACACGCTTGCCGCGCAGTTCCTCGATTTCCTCGGTGATCATCTCGCGCTCGAACGGTTCGTCCTTCTCGATGTCGAACTTGATGTCGTCGAACGACAGATTAACGGGTTCGTCATCGCCGGATGGCACGGCGGGAGAGGGCTGCGCGGCGACGGTGGACGCCACGGCAAAATTCAGGCAAATCCCGGCCAGAACGATCGACTGAAAAATCCGGTTTCCGATATTCATCATGCTTGACACACCTGGTCGGACGATCGCCGCGGAAACCTAATCCACGAAATCGGCGTCGATTTGATAAAAAACGCGGGGCACTTCCTTTTCGCCCGTTTGCGCGGCCTTGCGGTTCAGACGAAACGTTCCGGAGATCTTGCGGACCCCCCAACCGTACGAAACGCGGTCGTCCCCGAGGATCGAAACGGCGACGACGTCGGTGATTTTCGGCGAACCCCCGAAACAGCACGCACCGAAATCGCCGACAAGAATAAAATCCTTGAGGTTCGTGCCGCGAATACCGGGCCGGATATAGCCCTTGAGAAAGACCTTTTTTCCGTCGAGCGTCTCAGCCGTTTCGCTGTACGGCTGCCTCGTGTGCGGAACGTCCTTGAGGTCGCGAAAGGAAATCCGCTCGTAGCCCTCCCGCACCTCGGTGGCAAAGACCCACGCATGCCACGTGATCCCGCCGACCAGCACGAAAGCGGAGAACGCCATCCCGAACCGCGCCAGGCTTCCGCCCGTGACCTCGTCGGGTGATCGACGAACGGCCGAGTAGCCCATCAGGCTCAGCGCCAGTCCCGCGAGGGGGAGCACGATCAAGACGTTGTTAAGAAAAAACAGCAATCCGAGAACCGCGCACACCACGCCTCCCACTGCCGACGCACTAATCGACGTGTACGCGTACGCACCCGTCGATTCGCGGGAAATCGCCCGTTCCTCCAGTTCGTGTTTCTCGATTTGCTTGTCCATAACTCGCGCGGAAATCGGGAACCCGTGTCAGAAAAGCAGCTTTTCGAACCAGCCATTGAGCACCGACCACGAGAGCCCGAAGAGCAATACACAAATTGCGAACGCAGAAACGAAGAGCACGACGATCGACGGTCCCGCTGGCCGAGCAACAGCCGCTGCCGGAACCGATCGCGCTGAATGGACCAACTGACCGGCAGTGACGCCCGCCGCGGCGTCGGGGTCCCACATCTCTCGGTCCGGTACCGGACCGGTCGTTGAAACAAAACTCGCCCGCTCGCGCGATTCCGGTTGTCGCGCCGTGTCGGCATGCCCGTTTTCCTCCGCCGAGCCATCCAGGTCGGACATCGGCGGACGGAGCGAAACGACCGACTCGCGCGCGCCGGAATCACCTTCCGACAACGCGTCGCCTGTACCGCCGTCGGCGGTGCCCCAGTCGACATGGGGGGTGCCGTCGTCGTCGTCACCTGATTCCTTCTCACTGGAACCGGTCGCACCGTCATCGCCGTTTTCTTCGGTCGAGTCCGCGGGAGTTTCCTCAAGGTCGGGGGCCGGAACCGCGTCCTCGTTGTCGCCGGAATTTTCGTCGCCCCAATCGTCGTCGTCGTCGGCCCATTCGAGGTCGGCGAGCATCTCAGCTCGCTTGACGGCCTGCGGATCGACCTGGCGAAGTTCATCAATGTATTGGCTGGCGATGGGCAGCGGGCAGGCTTGCAAGTACGAAATGATTGGTGCCCGGACCCATTTTGTTTCATCGGTGTCGGCGGCGCGAAAAATGCCGACGAGTCGTTCGATGACGCTCCAGTCCTCCAGCCGCGCGAGGTCCATAATCACCATGTCCGCGATCTGGGGGCGATCGAGCACGACGCGAAAGGCATCGAGAATCTGCTCGCGCGAGACACGATCGGTTTCCGTCGCGTGAAAGCGAAGCGCGGCGATGGCGGCATATACATTGATATTGTCGGAATCGGGCGGAGCGAGAAACGTCTCCTTGATGAGGGGAATTCCGTCGTCGCCGGTCAGGTTCAGATAAGCCGCGAGCAGCGCATCCAGTCCGCTTTGCCGGTCACGGTCGCCGGAGCGAATGACTTCCTCCATAAAGGCAACGTCCTCGTCGTTTCCGCAAACACCGAGCAACGTGTAGTACAAACGCTTGCGGGCCGTGACCACGTCGGGGTCACGGAGATGACCGACCAGTTGCTCGCGATCAAGCCGATCGGCAACCTCGATCACGTCCGGAAACGAGGCCTTTGCGAATTCGTCGTAGGCGTCGCCGGCGAGGATCGGCTCGGCGTCCTCGAAATACCCGGCGACGAACGCCAGCCGGTCGGGACCCTGTTGCGGCAGCGAGTCAATTTGTTTCATGTAATCGACGACCCGGTCGGAAACGGGAATCGGGGTCGACCAGTTGACATGCCGCGTCCCGTTTCCCATCACCAGGTAATGGTCGCCGATCCGGTTTTTTCCGCCGATGACAATCGTTTCAAAGTCGAGGCGGGAATCGTCTCCCTCCTCCTTGCCGTTTTCCGTGTCGGTGAAGAATTCCTCGCCGCGAAGAAAGTCAATAATGCGAAAGGTGGCGCGCGGCAGTTCGCGCTCATCCGGCGACGTCGGCTCGGTCTGCAACGACGCAATCGCCACGACGTCAAAATCGTTCATTTGCTCGCCCAGCGTGCGGCTTACGGCGGAACAGAACGGGCAGGCGAGAATGACGGGCGCTGCGATCATGGCCAGCACCAGACCGATGGCAAGCATCAGGGTGGCCAACGAGGATCGCGCGTCGCGTAATGGGTGATGACGGTTCACGTCGTTTTGCCCCGTAAGTCAAAAAAATCGAAAAAAACCGGCAACCCGGTAATACGTTGCCGCCGCATCGCTGGTTCCGGCCGGGATCTTCAAGACAGACTTTTCGCCACGTCCGTTCGATAGGCGGAAATTGCCGGATAAACCCCGACCAAAATGGCAAGCAAAATGAGCCCTGGAATCAGGAAAAGCTCGGTCGAGACGCGAAACCATTGTAGGCCATTACCCCCCGACGGGAAAAGCCCATCAAATCCCAGCCATGAAAGAACGGGGAAACCAGGGGCAAAATCGAAAAAGCCGATCGACACACCCGTTCTCGATTCGATGAGTGGACCGGCTGCCGCGTTGAGAACGTGCCCGGCGACCCAACCGAGCATTCCGCCGAGAAGGGCCAGCATGACCGATTCCAGCAACGTGATCATCAGGACCTTGCCGCGACTGGCACCGAGCGCGCGAATCACGGCGATCTCGTAACGCCGCTGGGACATCGAACTGTAGATGCCAACGAGAATGCTGATTGCCGAAACGACGCAGATCATGATCGTCAGCACCAGCAAAACCCAGCGGATCGGGTTGACCAGGTTTTCGAACAGCGATGTTACTTCCATGATGGGATTGACGGCTTGCGCGGCGTCCTGCGCGCGCAACGGACGGTAGTCCGACCATTCAAGTTCGCCTTTCAACACGCCCTCATCGACGTCCGATTGAATGACGTAGGCCGAACCGATCGCCTGAAACCCGTCCTCCTCCTCCTCCTCCGATTCCGCCGAACGGACGAGAACCGCCGTGACCTCGCGTAGTTCGATGGGCAGCGGCGCGGGTGCCTGGAGCACCGGTGACGGGCGGTCGTCCGCCTTTTCGACTTCCGTGCCGGGAAAATCCGCAGTTCCACCCTCCGGCATATCCTCGGCCACGGGGAACGGGTCGGTCATCCGGCGTTCGTCCATCGGTTTGACGTGGCCGTCGAGCAGATAGAAGCCTTCGAGGTTGACGAACGCCGCGCGATCGTGCGGCGCGCCGGTCGAATCGAGAATGCCGACAATCCGGAACCCCTGTTCGTGCGTATGGGCACCCGACGAATTCGGGTCGCCATGAATGGGAAAGATTTCGTCTCCAACCTTGTAACCCAGTTCGCGCGCGACGATGGAACCGAGAACCGCCTCGAAATACTGGTTGGTCTCGTCAAACTCGCGAAAGGGGCGTCCGCTGGAAAAGGTCATTTTCCGATGCGTATCAATATCCAGCTCAATGTGTTCAAAAAAACCGGGCGTCGTTCCTACCACGCGAAATGTTCCGAGGTAATCGCCGAGGTTGACCGGAATTGCAAACTGTGCGAGATAGCTCTTGCTGCCCGCCGAGTTCAACCCGATCCGCTGCTCCTCGATCCGGCGTTTTTCATGATCGAGCGTCGCCAGCGCGAGATGCATCATGCCTCCTCCGGGCAGGGCGGATATCGCCAGCTCATCGAGGGCGTCCGAGGATTGCTGGCGGACCAGCGCGGTTTGCCACGCCACGCTGTGACGCAACTGGCTCGATCGCCGATCCTCGTCGCAAAACGCCAGGTAGTACTCGTAGGGGATCGTCTCAACCGGCGAACTGAGATAAAAAACCGTGTTCATCGTCACCTGCATCCGGCTGCCGTAGGAACCGATGATCACGTCGTAGGCAAGCGTCGAGTTGCTTTTGAACGACTGCGAGACGACGCCGTGAATCGTCAGCACGGCGACCACCAGCATGACGCCCAGCGCCATCGAAAGGATGGTCAGGAGCGAGCCGAGTCCGCGGTGCTGGATGCTTCGCCACGCGATTTTGAAGGAATTCATGCCAGCGCCTCGGCGACGACGCGATTGATGTCGGCGAGACGGTCGACGCGCGCGAACTGCCCGGCCACGTGCTGGCTGTGCGTCACCATGATGAGGGCAATGTTTTCCTCGCGGCACGTGGTGCGAATCAAGTCGACGATTTGCTGCTGATTGCGCGGATCGACGTTGGCGGTCGGTTCGTCGGCGAGCAGGAGGCCCGGACGATTGGCGAGCGCCCTTGCGACGGCGACGCGCTGTTGTTCGCCAACGCTCATCGCCGCCGGCTTGTGAGTCGTTCGATGTTGCAGACCGACGCGCTCGAGCAGTGACTGGGCGCGGGCGCGATCTCGCTTTCCGCGCGCGAATGTCATGCCAAGAAGTACATTTTCAAGGGCGGAGAAGGCGGGCAACAGATTGAACGTCTGGAAGACGTAGCCGAGCTTGTCAGCGCGAATCCGGTCGCGAGCCGCCTCTCCGCATCGGGAGGCTTCCACGCCGTCGAGGAAGACTTGTCCCGAGGTGGGCTGGGTAATCCCCGCGATGATATGGAGGAGCGTCGTTTTGCCGCAGCCGCTGTCGCCCACCAGCGCGACCTGCTCGCCCGCGTCCACTTCGTACCGGGGAACGTCGAGGATCGGAAGGATTTCGCCGTTAGGCTGGCGGTATGTTTTTGTAATATCCGTTAGCAGCAACATGACAGTTTTCTCGCGAACGTTGCGAACCCGGTCGTTGCGGCCCCCTTATTCAAGGCCCCGCGGCGACAAAGGGGTAACCCGCAGCATTTCATGAGTCCCTAAACAAATACGAAGGTCTCAGCCGTTTGGTTGACCCGATTTCCCGGACGCGAGTATACTCCAACTGCCAGTTATCGGGGCGCGCCATGCAATCCATGACGGCAAAGCGAGCTTGCCACCGCGCCGCGAAACGACTTGTCCCAACCGTTCCCACACCCTCTCTATGGCGCGATTGTTGCGCGAGGTTCCATGTTAACGCGTTTTCCAGTTTTCCCGCACGTCGCAAAAGGCGTTTGCGTTGTCGTCCTGGCGAGTCTGGTCCTTTGTGGATGTCAGCCCGGCGATCCGCCGTCCGCTATGTCACGAGCTCGTGCGTCCGAACGCGACGCCGTGTCGAAATCGCCGGGGGTTCCGGGTGCCCGGATCGACGGGTTTCTCGACGAACCGGAGATTTCCGCGACGCCCCTTGAAACGACTCAAACCGACCATCAGGCGGGAGAATTTACCGAACTGGAATCGTCGTGGACAGGAATCGATTTTGCAAACGTCTGGGAGAGGAGCGCGGCAACGGAATCGGCGATTGGCACTTCGTTTATTGCGAGTGGCGTCGCAGTCGGCGATTATGACCGCGATGGCCGCCCCGACATATACCTGACGCGCCAGCAGGACGGCGGACGACTTTATCGCAATCTGGGAGAGATGAAGTTCGAGGATGTGACGACGTCGGCCGGAATTGATCCGGCCGGGATGTGGAGCGTCGGTGCCGCGATGGTTGATCTGGACAATGACGGAGACGTTGACGTGTACGTGTACGGATACGGGTGTCCCAACCGCCTGTACGTTAACGACGGGTCGGGCAAGTTCACCGAGGAAGCGTCCCGCTTTGGACTGGACTATGAGGGTGCCTCGGTATCAGCCGCCTATGGCGACTACGACGGCGACGGGGATGTCGACATTTACCTTGTAACGAATCGGCTGGACGGGCATTTGACCAAGTCGCTTGCCGGTCAGCCATCGATGATTCCGGACGCCGATGGTCAAATGATCCTCAATCCCCTGTTCCGCGAGCGAATGTATTTGCTGGCGCACCCCGACGGCGAAATCAAACCGGAAATTGGCGGGGAGTTCGACCACCTCTTTCGCAACGACGGCGAAAAGTTCACCGATGTCAGCGAGGAATTGAATGTCGGCCAGGTTGCTTCGATGGGCCTGTCAGCCAACTGGTGGGACTACAACGGCGACGGAAGGCTGGACCTTTACGTTGCCAACGATTTCAAGGGACCCGACGTGTTGTATCGAAATAACGGCCCCCATCGTGATGGCCGGATTTCGTTCACGGACGTCGTTTCGGAATGCCTTCCCCACACCCCGTGGTTTTCCATGGGATCGGATGTCGCGGACATCAACAACGACGGTATGCCCGACTACCTGGCGACCGACATGGCCGGAACGACGCACTATCGAGACAAGTTGTCGATGGGCGCGATGAGTGGACCGGAAAGCGACGCCTGGTTTCTCAACTGGCCTCACCCTCCCCAGTACATGCGGAACTGCCTGTATCTGAACACGGGGACCGGGCGATTCATGGAAATCGCCGCGCTGACCGGGATGGCCTCGACCGACTGGACCTGGACGGCGAAGTTCGACGATTTTGACAACGACGGCCTGGAGGACGTTTACTTCACGAACGGGATGTCGCGCGATACGAACAACGGTGACCTCCGCGACCAGGTCCGTCGGGAACAAATGAGTCCGGAGAAGGCGGCTGAATTCTGGTGGAACCAGCCGAAATTCGAGCTGGAGAACATGGCTTACCGCAATCTCGGCGACCTGAAGTTCGAGAAAACGGCTACGGAATGGGGACTGGACGATCTCGGCGTCAGTACGGGTGCGGCAACGGCGGATTTTGACGGGGACGGCGACCTCGACATCGTCGTCAACGGATTTGACGAGCCTGTGCGAATCTATCGCAATGACCTGAACAATCATCGATCGATCCAGATTCGGCTTAAGGGTTCGGCGACGTGCCGCGACGGACTGGGTGCCCGCGTCGAACTGGCAATCTGCGACGACGCGCCGGTGCAGACGCGGTGGATGTCGGCCGGCCGGGGCTTTGCCTCGAGCAGCGACCTCGTACTGCATTTCGGGATGGGAACCGCTACGACTGCCCGCCTGATGGTGGTGCATTGGCCGTCGGGGGTCGAGCAGCGGTTTGAAAACCTCGACGCCGGCAATCGGTACACGATTGTCGAACGCGGCGAGGTCACTTCGCCGGTTTCGACCGGCTTTTCCAGATCGAGTCCGGTGTCGACCTGGTTCACACCGACCCAGGCGCTTCGCGGCGTCCGCCATATCGAGGAAACGTTTGACGATTTCCAGCGCGAGCCGCTCTTGCCAAACAAGCATTCCCGGCTCGGTCCCGGACTGGCGTGGGGCGATGTCGACGGCGACGGCGATCACGACCTGTACCTTGGCCAGGGAGCCGGAACGGCGGGACAGTTGCTGTTGAACGACGGCAAGGGAAATTTCAGCAAGGCGAAACAACCGGCACTCGCGCGCGACGACGAGTTCGAGGACATGGGCGCGGCCTTTTTTGATTGCGACGGAGACGGCGATCTGGACCTTTACGTCGTCAGCGGGGGGGTCGAATGCGAACCCGGTTCGGATGTCCTGGCGGATCGACTGTATCTGAACAACGGTTCGGGCAAGTTTGAAAAGGCCTCCGACGGAACGCTCCCCGATCTGAAAAATAGCGGCAGCGTCGTCGCGCCGCTTGATTTTGATCACGACGGGGATATTGATCTTTTTGTTGGATCGCGAATAGTTCCCGGCTCGTACCCGGTCGCGCCGGAATCCGTGCTGCTCGTCAATAACGGCGGGAAGTTCACCAACGCAATTGACGAACTGGCCGAGGGACTGAAATCCGCCGGCATGGTGACGTCCGCGGTATGGGCCGACGTCAATGATGACGGGTGGCAAGACCTTGCGCTCAGTTACGACTGGGGTTCGTCGCGGGTTTTCCTTAACGAATCAGGACGCCTACGCGACGTGACGGAATCCGCCGGCCTGGCGGAACACCTTGGCTGGTTCACGAGCATCTCCGCCGGCGATGTGGACGGCGACGGCGACGTCGATCTGGTCGCGGGCAATTTCGGACTCAATACGAAATACAAGGCGACCGTGGATAAGCCGGAATTGCTCTTTTACGGCGACTTTGAAAACAACGGCAAGATGCAAATTGTCGAGGCCAAGTACGAAAACGGCGTCTGTCTTCCGCGCCGAGGCCTTGGCTGCACGAGCGACGCGATGCCGACGATCCGGGAAAAGCTTCCGACCTATCACGAGTTCGCGATTAGCCCGCTTGTGGACATCTACACAAGCGGAGAACTTGAAAACGCCAAGCGGTACGAGGCGAACTATCTCAGTTCGTGCCTCCTGATCAATACGGGAACCGCGGAGGGCGTCCCTCGATTTGAATTCCGCGAGTTGCCCCGCGTCGTTCAGGCCAGTCCGGTCTTCGGGACCGCACTGGAGGATTTCAACGGAGACGGAAAGATTGACTTGATAGTCGTTCAGAATTTTTACTCGCCGCAGCGGGAAACCGGGAATATGGATGGCGGCGTTTCTTTTGTGCTCGAGGGGGACGGAGCGGGGAATTTTCGGCCCGTGTGGCCGAACCACAGCGGGCTGGTCATCGACGGCGACGCCAAGGCGTTGACCGTCGTCGATCTCAACGGCGACGGGAGGCCCGATCTTGTGGCAAGCCTCAACAACGGGACCCCGGCGACCTTCGACAACACAACGGACGCCGAATTTGTGAAAATCCGCCTTGAAGAAGCGCCCGGTGATCTGCCGCCAGGCACCCGATTGACGCTCCATCGCGATGACGGGGAGCAACAAGTATTGCAAATGAGCGGCGGCGGGAGCTACCTTTCCCAGTCGCCTGGCGAGCGGTTTGTCCCCGCCCAACCCGCGATCAAATTGCTGTCGATTCGCTGGCCTGACGGGACGACCACCGAAATCAGGGAACCGCGCGTCGAGGCGGGGGTGCTGCGAATTCGTCGTTGAAGCGGTCACGTGCCTTCAACAGGCGTCGCTCCTCGAGCGACCATCTCGTTCTATCGCGGTCAGGCCGAAATCGCTATCATCGTGGGTCCGGGAGTCGGTGGGGTCCGCCCGGCGCAACGTTTCAGTCAAGCGTCCCGAATGTCATGATCATGCCGGTCAAGGAATGGATCAGCCGTCGTGTTTTTTCGACGGTTCATCGCAATAACCTCGTTTACAACACGTGCTGGGAAGACCCGCGCGTCGACCGCGTCGCGCTCGAACTGAAGCGCGACGACCAGGTTCTCGTGATCACTTCGGCCGGCTGCAACGCACTCGATTACGCGCTGGCCGGCGCGGGTCAAGTCTACGCGGTTGACATGAATCCGCGGCAAAACGCCCTGCTTGAACTGAAACAGGCCGCCATTCGCGCATTGTCCTGGGAGGATTTTTTCCGCATGTTTGGCGAAGGGTGCTTGCCCGGTGTCCACGGCCCGTACGAAAGGAAACTGCGATCGCGACTGACCCCCCGATCGGCGGCGTTTTGGGACAAGCGGATCAAGTGGTTCGACAACCCGCGCCGCTCGTTTTATTTTCGCGGTACGTCGGGAAGTTTCGCGCGGATAATGAAAATCTACACCGACCGCGTGATCAAGGTGCGCCCCTATCTTGAGCGCCTGCTCGCCGCCGAGTCCATCGAGGAGCAACGGGAAATCTATCTCGGCGGCATGTACGACCGCTTCTGGACAGGGCTGGTCAAGTTCACGATGAACCGCGACACGACCATGTCGCTGCTCGGCGTACCGCGCGCGCAGCGGCGGCAGATCGAGCAACAGTACCCGGGCGGCCTGGTGCGCTACATTGAGGACTGTGTGGAAGGCGTCTTCACGAGGCTGCCGATGAAGGACAATTACTTCTGGCGCGTCTACGTCAACGGTCGATACACGCGCGACTGTTGTCCCGAGTACCTGCGCGAGGAGAATTGGCAAAGTCTCAGGGACGGCGTCGTTGATCGCGTGACGACGCATACCGATTCGGTTCAGGGGTTTTTGGAAAAGTTTGACGGCGCGATCAACCGTTTCGTTCTGCTCGATCACATGGACTGGCTCTCCGACCGGTTCTTTCCGTGGCTTGAGGGGGAATGGCAGGCGATCGTCGAACGCGCGGCACCCGGAACGCGTATTCTGTGGCGGAGTGGCGGGCTGCGAACCGACTTTATCGACAAGGTCGAGGTGTACCGTGGCGGCCGCCTTGTGAAAGTCAACGACTTGCTCACCTATCAGTGGGAACTCGCGGCGGAACTTCACGAGAAGGACCGCGTGCATACCTACGCCAGCTTTTACATCGCTGATCTCGCGGTTTGACGGAGTCGGCAGGACATGGGTTTCCGTTCCGACTCGCGCGTCCTCTGGCACATGCTGTTTTCGCGTGGCAAAGGGGACTCGCACGCCGCCCGAATGGAAAGCTTTTACGGCGCGCAGGCCCGCGATTACGACGACTTTCGAAAGCGGCTCCTCACCGGGCGCGAGGAGATGTACGCCGCGCTGCCCGTTCCCGCCGGTGGCGTTTGGGTCGATATGGGAGGCGGCACGGGATGGAACATTGAAAACCTCGCCGCGTCGATTGACCAGATCGGAAAGGTGTACGTCGTCGATCTGGCGGAGTCGTTGCTGAAAATCGCCGAGGACCGGTTCCGACGCCGTGGATGGACGAACGTTCACGTCGCCGCAGCCGACGCAACGACCTTTCGTCCCGCTGAAGGACACGCCGATATCGTCACCTTTTCGTATTCGCTGACGATGATTCCCGACTGGTTCGCCGCCATTGACAACGCGGTGGCGATGCTCAAGCCCGGCGGCCTGCTGGGCGTCGTTGACTTTTACGTTTCACGCAAGCATCCCGCCAGCGGTCTGCAACGGCACGGCTGGTCGACGCGCGCGTTCTGGCCGACCTGGTTCGCGACCGACAATGTCTTTCCATCGAGCGAGCACTTGCCGTACTTGCTCAATCGACTTGAGCCCGTCGATCTTCGCGAATCGCGTTGCAAGATTCCCTACATGCCGCTGGTGCGGATGCCGTACTACCGCTTCATTGGACGCAAGGCCGGATTTGCGAGACCGTGAAGGGGCAAGGCGAACGCGGCAGGCACTTTCGGCGAAGAGGAGCAACTTGAACGGATGGGTTGTCTGCTATAAAGTGATTGGAACGTACCGGCTGTCCGGTGTATGCCAACTTTCTTTCAAAGCGGAAATTGAAAGCCATGAGACCAATGCTTGTCCGGCTGACCCTCCTGACGGTCCTTTTGTTCGCGCCCGTCAAGGCGTTCTCGCAAGGTACCCCCGACGTCGCCAAATACACCATCGAGCAGTTCCTCAAGACGACGAACTATCGCGGCGCCTCCTTTTCGCCGGACTTTTCAAAAATTCTCGCAAGCAGCGATGCCACGGGCGTTTTCAACGTCTCGTCCCTCCCGGTCAACGGCGACGAGCCGACCCAACTGACACACTCGGAAACCGAGTCGATGTTTTCCGTTAGTTATTTTCCCGCCGACGAGCGGTTTCTGTATTCCGCCGACAAGGGAGGGGACGAGCTTGACCACTTGTTTGTCCGCCACCCCGACGGGACGACCACCGACTTGACTCCTGGTGAAAACCTGAAGGCCCAGTTCATGGCCTGGGCATACGACGATCGGTCTTTTTATGTCGGGACCAACGAGCGCGACCCGCGTTACTTTGACGTTTACCAGTACGACACCGAATCGCTCGAGCGCGAGCTGGTGTTTCAAAACGAGGACGGGTATTTTCCCGCGGACGTTTCGCCCGACGGGAAAGTGATCGCTCTGGCCAAAATCAACAATCGCGACGACAGCGACATTTTCCTCTTCAACCGCGATACGGGAGAAACGACGCACCTGACGCCCCACGAGGGCGAAGCGAATTTCTCGCTCGCCGCCTTTTCGCCCGATGGTGAATACGCCTGGCTGATCACCGACGCCGACAGCGATTTTAAATATCTTGTCCGCCAGAACCTTGAAAGCGGCGCGCGGGAAACGATCGCCCGGCCGGAGTGGGACGTCGCTTACGCCGATATCTCGAAACACGGCAAGTACCTTGTCATCGCCACGAACGAGGATGGGCGAACACGGATCGACGTGCGCGACACGGCCAGCGGTGAGTCCATTGAACTGCCCGAGGTCGATGGCGCCAACATAGATTCGATCGGAATTTCGCGCGACGAGCAGCACCTTGCACTCTACATTTCCGCTGACAAGATTCCCGGGGATCTCTACTACCTGAAATTGGCGAACGATGAGACAACGGTGCCCGCGCGGCTGACCCGTTCGCTGAACCCGGTAATCGATCCCGCCCATCTCGTTTCGGGCGAAGTCGTCCGTTTCAAGTCCTTCGACGGCCGGGAAATTCCAGGTATTCTCTATCGCCCGCATCAGGCAACGCCCGCTGCACAGGTTCCGGCGCTCGTCTGGGTTCATGGCGGGCCTGGCGGCCAGTCGCGTGTCGGCTACAGCGCGCTGGTCCAGTTCCTCGTCAACCACGGCTACGCGGTTTACGCCATCAACAATCGCGGCAGCAGCGGATACGGCAAGCAATTCGAACAGCTCGACAACCGCGATCACGGCAAAGGCGACTTGAGTGATTGTGTCGCCAGCAAGCAAATGCTTGTTGAGACCGGTTACGTCGATCCGGAAGCGATCGGGATCATCGGCGGCAGTTATGGCGGATACATGGTGCTGGCCGCGCTTGCCTTTCAGCCCGACGAGTTCGCCGCGGGCGTCGATATCTTTGGCGTCTCCAACTGGCACCGGACGGTTCAAAGTATCCCGCCATGGTGGGAAGCGCAGCGCGCAGCGCTGGAAACGGAGCTAGGTGATTTCGGCGACGAGGAGTATTTCAAGAGCATTTCCCCGCTCTTTCACGCTGACAAGATCGAACGGCCGCTGATGGTCTTGCAAGGCGCCAACGACCCGCGCGTGCTGAAAGTCGAATCAGACGAAATCGTCGAAGCGGTCCGCACCAGGGACATTCCCGTCGAGTACCTCGTCTTCGACGACGAAGGGCACGGTTTCCGGAAAAAGGAGAATCAGGCGCGCGGTTACCAGGCGATTCTCGAATTCTGCGACAGCTATCTTAAGCGGTCGCCGGATTACAAGGGCGATGTCCCGAGACAACCCAATCGAAAGTAGGCGGGGGGAACAGGTTTTTTATTCGTACTCGTACTCAGCCCGAAGGGCGGTACTCGCACTCGTACTCGATCGGGCCGTTGCAATTCGTCATCGATTGATTCGCCGGACAGAAACGTCTTGAGAGACTTCGATCGAAGGCGAGCGCGAGCAGGAGAACGAGCACACGCGCACGAGCAGGAATATGACTAAGGGCCTATCCCAATACCAGCCCGCCGCGCCAGCAAGGGCTTCACTTGCTGGCGCGGCGTGCTTGTAGTTGGCGGTTCACTTGCTGGCGCGGCGTGCTTGTAGTTGGCGGTTCCGGGATAGGCTCTACGAGCGACTGTCTCAGCGATCGGCCCAGCGTGATGGATCGATTTGAAAGAGGTCAACAAGACAGGCGAACAGGTCGTCGTGATGGTCCTTTAGCTCGACGGGCAATTCAAAAAAGGATTCACAAGCCACGGCCAGCAATTCCGCGCGGTGGGTCGCCGCGTAGGGATCGAGAAACGTTTCGCGCCCGGCGGCCAGGTCGTCATTTAATTGCCGAAACGTCCTGGCGGCTATTTCTTCCCATCGCTCCTGGGCGACGCGATTGCCGAGGATCGGGACACCGCTGATATCGCCGTCGAGGCCGTCCAGGTGATGGGCCAGTTCATGCACGACGACGTTGTGGCCTTCCCAATCCTCGATCACGTCGGACCAGGACAGGACGATGGGACCCCGGTGCCATGCTTCACCGCTCAACACGTCATCCCCGACAATCAGTCCGTGACGCGTCTTTCTCCAAAAGGGACGCGGATAGAGGAGAATCGTCCGCACGCCATCAAAATAATAATCCTCGACGCCCGCGAGCATCATGGCCGCCTGCGCTCCGACGACGACTTTCATGTCGTCATTGACTTCGAGGCCGTCGCAGCCTTCCCAGGCCTTTTCGGCGACGAAAATGCGCAGGTCATTGAGGAACTTGCCGCGCGTCCCATTATCCCAGGCGTCAAACCACGGAATCGCATTGGCGGCGATTGATTCCCAGTCCTTCGGAACAGGACGGCGCAACAGTCGTTTACGCGACCGACGTTTCCACCAGTTGAACACCATTCGCGCAACGTCGTCGCCAGGCGCGGGAGTTTACCGCCGTTGGCTGGCGCGGGAAACGCCCCGGCTTGATTCCAGCCAGAGTTCACGGTCGAATGGCGGCACGTCCAGCTTGAGCTGTTCACCCTGTAAACGCAAGACGCGTTCAAAGTATACAAATGGGTATTTCGTCGTGGGCCGGTTCTTGCGCACCCACAGCCACGCCGAGTCGACGAGATTTCGCGGCAACTTCTCGCGCTGAACGAGGAGCACGATCTGAGCGACGAAGTCTTTTTCCTGCGGGAAGCGAGTCCTCAGGACGGCCTGTAACTGCTGTTCATATTCCTTGAAGCCCTCGTTGAGTTCCTCGAGCACTTTTTCCCGGATCAGTTCGCCTTCATTGGCCTTGTCCGCAACGTTTTGCGCGGAAAGTTGCGTTACGGGCACCGCCATCAGAGCGAGACAGGAAATCCACAATCTTCGTAACCGCATATCGAATCCTTGAAACCGGTTGGAAAAGTCCGCTTATTACGCACAGGCGCGTCCGATCGACGCGGCCACGCGAACCGTAGCAGCCGGGCGAGCGCCTCCGCAATGCCAATCTCAATGAACGGTTAACGCGTGTCCAGGAGCGTGTCTGGTGCGACTCTGGCATCGGTCCGAAAGCTGTGGGCCGTCCCGAAAGCTGTGGGCCGTCCCGAAAAAACCTTTAATCGTCATCCCCGCGCAGGCGGGGACCCAGAGAAGGCCGGGACGGCGACCCCGCGAAAAGGCGATGGATTCCCGCCTGCGCGGGAATGACATCGGGCCGCCTGCGCGGGAATGACATCGGGCCGCCTGCGCGGGAATGACATCGGGCCGCTTCCCCCATTCCGATTCGTTTTGCCCTATAATCGATGCGTCGACCCCTTTCCGACTCCGGAGTTACTCCCGCGCATTCCGGTTCCGGTGCGCTCCAATCCTTGCGGCTTGCCAAAGGCCTGAAGCTGTCCGATGACCGGAAAATTCCAGTGCCCCCTTTGCCGGGAACCATTTAATGACGCGACTCTCCTCGCCGACCATTTTGAATCGTGTCCGGCGCGGAAGAACCTGAATCCCGAGTCGCAGTTGCGAGAGGCGGGGCCACGATCCGCCTATTATCCACCAGGGTACTCGCGACCGGGTGCAATGATCTCCGCGCCGCGCCGATTGCAAACGGCACCGCGGCAAACTGCTCCACCGGTACCGGAAGGGGGCGGTATCGAGGTTCCGCCCCGAGCGTTGACCCCGTCGATCCGTTCAACCCTCGATCCCGTCTACGGTATTCGCCAACGCACTAATTGGTGGCCGCGTGTTTTTGCCGCAATCCTCGCGGTTCTGCTGGTGGGCGGGTTGTTCGTGCTTGTCAACTGGCTTGCGGAACGCCAGCGCGGCGAACATGAGTTGGTAGAAACCAATCCTTCAACCAATCCGCTGGCCCGGATTCCCGCCGACAAGCACCAACGCGACCGGCGCGATGGCGGGGAAACGCAAGAGAAGAACGATGACACCGCCGTTGCCGCGGCGGACGACCAGCCGTTGGCGCCTCCCACGATCATCGAGTCACCCGTGTACTTTTCCAACCGCGACTGGGAAAAGGCCTGGGACCAAATCAATGGCTATCTGGTCAAGCTTGACGTTCGCACCCCCTCGACGACTCGCCAGGCGACTGGATTGATCGTTGACTCGCGCGGCTGGGTCGTTACAAGCTGGTCCGCGATCCGGGATGCGGGCATCGTCGAGTCGACCGTCGCGGCGCGGCACCTCGACGATCACCCTCCGTGGCTCGAACTGACCGATGAGACGCGAGGGATCATCGCGACGGCACCCGAACACGATTTGGCGCTGATTGCGATTAACCGATCGCAGGTAATCAATCTTGCCGACGCCAACCTTGCCCGAGAGGACCGATTGGTGGCAGCGCATCGGATGTTGATCGCCCGGGTGCCGCCGCCCGATCACGCACCGTGGCTGACGGAATGCCGCATCGAGCGCCGCGCGACATTCGACCAGTTGAGTCAAGCACTTCAAAAGCTGGTGACGGACAACGAACTATCGCAATCGCGGCAAACGTCGTGGATCCTCTGGACACCGCACGAGTCAACGGGTCCGCTTTCGCAGCTTGCGGGCAGCCCGCTGATCGACGCCACGGGTTTGGTGCAGGCGATTAACACGGGCCTTTCCACGCAGGACGACGGACTGGCCGTTCCAGCGCGGTCCATTCTTGATTTGCTTGAGTCCGTTCCGGGTGACACGCGGCCGGTCCCGTTCCCCAAGGCGGATCAAATGAATGTGGCGTCGGGTCGGTCGGAAACGATGCCGCGACCTTCCGAGCCTCAAGACGAATTTTCACGCCTTGCAGCCGGCGTCGAGGCATCGGCGTCGGAGTGCCGCAAGACCGACTGGAGCGCCGACAGCGCCGCCGAGTATACGTCCTTTCAGAAACTCGCGCGCGATCTGGTTGCGGTCCAGTCGATCATTGGCGCGACATCCGGCGTGGATTTCCGGACACGCAAGGAACGAAATGAGTGGCTGGAAGCGACCCTTGAGTCGCTCATTGACAGCCTCCAGGCGGACCTGGTCATTGATGAATTCGACGCCGGTGTCTCGAACCAGTGGTTTGCGACAGCCGTCAATCCAGACAACCCGTGGTGCATTCTTTCGGTCGTCGTCGAGAAGAACGCGATCAACAGCAGGCAGGAGATTTCCGGGCGTCCGACTTGCGTTCTCAAACTCCTCGGGACCAATGAAGTTATCCTCGCGCCGTTAAGAACCGAGCCGGGCCAATTCCAGGAAGGTCGCCGCTTTCTGGTTTTTGGCGAAATCGCGACGGGTTCCGAGGGCACCGATTCGGGCCGGAGGTCGATGAATCGAGTCGTCAACATTCACGTCGGGTTCTGGCTCAATCAGCGCAGTTCGCGATGAGAGTCAGGCTGTTTTGTAGAACCATTGTCCTCAGTTGTTCTACACTGGCATGTGTCGAGGAAACGGAACCATTGGGACAATTGTTCGACACGAAGACATGCCGTATTCCAAGTCGACCCTTAAGTTCCAGTTTTGCACTTTTCTTTGGAGTGCGGGGAACCTGGTATTGCTTTGGCTTCGCGAAGGCAGGAAATTATCGGCGGTGTGGAAGGCAAGGCCCCAAGCCAAAATCTGTCTCAATGCATCGCGTTTTCCGGGGCTAATCCATAGCTCCGCCAGGCCGGAGCACTCCAAATTTGCAAAACTGGAAATAAGGACGTATGCATGAAAAAATTCTCGCTTGCCCTTCACTGGCAGATTCTTATTGGCATGGCGCTGGGGATCGGATTCGGATTGATCGCGGCGCGGTTTGGCTGGGAGACGTTTGTTGAGCACTGGATCGCGCCCTTCGGAACGATGTTCGTCAATGCGCTCAAGCTGATCGCTGTTCCGCTGATTGTTGCGTCGCTCATAAAAGGAGTCTCCGACCTGCGCGACATTTCGACCTTTTCGCGAATGGGCTGGCGGACGATCGCCCTTTATCTCGCAACGACGGTATTTGCCGTAACGGTCGGACTGGTGATCGCCAATGTCGTCCGGCCAGGCGGCGGGATTTCCGCGGAAACGCGGGAAAAACTGGTCAGTTCCGAGTCAAACCAGGAGAAAGTCAAATCGGCAAGGAACACCGCGACCGCGGAACAGGCCAAGGGTCCACTTCAGCCGCTCGTGGATGTTGTTTCTGACAATATCTTTTTCTCGGCGACCGACAACCGGAACATGCTGCAAGTGATTTTTTTCGCGGTTTTTTTCGGGATCGGGCTGATTCTCATTGATCCTGCCGAGGCCGCGCCGGTCAAGCAGTTCTTCAACGGACTGAACGAAGTCATTCTTAAAATGATTGACCTGCTCATGCTGACCGCGCCCGTGGGAGTTTTCGCGCTGCTCGTGGCACAGGTGACCCAAACGCCGTCGCCGGATGTTCTGGTGGCCCTGCTGAAATACTGTCTTTGCGTCGTCGCGGGACTGGCGTTCCTGATCCTTGTCTTTTATCCGGCGTTGGTCGTCCTCTTCACCGGTCGCAGCTACGGATTTTTCTTTCGCGGTATCGCCCCGGCACAGCTTCTGGCGTTCTCGACCAGTTCCAGCGCGGCGACGTTGCCCGTCACGATGGAACGGGTGGAAGAACACCTTGGCGTGGAAAATGAAGTCACCAGCTTTGTGCTGCCCGTCGGTGCGACGGTCAACATGGACGGGACGAGCCTCTATCAGTCGGTCGCAGCGGTCTTTATCGCCCAGGCGTACAGCCTCGATCTCGGTCTCGCGCAGCAATTACAGATTGTCGTCACCGCGACGCTTGCGTCGATCGGCGCGGCTGCCGTTCCCGGCGCGGGAATCGTCATGCTCGTGATCGTGCTCGGCGCGATCAACGTACCAGTCGAGGGCCTTGCCCTGATCATTGCCGTCGACCGGATTCTTGACATGTGCCGCACGATGGTCAATGTAACTGGCGACGCGGTGGTAGCGATGCTCGTCGCAAGGAGTATCGGCAAGCTGACCCGGCCCCACGAACGAAAATGGGACGATCACGTGAAGGACGACAAACCGGTTCCTCAAGAATCCTGAATTCGGCTCAGGCGTTGGTGCGAAGTGCGAGCCAAACAAGGACGCCAATCCAGAAGACCAGGCACACGATCAGCACCATGAGAATTCCCGGGTGGGGGCGTTCCGGGTTGCGCGGCGGTGCTTCATCGGTCGCGAGACCGTCGCGAACTTCGGGTGGCTTGTCGGCACTCGATTCGTTCGATTTGCGGTTGGCGGTGGGTGACTGGCGGACGCTGGATTTCACGGTCGCACCTGAGCAAGGTTCTTGCAATTGGAAATCCCGTCAAACATCGCCCGCCTGCCTGAACCAGAACGAGCCGAACAGAAGCACCGCCCCGATCACCGCGACGACGATTCCCGCCACCGCAATAACGATTAAGCGACGTGCCGCCTCACGCTGCAGAAGGTACGGGTGCGCTTCCCAGGTTTCGAGGGCACGGGCGTTGACGCGATCCCAGAGAGTCACCATGACTTCGGGAGGGGCGCTTTCGATTTGCTTCCTTTTTTGCGGGTTGATTTCCGCCACCGGACGCCCCGTTTTCAGACTGCCAGCCTGTAGAAACTTGTAGCTGGCCAGCAAGGTCCCTGCCACCAGGCCGAGAGTCCCGAATGCGAACAGGGCGCGACCGATGGGTGTCCACTGGACGGTCCGACGCGAGACCGCCAGACCGGATGTGCCCGAGGCACTGGGCACCGGTTTGCCTTCCGATTGCATGGCGCGGATTTCGCGCAAAGTACCGAGTTTTTGGGTGCTGCCACAGCCGTTGCAGATAATGACCTGGCCCGCCTGGGACTCGACAATCGGCGTCCGGCGACCGCACTGCTTGCACTCCAGGAGGTATCGTTGGGCCATTTCAATCGGGAAAGTTCAGGTGGCTGCGGGGGAGTGTTTGGCCGCCAATTTACTATGCTTGCCGCGTCCAGGCAACTTTGTTGTGGGCGCTTCATTGGTTCGTCGGCGAATATCGTCGAAAGACCGGCTAGCGCCCTGCCGGTAACCGAGCGACGAACGGCGTGTTCATTTTTTTTGCACCGGTCCCGAAAATCTTACTGGACCTCGATTGCCTGTTGGCTAGAATAGTGCCGGCAACGCGCGACATGGCTCCCCTAGCTGAATTAGAACAGCCCGCTCAGGGACTTGCCCCTGGGACACATGAGTCTGCATGTCCGCGATCGCTTCCCCCTCCCCGACCTCGGGGATATCTGGCAGTAAATGACAGGGCTGTTGATTCAGGTTCGTTATGAGTGATACCGCGCCGGGCGGTCGTTATCGTATGCCGCATGTGTCGTTGCGCGACCGATCCGCCGGGACATTCATTTGCCGGCTGGCTTGCTTGCCTTCCTCGCGAAACCTGTTAACTCACAGTTGATGATTCATCCACGGCAACCGAATTCCGGCTGTCGGCAAAAAAACACGGCATCCACCCCGATCAGGAGTTTGAACCTTGTATAACGCAATACTAGTGGACGAGTTTGAGGACGACGCAACGCGGACGCGCCTTTCCGACCGGCCTTTCGACGAATCGCTTGCGGAAAAGGAAGCCCCCGAACACGACAAGGAGGATGAAGCGGACGATGCCGTTTCTCCGGCGGCCTCCCTGGGCGAGCTTGAGAGCACCGACGACGAACTCTTGTCCGGTATCGAAGAAGCGGACTCGTGGTCGGACGACCCGGTGCGCATGTACCTGACCCAGATGGGTGAAATCCCGCTTCTCACGCGGCAAGAGGAAATCACGCTGGCCAAGCGCATCGAGGACACGCGACGGAAATTCCGCACACGGCTGCTCGAATGCGATTATGTGATTCAGGCGGCCTTCAAGGTGCTCAAGCGCGTTCACAACGGCGAACTTCCCTTTGACCGGACGGTCCAGGTATCGGTGACCGACCGGCTCGAGAAGGACCAGATTCTCGGACGGATTTCTTATAACCTGACGACGCTGGAAAAGCTCCTGTTGATGAACCGGCACGACTACCTCACGGCGCTGAGCAAGTCGGCCGGCAAGACCCGTCGCCGCCGCGCGTGGACGGACCTCGCGCGCCGTCGCCGCCGCTGCGTACGCCTCATCGAGGAACTCGGCTTGCGGACGCATCGCATCGAGTCGATGATCTCGACGATCGAGAAGTTCAGCGCCCGCGTCAACCAGCTCGCGCTCAAGAATACGGAAATGAAAAAGGCCCGTCGGCCCCTTTCCGAGCGTCGCCCGCTGCTGGACGAACTGCGAAATATTCTCGTCACTTGCCAGGAGTCACCGACGAGCCTTGCCAATCGCGTCGCTGGCCTGAAGGCCGTCTTTTCGGAATACCAGCAGGCCAAGCGTGAACTTTCCGAAGGCAACTTGCGGCTGGTCGTGTCGATCGCCAAGAAGTATCGCAACCGCGGCCTCAGTTTTCTCGACTTGATTCACCAAGGCAACGCGGGCCTCATGCGCGCGGTCGACAAATTCGAGTACCGTCGCGGATTCAAGTTCTGCACCTACGCGACGTGGTGGATTCGCCAGGCGATCACCCGCGCCGTCGCCGACCAGAGCCGCACGATCCGCATTCCCGTGCATATGGTGGAAACGATGTCGCGGGTGCGGACCGTTTCGCGAAGTCTGCTCCAGGAACTGGGCCGTGAACCGACGCTCGAGGAAGTCGCGCGGCGGAGCAGTACGACGATCGACGAGGCGCGACGCGTGCTGGCGATGAGCCGTTACCCAATCAGTCTCGATCGACCCGTTGGCAACAGCGAGGACAGTCATTTCGGTGACCTGTTGCCGGACGGCGACGCCGAGAACCCCGCGCTGGGTGCCGCCCAGGAGATGCTTCGCGGGCGGATCGACAAGGTCCTCAAGACGCTCAGCTACCGCGAACGGGAGATTATCAAGCTCCGCTACGGACTGGGAGACGGATACAGCTACACGCTGGAGGAAGTCGGCCACATTTTCCGGGTAACGCGCGAACGCATTCGGCAGATCGAGGCCAAGGCGGTCCGCAAGCTGCAACAGCCCAGCCGCAGCCAGGAACTCGTCGGTTTCCTCGACTGACACGAGTAACCTGGACCGGAAATACAACCCCGAAGCGCCAGCATTTCGTTCATTCGCTTGTGCTCTGGCGCACCGGGTTGTCAAAAGCGCTGTTCCGCTACGAGCGCTGTTTCGCTACGAAACGCCCGCCATTTCGTTCGTCTCGCTCATGCTCGCGATCGTATGGACGACGTCGTACTTGGTGATGATCTCGAATTGCCCGTTCATCCGCACAAAGACCGCCGGGGTATCGCCGCGAAGTAACCCCGTGATCTGATCGATCTGCGTCTCGGCTTCGACGATCGGGAATGACGATTCCATCACGTCGCGGACTTTGGTGTGGCGCAAGTCGTATCCCTGGAGGACGAGGGTGACCAGCCGGTCCTCGGTGATCGAGCCCATTGGGTGGTTTCCCTCGAAGACGGGCATTTGCGAGATGTCGAGTTCTTCCATGCGGACCATCGCGTCATTGGCATTATCGTCGGGGCGGACCCTATGCAGTTCCTTGAAGCGGCTTTTGGCACGAACGCACTGGCCGGCACTGACCTTGATCGCCGGGCCAAGGTACTGGTTATCGCGCATCCATTCGTCGTTGAAGACCTTGCTCATGTACTGGCGGCCCGTATCGGGAATGAGGATGACCATCAGGGCCTCCTTGTCCAGCGTTCTCGCAACCTCGAGACCGCCCCACACGGCTGAACCCGCCGAGCCGCCGGTAAAGATGCCTTCCTGCCGTGCCAGCCGCCGCGCCATCAAGAAGCTGTCGCGGTCGGTGACCTGGAGACAGTCGTCGAGATATTCAAACTGCATCGTCGATGGAAAAATATCCTCGCCAATCCCCTCGACGACGTAGGGCCGCGCCTTGCCCACCGTTCCCTTGTGAAAAAATTCGTGGTAAAGCGAACCGATCGGGTCGACGCCAATCACCTGGACGTCGGGATTCTGTTCCTTGAGGTACCGTCCGATCCCTGAAATCGTCCCGCCCGTCCCCATACCGGCGACGAAGTGCGTGATCTGTCCGTCGGTATCTTCCCAGATTTCCGGGCCGGTCGTCATGTAATGCGTTTCGGTGTTGTCGGGATTGTCGTACTGGTTGGGATAGTACGAATTGGGAATTTCTCCCGCGATTTTCTTTGCGACGGAATAGTAGGAACGCGGATCGTCCGGCTCGACGGCGGTCGGACAGACAATCACCTCGGCACCCAACGACTTGAGCAAGTTGATTTTTTCCTGGGATTGCTTGTCAGTCGTCGTGAAAATGCACTTGTATCCGCGGACGGCCGCGACGAGCGCCAGCCCCATCCCGGTGTTCCCGCTCGTTCCCTCGATGATCGTGCCGCCGGGCTTCAGGTCGCCTCGTCGTTCGGCCTTGTCGATCATATTGATGGCGATTCGGTCCTTGACGCTTCCGCCTGGATTGAAGTATTCGACCTTGGCGTAGATCGTTGGCTTAAGCCCCTGGTTAATGCGATTGAGTCGGACGAGGGGCGTCCGTCCGACGGCTTCGAGAATGTTGTTGAATTTCATCGCATGCGCGGGTCGAGGCATTGTGGGGCGGTGTCTGGTGTTATTTTACCGATATGTCAGGAAAGTTGACACTGACATTTTTCAGGGAAAGTCGTTGATCTTCGCGATCCGCGTAGTGATCGCGAAGCGATTCACGACCCTTTGCACTTCGTTCAGGGTACGGACCGGGGGTCCACGCAACGACTTAAACTTCCATCACGTCGGACGCTTCGTGGCGGCTGGCGACATGAAGCGCGACGGCGGCACCGACGATTCTTCGGTGCGCGGCCAGCGCCAGTTCGGGCCGGTTGTTCTCCTCCGACAAATGACAGAGGCAAGCCCATCGCAACCGGCGGTACATCGCGGTTCGTCCAATCAGTTCGGCACATTCGACGTTCGAGATGTGCCCGCCGCGACCGCGAATCCGCCGCTTGAGCATTTCCGGATACGGGCCACATTCGAGCATCTCCGGGTCGTAGTTGCTTTCAATAATGACGGCGTCGAGCGAAAGCAGCACCTCGCGCAGCCCGTCGAACACGTGGCCAAGGTCGGTGAGTATGCCAACTCGTTTCTCCCCCTGTTCGATAACGAATGCGACTCCCTCGGCACCGTCGTGCGGCGTGGGAATCGTGTGAACGAGGACCGGGTCCCCCGCGTTGGATGGAAAGCGGATGCACTGGCCCGGAGAAAAGAACCGGACGTCTCCCAGCGGCCCGATTCTCCGGTCGCGCTCGGCAGCCCGCAACGTCCGCCGCGTGATATGGAGCGGCAGACCGAACTTGCGGTGGTAGACACCCATGCAACGCGTGTGGTCACCATGATCGTGCGAAATAAAGAGGCCCTGGCAGCGCCGAATGTCGCGTCCGTGAAAGGCCAACCGGGACTCGGCCTGCCGCCCCGTGATCCCCGCGTCAAAAAGGAGGCTGACGCCGCCGGCCTCGACGTGAAACGAGTTGCCGTTGCTTCCGGATTGCAGGGAAATTACCTTCATGGCGGGCGGCATCTTATCAGCCGCACGCGCTCCCGGCAATTCCGTTTGGCCAGTTGTCGTCGTTTTAGTGTCCCCTTGCGCGGTGGAACTCTCAAGGGCGGTTCGTACGGTCGATCGGTTCGACGGATTGCATCACGGCGCGTCCCTGGCGAGAATTACGGGATGCCGAGTGCAGGGTGCTCCGAGGACCGTTGCCGTGGAGGGTAAGCGAATGGCTAGCGGCTTCACTGGAAATGAAGTGCCGGGAAACCGGTTGCGGGTTCGACTCCCGTGCCCTCCGCTGACTGGTTTTGCAAGATGTCGCACGACGATGCGGACCCCGGCAAAACCGGGGTTTTCTTCTGCGCGGCCCGTTGCCGGTTGCGGTACGCCGCGACTCATGGCGTGCGCCTGCTGCGCCGCTTTTTGCGCCGCTTTCATTTCGCATGGCGCGGAGCCGCTTGTGGCGCGTTCAAAGTCGGCATCCGTCACGTCCACGTAGTGACGCATCGCCACGGCCTGGCCGATTGACAGGTGCAGTTTCAGGGCTTCCTCGAACGTGATGTTGACGTTTATGACTTGGGGCACCCTGTCGGCAGGGGGCGGGGCGAATTCGCGCCACGACCGTCCTGCCAAACGACTGCTTGGTCTTGATCTCTTTGGCTTGTTTGGCGGATGTCTTTCCTCCTGGTGTGGGCTAGAATCTGTAAGGCGAAGCGAAATTCACCTCGAGCAATCGACTCCCTTTGCCGATTGAAAAATTTGGTCGATTCTGTAAAGGAGAATTCTCATGCCAAAGTGGCTCAAATGCGAAATTCAAAAGGGGATGTTCAGCGATGAACTCACCGTGATCGTGCGCACTCGCAGCGGGGAGTCGGTGGCGGTTTTCGTTCCCAGAGACTCGGCGCAGGAAGCGAACGGCCGTGACGGCCGTGTGAAAGTCAGGGTATCGGAGAACGGGGGGCATGCCTTCGCCCTGCTTCCGGATGCGAATCAGTCGGTCGTCGATGTTGATGTCGATCAACTTGTTCCAGCATGATTCTCTCGAATGTCAGCATCCACGAGGCGCTTGACAATGGTTGGCTCAAGATCGATCCCCAGCCCGAGCCGCGCCAACGAGTCGAGGGCGGGCCGAAGTGCCCGTACCAGACCAGCGCTGTGGATCTGCGACTAGGCGACGAAGTCGCATACTTCAGGGAAGGCATTCCTGCGCTGATTGATCTGCGCAAGGGCGATTTCAACACCCTGTTTGGCCCGAACTCGATCACGCACATCCTGACCGAGGAGCAGCCCTTCGTCCTGCGCCCCAACAAACTGGTTCTTGGCAAGACGCTGGAGAATATCGAGTTTCCGATTCAACAGGCTGGAACTGTATCGCTGGCCGCACGAATCGAGGGCAAGAGTTCTTTCGCCCGTTGCGGTCTTCTGATCCACTTCACCGCTCCCAGCCAGTTCCAAGGGCAGTCCAGGCCCGGGGGCATTTAGGCCACGACCTGTTCCGCGATGGGCTGAGTGGCGTCGGCAATGGGGTCTTTTTCCGGCTCGCCCCAGATGCGGGCGAGGGTGGCGGCGATCTTTTGCTCCATCCGATCGATGAGCTGCCGGTTGGCCTCCACCAGCCGCTGCTCGGCCTCGATCTCGGCGACGATCTTCTCCTGCTCGGCGAGCGGCGGGAGGGGGATTTTCAGCGTTCGCAGTTGTTCCGTCGTGATGCTGGGGAACGTTGAGCCGACAGTTGCTTCGTTGGGCATTCCAGCGGACGGTTCTGGGCGTTCAGAAGGGGTGCTCCCCTACGGCGGAACAAGCAGGAAGCTGACTTGCGGGTTTTAACATAAACCCGCCGGCCATGCCAGAATTTCGTTGTCTGTAATACCGATCAGGCAGAGGGTCTGAGCGTGCCACTCGTTGCGACCGAATCGGACGAGCACTCGCCGGATTCGATCGATTCGGGATCATTTCACGTACGAATGCGGTCGTACAAATCCGTGATCAGGTAAACCATCGCCGTTGCCAGCGAGCAAAGGGCGATCGCCGTCATGAGAATCGTCATCACGGGGACCATCAATCCGCGCGCGGATTGAAGGACCGCGGCCGAATCGGTTCCGAAGAGTGCGAGAACCAGGCTCGAAGCGAGGAGGATGCCGAGTACCAGAAGCACGCCTTTCCTCGCACCCCGGTAGTCGTCGGTACTCGGACCCATGTGACTGCCAATGCAAACGACGAGGTAGAGAAAGAGCCACAACCGGAACGTGAACAGGGTCCGCGTCTGAAAAAGGCCCGCGAACAGTCCCGACATCGCGCTGGCGACCTGGCCCCAGAATTCCATCGACAAATCGGTTTGAAAAAGGGATTGCTGACCCGTGTCCGGAAAGAACAACATCAGCAGTCCAAGCAGTGCGGCGGTCCCCCCGATCAGCGGTGCAACGCCAATAAAAAAATTGCCGATTTCCTGATACAGGTTGCCGGACCGAAACGAGTGGACGACGTAGCCGAGTCGTCCGTTGGCCCGGTCGGGGCGAAAGAGAGCCATATCGACAATCTCATGCCGGAAGACCAGGCACATCACGACATGGGACAATTCGTGAACGGGCGTGCCAAGCCACCCGGTCCA
>JBGTFW010000259.1:0-23781 GCA_041747075.1 Pirellulaceae bacterium
ACTCGACGTTTTGATCGGGCCATTGGCGGGGGACTGGAGCCGTTGCCTGAATCCCCTCGACGGCACCGGGTGCGGTAATCTTCAGGCCAAACCGCCAGACGCTTGTGTGAGGAAGCGATTCCACGACGGGAATGACAGTCGGCGGTTCGTCAGGTGTTTCCTGCGCCGACGCGGTCGCGCAGGTGGCAACCGCGACAACGAGCCAGACAAGACGAATCGAAGGGAAATACAAGCCCGAAGCGCAAGCGAGTGAATCTGGCCGCAAGTCGTTCTCTCGCATGCGCTTCGGGCCGGGTTTTCCAAAAAAATGGCGATGTTCAATCAAGGCGTTCATCGGCGGTGGCAAAGTGTTTTTTCAGGTCGGTGAATCTTGATCCGGATTGTTGTGCTCTATTATCGGGAATCGCGTGCCGGAAGGACATCGTTGAACCAGAGCGGGCGCTTCAAGGTGTCGTTGCCGCTAAAGTCGACTTTCGAGGTTACGAAGAGCATGCGTTGGGAACGTCCGGGGACCTTGACGTTGTCTCCCTTTTGAAAAATAACGCGCGGGTTGGACATCTTGCCGAACTCCGGCTTGCCGTCGAGGACGGCGGGATACCAGCGCCCGTTTCCCGTGTCGTCCTGCAAATAAAATTCGGCGTATTCACCGTTGTCGGCCCACACGACGCGAGCCGGCACTTGTTGCGAACGACAAAGGGCAATGAAGGCGTAACTTCGATCCTCGACCGTGCCCCTGAGATTCTCGATGGCTTCGGCCGCACCGGCTTCCTCGCGAAGAGATTTGTCAATTTCGATATTGGCCGTCACCCAGTCGAAGATCGCCTGAACCTGATCCCACGCCGCTTCGTGGCCTTCGACGATCTGTTCGGCCTGTTTCCGGATGTGCGGCTTTCGGCTCTCGATCTTTTCACTGGGGCCAAGGTAGAGCCGGATTTCGCGCGGCGGGCGCTCGGGCTTGATCAGATGATCCGTGCGATCAGGAAAAGGAACCGGCTCGACCGTGACGTCGAAAAGGATTTCCAGATCAAGGGTCGTTCGCGCGGGGATGCGGGGAATCGTCGCCATGAAGATCCGCACTGTTTCGCTTTCCTGATAATCGCTGCGGCGCACCTCGCCGGGTAGATTCTCCTCGAACATCGCAACGTGCTGTTCAGGCCAATCGACGGGAACCGGGATTGAAACGGTGACTCCCCGGGCCTCTTTCGCACCGGTCGTCAGCCTGGCACCGACGCGAACGACGCGTTTCACGGTTGACGTTCCCGCGGGTTCACCCGTTCCCTGAGACGGGTTCTGTGCGGCGACGGGCGCTGTGCCGGCGAGCAGACCGGGAACGATCAAAATTATGACGGCGACGACCAGCGGACGGTTCATTGAAAACCCGGAGCGGCAAACGACGATGAGCCCGTTACAAGAACGCCGCGCGGGGTCGCGGCGCTTTCGTCATCACTATTCTAATTGAACAGCGGTAGTCCGTGGCTAACAAAAGCCCGAAGCGCCAGCGGGTGAACGAGTTGGGTTCGCTCGTGAAATGATTGTCCGGGACCCAGCCGATCGCCTACTGACCATTCGGATTCGGAAGGATTCCGCTCGAACCAGGTGGAACGATTGTACTGCCGTATCCCGGACCGCTGTAGCTGTCGAATACGGGCGGGTTAATGCTTGCGCCGCCATAGTACGATCCTTGAACATACGGGTCGCTATCGCCTTCGCCGAGGTAGGTCGGCGCGCTGCCGCCATAATTACCGTCGACGCAATTGACACAATGGCCGTCACCGGAGGACCAGGCGGAATCGTCACTACCGAAACCAAAGGAGGGTTCGGAGGCGGGTTGGCAGGTGGTGCAAAGTTTTCCGCAAAGGAACCGGCGAACGGGACCATTCGCGCAGCCCGTTGTGGCAAACAACAGGGCGGCGAGGAGCAAGTAAAGGACTGTTTTTTTCATCGTTCTACCACTGGGAATCGACGTCAAGGAGAGGATGGGTGACTCAGGCGGCCGCGATGACGCGAGTTAACGCGGTGGACGCAAGTGTCGAGCAAAACGTACCGCGCGACCAGCAATGGGCAAACGAATTCGTCCTGAAAATTCAACAAAGATTGGTTTTCGCCTCGATCGCCTTGCGCGCTTGCCGGTTGTCCCACCTGAAACTTCAATGATTGACCTTCCATTCATGACGAATTTGCGGGCAAGGCACCGAACGGATCTACCTGAGCGAAAAGACCGGTGGACGCTTGCGCTGAGTCTCTCTTGGACCTTGATCGCGGCCCTTGCGCTGCCGCCAGCGGCGTTTGCTCAAAGCGATCGATACCCGGTCCCTCACCATCGACTCGGCAATTTCGGCTTTCCCTATGAACCGCCGCGGCCTGATGAACCGGGCTTAACGCCCTTTCGCCGCCCGATGCTCGACGGAGTTCCCGAACTGAATTTTTGCCAACGCGCGGAGGACGAACTTTGGCTCGTCTCGTCTCGGGACCTGGAGTCCTGCAATGACGACCCCGCGAAACTGGTTTGCAAGCGCAATTCTGGCGACGAATGGCGGATTACGTCGCTCCCCGCGTTGCTCGCATCCATTTCAGTCGAACCGCAAATGCAAACCGTCGTGGTCGTACCTGGATACCGAACCGACGAGTTCTGGTCCAGACGGCGCGGCAAACAGGCCTACCAGGCACTGATCGGCAATCGGCCGTCGGTGAAGCCAACTCGCCTGATTATCTGGGCGTGGCCGTCGGAGGAATCGCCCGACGTGGGACCGTTCCGCAATTACTCGATGAAGGAAGCGAGGACGCATGTGGACGGGTTCTGGATGGGATATTTCCTTTCACTTCTTCCGGAAGAGTGCGACCCGTTCTTCTTGACGTACAGTCTGGGGACGCAAGTCACCGTAACGGCTTTCGCCGACCTGACGGCCGCCGGTGCCGGGCGCGGTTTCAGGATGCTTGCGATTGCCCCGGTATTTCGCTGCGACTGGCCGCAAGCCGCCGGCGAAATCGCCGCGGTGTCGACGTCGGGTCACAAAATCGTGGTGATTCGCAATGAAGCGGACGTTGCCCTGTGCGCGTTCCGGACCTGGTGCCGGTTGAACGGCTATCGGCAGGATAGGGATGGGGTCGACGTGCTGGTTGCGTCCGTCCCCGGAATTCGTCAATGGGATGTTTCCGATGTCCAGGGTCGCGAGCATAATCTGGCCTCGTATATTCAGCTTCCCGTGGTCGCGCGGGAATTCGATTCATTGTTGTCCAGGTAGCGGAGACGCCGTTCCGCACAAATGAGTATCGTTCTGATCCTTTATTGCGTCGCGGTCGCCCTTTCGTCGTGGGTCGGGGGCGGGATTCCCACAAGAGCCCGACTCGGCCATCGACAGACGCAGTTGGTCTTGTCGCTGGTCTCGGGCGTGATGCTCGGCGTCGCCATGTTGCATCTGTTCCCCCAGTCAATGCGGATGCTGGAAAACGAATCGCAATCGCTTTCGATCGGACTCGGCGGATTGCTGTTCATGTTTCTGATGATCCGCATGTTCCCCTTCCATCATCACGATGCGCCGCGGCACGATGAAGACCATGAATGCGAACACCCTGAGCACGATCACGAAATCCGGCGCGCCGACGTCAGTTGGCTGGGGCTGGCGGTTGGATTTTCGGCGCACACGGTCATCGACGGGGTCGCTCTGGCGGCGGCGACCCTGGGCGGATCGGGAGAGGCCAGCGGTCTCGCGGGATTGGGAGTTTTTATCGCGATCTTTCTGCACAAACCGCTTGACGCGATGACGATCACGTCGCTCATGGCCGTTCGCGACTGGCCCCTCCCGACGCGGAGGCTGGTGAACGCGGGGTTTGCGTTAATGTGCCCACTGGGCGCGGCGGCGTTTGCCCTGGGATTCGGAGCAACTGGCGGAGACAATCGGTTTCTCTTTGGCGCGGTCCTTGCGTTTGCCGCCGGCGTCTTTCTCTGCATTTCGCTTAGTGACTTGTTGCCCGAAGTGCAATTTCATTCGCACGACCGTCTCGCGATGTCCGGAGCATTGTTGCTGGGAGTCACCATCGCGGCGGTTCTGGAAGTGCTGCCCGTCTAGTTCTGGCGTTGTAGTGCGAACTGCCCGTTCGCATCATTCCGCGGGGTTCGTGCGAACTGGCGTTTCGCACTCCGGGCGCTCAACGGCTGATCGGGATAACAGGTTGCGAAGCGTTTGCGCGACGGACCTCGCGATGCGGGGCAAACGGCCGGGACGGATCGCGCGATAGCGATATCGCGACCGGCAGTCATTGCACCATTTCGCGGTCGCTTCGCCGAGAATTCCCATCGTGTCCACCGTATGAATGTCACCCGTCGAGAACCAGTGTTGAAGCTGGTGCCAGACAAGCAACTGGCCGGGACCGTAACGCGCAAAGCACGGGTCGTAGCCGACCTTGTGCGAATGAAAGGTGCCCTCCGAAACGTATCCAAGCTCGAACGCGATGGCGCGACCGTCGACGCGAAGGAACTGCATCTCGAGCATTCCGTCCGCGTTGAGGAGTCTGGCAATATCCCGATAAAACGACTCGATGTCCGGGCGCGAGCGGATGGAAGTCCCTTCTTCTCCCTTCCAGCCCGAATGCTCGATCGCCAGTGCTTCATCGAGAAGCAATTCAAGCGTCCGGGAATCCGCAATATCCCGGTGCCTTTCAAACGCGACCTGGCCGACACGTTCAAGCTGTCTCAGTGACGCTCGCATGCGATGCCGATGCGACCTTGATCGCGTTGCAAGATAACTTTCCCACGACGAACCGATTGTAATGACGCCCGTCTCGAATTGAAGTTGCCGGTCGATACTCCATCCCTTGCGCTCCAGCGCGAGGAGCAATTGATCCCACTCCCTGGAAGGCTCAACCCACTGGAAATCAAGGAGCCACTGTTGGTGGCCAGTCACTTGGTCCGCCAGTTCGTCGTAGATCAGGAGCGCGTCGGTATATCGTTGGTCAATAAGCAAATCGCCACACGGCATCCATGGATTGAGCGGCAGTTCCGACGAGAGAGTCAGGCCCAGTCGCGATCGCGCGACGAGCGGCAACGCCGCCACGAGTTCTCCCTGTCGCCGGACCGTCGCGATCCGGCATTTGTTTTTTCCAGGCGATGCGAACTCCCGTGCAAATCGCTCAAGGCACCGGGCGCGGAGCGTCGGCAAGGTGCGACGACTCGCCGCCCACAGCCGGTCCCACGCGTCGATGTTTGCGTCGTCACCAGCGGTCTTGGCCCGGTTAATTGTTTCGGTCAGCATCATTCAATCAGCTTGAGACAGGTTGCGGAGGTTAAATTAGTGGCTGCGGCTGGAAGCCGCAGTCACGTCACACAGCGTCGTCGGCGGAATCTGAAGACGCGATTCCAGCCGGAAGCTTCGTCATCCCGACCACGGCGCGCGTCCAGTCGCGGAAACCGCGACCGGCGCTCCATACGCCGCAACGAAACCGCGCGGCGAGGCGGTTGGGAACGACGCGCGTCCGGTAAAGCGGCACCCGTGTCGATTTCCACCGCGACTTGTAAGGTTCATCTCCCCGGAGAAAGTCAAAATATCCAAAGCCTCGCTCGATCGATTGCTGGATTGCCCAGGTAAAGGTCACGTGGCCTGGTTCGAGCTGGATCGCATCGGGGTCGAGTCCCGTCTGGTACATGTAAACCGCGTCACCGGCGAGAAACTCAAGGTTCGTCGCCAATGGTTTTCCCTTGTGGTGAAAGAGGTTGATTTGGCTGCGGCCCGACGCGGCAAGGTCGATCGTGGCGTTTCTCAGAAACGTCTCAAACCGCGCGTCGGCGAAACAGCCTCCTTCACCAAGGCTTTCGCGCCGTCGCTGGTGGAGTTCCACGAACGTCGTCCAGTGTTTGGCGATTTCGTCCGGCTCGTGAATTGCGATCGCGGTGAAATCCGCATTGTCCAGCCGAGACACTGCTTTCCTCGTCTTTCGCCGAAACGATTTGTGCAATCGCGACTCATACCCGGCCCACGTGTCGGGCAACTCGGAACGCCATGCACCAGCAAATTCTTCGGTCACAACCTGGATTGCCGATTCACACAACTCGTTGCAAAGTGCGTTGACAGCCGGATCGTCGGCGGTATGACCCTCCAGTTCAAACAAATCGACCCCTGCGAGCGGCTCCTGAGGCAGCTCGCCCGAGATGACCTGCGCCAAAATTCGCGACACGACCGATTCGTATCCGGAGCGAACGGCGAGGCTCGTGTAATCCGAACAGGCCGAGCCGCTTGCAAGTTGGCGTACGACGCGTCCCCGCGCCGCCGAACCAGTGACATACCACGGTGCCACGCCGACCCATCGCCCCGACGGTGCCACAATCACCACAACGGCGAGGCGATTTCGGGAACCTTGCCCGAAGGCGTTCCACCAGTGGTACATCCACTCCCAACGATGGAAGACCCGGTCGCCCGCCAGTTCGTTCCAGACGTCCCGGCAGAGAGCCAGCCCGGCGGCGTCGCTGATGATCTGAACACGATAATCGTTGCGATTCATGGTAATTAACTTGATTGGGTCATTTTTCAGCTTCAAGTAACGGAACTCACGCGGAGTTTCGATTTTGTGGCCACGGAATTCGGTTCCGCTCAGCGGGGACGCGGTTCGAGTGACGGCAGGACAGGCACGGTCGCGGGTGGTCGGGTTCCTTGGGCGCGAAACGCCATCCACCGCCCACGCAGCCACTTCGTCAATGGCTGCTCGATTTTGAAAGTGACCAGCGCGGAAACCGCGACCACAAAGACAATTCCGGCGGCGAACGCGGCGAGCGGCGGCACCCCCGCCTGGTTGATGTGCCAGATAAAAACGCAACCCAGATTGTTGTGCAACAGGTATAGGGCGTAGGAAATGGAACTGACCCACACCAGCGGTCGAAATCTGAGAAAGGGAACTCGCCCCCACGCGCTGAAAGTCAGCAACCCGAAAAGGATCAAAGTCGCGGCGGGATTGTGGTCGTGGCGGTCGATTACATGGAATACGATGATACTGGCAACGATGCCGATTCCATTGGCGAACCGGGAACCGCGACCGCATTTGATTTCGTTGAGGAGGATTCCGATCGTGAAAAGCGGCAGGTATTCGAGGATCAACAAGTCGCGAGAGGCAACCAGCCACGCCGTCAGCCATCCGTCGATGCCCGCGCTGGTCAGGAAATTGATCGAAAGGCAAGTCGCCAGCGACAGCGACAAGAGCCACGCGACGGTCCGCGCGGGTGTTCTGAGTGATCCCGTCAGGAACAGCGCGAGAATGATACCGTAGAAAAGCACTTCCACCTGAAGCGTCCATGTCACCGGCTCCATGCACTCATATCCCAGCAGGTTGGGCATGATCGTCAGGTTCGCGGCGACCTGATCCGAGGTAAACGCCGAGGCCGTCAGCGGTGCCAGCCCGACAATCGCCAGGTTGATCGCAATCACGGCCCAGAATGATGGACCGATTCGAATGATTCGTCCGGCGAAAAAATTGACCGTGTCGCGCTTTCTCAACAGCGTCATGGCGTTGACCAGTCCGCTGAGCATGAAAAACAACTGAACGCCGTACTTGCCAAAAGGGAACTCGAATCCAAGCGGACTGGTGTATCCGTACTTGACGGCGTAAACGTGTGTGAAATGAAACAGGACGAGGTTGATGGCGGCCAGGGCGCGGAGCGAGTCCAGCTCGACGATTCGCGTCGTCTTGATCGGGGCGTTGATCGGGGTGGCCGATGCTGGAGGATTCATGGAGTGCCTGACGGGTCAACTTGCCAAAGGGTGCTGCCATTTCCCGGCCAACGGGGGAGGGGAAACTTGCAATCACCAGGCCGCCGTTGTCGCCAGGCTGAAAATCGGCGAAAACCCGCGTAATTTGCGTTGTCTGGGGAGATTCTGCTCGGCCCGTGTTTACCAAATGCAACCCATTAGGCGGCATGGCGTCGATTCACGGCAACCGGCGGCGACAACGGGGCAAGTCTCCTGACGCGGGCAAGCGGGGGCGTGATTTATCATCCGAAATTTTTGAAAAACGGCTCTTGACCCCTTTCGCGGGATTCCATAACCTTCGCCCCGTCAGTTGGCCAGCACGAAAGGCGAACAAGACCCACGATCGTTACAAACGAAAACAAACCGGTAAAAGGTTATCCGCGAACGCCGCACTTGATTTTGCTTTATGCGTTTTCATCCGCGGCGTTTCAAATGACATCGATCGGTTGCCTGCAAGGATGCACTGGTGACCGCTCAAGTCGGGATAACTGAACGGCCGGGGTGATCAGGGCACGGATGCTGCTGATCCACCATCCAATCGCTCTCGACGGACGACGGTGTTCCTATCCCCCCCCCAGGAACCCGAAGTTTGCGAGAGCTTTTTTTTTGCGCTTGTATTCAGAAGTGACGAATGACCGGAAATCGTGACAATGCCGACGACAAGGCGGATGAGAACGGGCCGCCGCTGGACCCCTTGGGTTTTCTTCCGGGCTCAACGGAAATCGCCTGCATCGACTGCGGGTGCCTGCTGCGTCTGGCGATGATCGAGAACGTCAAGGTGGCGGCTTGCGATCAATGCGGCGGAATTCTCCTGCCGCGCGAGGTCATGGGCACAATCGTTAACCAGGCCCGCGCGGCGTGGGACCGGGCGGACATCGAGCCGACGCCGATGAACGCCTCCGACCTGGGCAAGCATGCTTCCTGCCCGGCGTGCGGCCAGAAGATGGAGACGTTCGCCTACGCCGGGCCAGGCAACATCGCCATCGACGCCTGCAATGAATGCGACATGACATGGCTCAACGGCGGCGAGTTTGCGCGAATCGTCCGCGCGCCTGGAAATCGCTAAGCCGCGTTCCGGACGGGCCGAACGGTGTTGAAGTCAAATCGGGAAGGGCTTTTCATTGAGCGCGAGTTCGACAAATTCGAGAATCTCCGCGCCTCCCTTTTCCCAGACTTCGGCGGCAAGCGCGGTCAGCTTTTGCCGGTCGATGATTTCGCGATTGGCGCGAACCATTCGGCGAAAGTCTCCGCCATCGTAAGCCTTCTTGTCGTGATCACGCCAAGGCGAAACCAGCGCCGCGTACTTGGAAACGATCGCCGCTTCGACAGTGGGGATACGGTGGCCAGTCTCCTTGTTCACAACGACGTATTGCTTGAGCAACGTTTCCTGGAACTTGCCCCACGGCAACATCAGGTCAATCACGGGCTTGGGGCGGTCGTCGGCGTCGCGGTCAGCGGGATCGAGAAAGCGGACGACCTGGGAGAGTTCCCGCTGTTCGAGCATCGGCCAGCGCGCAGCAATTGCTCGCATGGCGCGCGTCTTCTGGCTGTAGGGGACCATCACGTCGACATCCTGTGTCGCCCGCGGCATGGGCAAGTACCCGACATAACCGTGCAATCCCATGAGTACCCACTCGGTGACTCCTGCTTCATTCAGGCAATCGATGACATCCGCCGGTGTGACGTCCATGGCTTGCTTTCGGTGAGTGCGCCGGTAATCCGACGTCAATCGCGTCGACGTCCGGATTCCATAGGCATGGCCGGACGGCCCCCTCGGGTCGAGGTCGTCGACTCCGGCGAAACCATCCTGATCGGCCAGCGCCGCGTTGCGCGCCGCGATGTAATCGGGATCAAAGAGCTTTGAGTCCATGACACCTTATTATACGTTGTAATGAATTGCGTCGCGACCCGTTTGCGAGCAATTGTTCCGCCGCTGGCACCGGCTGGAGTCGCAATGCGCTGAAGGATACAATTGCAGGGTGCCCTTCATTGAAACGTTTGTCGAGAAACAAGTAAACCGAAATACACGAAATGTCGACTTTGCCCAACCAGCTTTTGACGCCGCAAGAGTACCTTGCCCAGGAGCGACTTGCGGAATTCAAGAGTGAATTTTTCCGGGGTGAGACATTTGCCATGGCTGGTGCGAGCCGCCGCCATAACTTAATTGCTGGAAATCTGGTTCGAGAATTAGGCAACGCATTAAAGCAACAACCATGCGAAGTCTATCCCGGCGACATGCGCGTCAAGGTTTGCTCCACGGGACTGTACACCTGTCCCGACGTGAGCATCGTTTGCGACGACCCTCGTTTTGAGGATGACGAACTGGATACGCTGCTTAATCCGATGGTCTTGTTTGAAGTCCTTTCCAAATCGACGGAAGCGTATGATCGCGGAACGAAGTCGGGCCATTATCGCAAGCTCCCGTCGCTACGGCATTATGTTTTAGTTGCCCAGGATCGCTGTTCCATCGACGTCTACACACGTCGGGATGAAGGAAACTGGTTGCTACGGGAAACTTCCGATATCAAGGGATCGCTCGAACTCCCGTGGCCAGGGATCACGATTCCGGCAAGCGAAGTCTATCGCAAAGTCGATTTTGAAGCTCCAGACGAATCAGATGATGCGCAACGGCGACCTGGGTAAGTCGCGCGAGGAAGACTGGATAAATGCCCGGCTTTCGCAACTTGATCAGCGGATTTCTTGACGAGCTGCCACGCCGGCGGTATTTGCGGAACGTTTTCCCATTGGCGGACGGCTGCGTCGAAGGCGACGGGCGCGTGCTCAAGGATTTTGCCTCCAACGATTACCTCGGACTTGCCCTTCATCCGCGGGTCGTCGCCGGGGCGAGAAAGTGGCTGGAGCAGTTCGGCACCGGTGCGACCGGTTCGCGACTCGTTTCCGGTAACCATCGCGACATCGCGTTGATCGAGAAAAAAATTTGCGGCCTCAAGCGGACCCCCGCCGCGCTGCTCTTGACTTGTGGATTCGCCGCAAATAGCACGATCGTCGCCGCGCTGCTCGATCACCGGCTGCACGGCGGTCGCGCCCATTCTACCCGTGCCGTGGTTTTTGCCGATCGGCAGGTTCACGCCAGCCTGCTCTTCGGTATTGCGGCATCGGGCGCTCGCTGCCATCGATTTCGACACAACGACTTGCGGCACCTCGCGAAGTTACTGGAAGAGCACGCCGACGGCCGCGCGAATCCGCTGATTGTCACCGAAAGCGTCTTTTCCATGGACGGCGATCGCGCGGATATCGACGCGTTGCGCGAACTGGCGGAACGGTTTGACGCCCTGCTGCTGGTCGACGAAGCGCACGCGACCGGAGTACTTGGACCTGGCGGCGGCGGATTGACGGCGTTTTCCCGGCCGAAATGCGACGAAATCGTCACGGGGACATGGGGCAAGGCGGCGGGTTCCTTCGGTGCTTATGCCGCCTGCGACGAAGTGATGCGCGAGTATCTGGTGAATCGCTGTGGCGGATTGATTTACGCGACGGCCTTGCCGCCGCCAGTCCTCGGAGCAATTGACGCGGCGCTCGACCTGTTTCCCGAAATGGACCTTGAAAGGAATCATATTGCGTCTCTTGCCAGCCGCTTTCGCGAACAGATGCACCAGGCCAATATCGACACGCGAGCTTCCGACACACACATCGTTCCGGTCGTCATGGGCGGCGACGACATTGCGATGCGGGCGGCCGCGAAGCTGGAGGATTGTGGCTTTTTCGTCGCAGCCATTCGTCCGCCAACCGTTCCCGAAGGGACATCGCGATTGCGAATCACGTTCTCCGCCGCACACGATGCCGATACCGTGGAGGAACTTGCCGACGCCGTTATCCGGATCATCAAATGCCAGACGATCGCCGGTTAATCAGGGTGCTGCTGGTTCACGGCTGGGCCGGTTCGCCCGAGTTGTGGAGTCGTTTCGCCGCGCGGCTGGCGGATAGGGTGGAAAGTGCGCGGGTGGAGTTCACGACGACCGGTCCCGGATACTTTTTCCGGGAAAGGATGGGTGAAATTGACAGCAAGGAAGCTCCCGGCGGTCATTTCGACATTGCCATCGGTCATTCGGGGGGAGTCTGTGGTTTGTTTGACTTCGATTCGGTGACGCTGGACAGGATCGTCTCGATTGCCGGTTTCACGCGGTTTCGCCGGGGCATGGATTTTCCGGAAGGCGTGGGAGCCCGCGTGCTTGAGCGAATGTTGCCGCGGGTCGAGCGTGAACCAGGGGAAGTGCTCGACGCCTTTTGGAAGAACGCTTCGACGGACCGCGCGGGTCACGAGAATTTTTCCCGGCCGCGCGATGCACCCTGTTCGGATCGGCTGGCGACGGGACTAAGTGCCTTGCAAAGCGATGATTACCGGGAACAATGGAGCCAGTTCCGCGGGCCGCGACTAGTCATCGCCGGGACCGACGACCGGATTGTCACCGCCCGCCACGCCGCAGCCTGCTTTCCCGACGACCGGATTGAATGGGTGAAAACCGACAGTCACTGGCTTCCGTGGACCTTCCCGGAAACGTGCGCGGCGCTCGTTCGCGAACTGATCGAGACGAATTGAGCGAAATCGGCTTATGGAACGAACGCGTCGCAGCCGCGTTTGACGAAGCGGCTGCCCGCTACCACGACGACGCCGTGGTCCAGGCTCGAATCGCGGAACAGTTCGCCGTGTGGACGAAAGTCGATCTTGAGCGATCGGGCATTGGGGGAACGGCGATCAAGGACGCACTGGAAATCGGTTGCGGCACCGGGTTTTTGACAACGACCCTCCTCGAGATGTGGCCCGATTCGCGGTGGACCATTTCGGACGTATCCCCGGCGATGGTTGAGATTTGCCGGCGGCGAACCAGGGCGGCACTTCCGCGAGCCGAGTTTGATCAGGTTCGCTTTCGAGTCGCGGACGGTCCGTCGATCTCCGCTTCACCTCGGTCGTTTGACTTGATTTGTTCCAGCCTCGCGTTTCAGTGGTTTCCGGACTTGCGGTCGGCGGTTTGCAAACTGGTACAACTGTTGCGTCCTGGAGGGGCGCTGGTCTTTTCCACGCTTGGCGCGAACTCGTTTTGCACGGCGAGACGGTTGGCCCCGAAATTCTTTCACGCTTATCCTTCGCCGGACGAATTGCGGCGGCGATTGGGAATTCCCGATTGCGAGTTGACGATCGACGGCTTTCAGGTCGTTGAAACCTGGCCGGGCCTGGCTCAATGGCTGAAGCATCTGCGCGACATTGGCGCGGGGACGCCACCGCCCGGTTGGCGCGAACGGCCCTCGACGTTGCTCAAGGCGCTGCGCGACTCGCGTGAACTGCGTGGCGGATTTCCCGTGGAATATGACGTGCTCAATTGCAGCATCCGCGTTGAGCGAGCACTGTTACCGCCTCTCACGATTGGGGTGAAGCGCTCCCGGTAGGACTCGAACCTACGACTTAGCGGTTAACAGCCGCTCGCTCTACCAACTGAGCTACAGGAGCAGAAGGGACAAAATTCTAGAGCAACCGTTTTTTTGCGGCAAGCCCTCGCGAGCAAGGACGCCTCGCGGCCGCACAGGGTTCGCGACTTCCATGAGCCACGCTCCCGAGCGACGTTATCGCGGGAGAAACTCGCCGCCGCCAGGCATCTCGGCGACCCGGATTCCTCCGTCGGCGGGTGCCAAAAGGGAGGTCGATTCGGTCGTGTTGCGTTTGCGAATTTCCTCGATCACCTCCCGCGTGATGTCGCGCTCCGGCGAGACCGCGTAGACCTGGCTGGTTGTCATGACGATGCTCATGTCGTGCGACTCCGCCACTTGCCACGCCACCGGACGGACTTCATTCAACAGTTTCAACTTCAGTTGAGCGTGGTAACTGGCGAGCTGGACCTGCGCGGCCTGGGCCTGCAACGCGACTTTCGAGTCGTTCTCCGAAAGTAACTGGTCCAGCTCTGTCTGGCGCTGGTCGTTCAAGTCGCTCCCGTAACTCGCTTTCACCTCGTCGGCGCGGCGAACCAGTTCGTCGCGAAAACCATCGAGTTGCCCCATGAGTTCCAGCTCCCGTCGCTTGAGCGATTCGGTGATCTTGCGCCGCGCTCCGATCTCCTCGGCGACGATATTCAAGTCAATCACGGCGACCCGGTCCGGGATCGAAGCGAAACCCGGTGGCGGCCCGGCTTCGGTCACGGACCGGTTGTCCGTCTTCCTGCCGCACCCGGCCAGCGGGAGAAGTACGATTAGCAGTGGCACCAGCATGGGCTTGCAGGTCATTCGACATTCCTTGTCAGTTTTTCCAGTGAGGTACCATCGCTCCATTTCTCCGACGGAGCGAGTGCCCTTTTTTTCCCCTCGCGCCGCAAGACTAGCAGGGTCCTCCGATCAGGACCATGGGAGTTTGTCCGTGACTTCACGCCCGGTAATCGTCTCGCGCGGGGTGCCAGACGTCGATGATCCGGCAGTGAGTGATCGGCCGGCCGCTGTGTGGAACATCCCCTGGTATGACAAAGACATCGCCGGGCCGCATGAGGATCGGTTTGCCCTCGACCGTCAATTCGAATTCGCCTTCCATCATGTTGACGATTTGTTCCTGGGGATGCGAATGTTCAGGCAATAAATGATTGGCCTCGATTTCCCAGTGAGCGACGGTCATCGTGTCCGTGTGAATCATTTTGCCGTGATAGCCCTTGAAGGGGACGAAGTCCGGCAAGTCCGCCAAATGAACCAGCACCTTTTGCATGAAAGCTCTCCCGATTGTGCGCCCGTCGAACGGGGTATTATAACCGCCGATGGCGCGGCGGTCAGGCCGGACCAATCCAGCGGGAATAAAGCTCCGGTCGGCGGTCGCGAAGAAAGAGCTTTCGCGCGTGCGACCCGGATACTTGTTCCAGCTCGATGTCACACAACAACGTCTCGGTCGTTCCCTCACCGGCCTGAGCGATGACACGGCCCGCCGGTTCGCAAACGAACGACGACCCGGCACAAGTCAGCTTCTCCTCCGGTCCGACGCGGTTACAGAGCGCGGTGAAGTAGCCGTTTTGAAACGCCGCGACTTGCATTTCGGCTTCGAACAGTCCGGCTGGCCACTCGCCGCACGATCCCGCCTGGGGGACGACCACGAGGTCGGCGCCGGCGACCCCCAGCGCTCTCATGTATTCGGGAAAATGGCGGTCGTAGCAAATGGCGACGCCGATTCGGCCGTGCCGTGTTTGCCACACCGGCGCGCCCGTGTCGCCAGGCGCGTAGTAACCTTGCTCATGAAAGCAGTCATATTCGGTGATGTGGACCATTCGCGTCGTGCCGAGCAGCGATCCGTCGGCGTCAATCACGGGCGAACTGTCCCACGTTCGTCCGGCGGATTTCTCGAACACGTTCAGCACAATTACCATTCCGAACTGGCGAGCTATTTCGGCGAACGCATTCGTTAACGGCCCGGGTATCTCGATGGCGAGTTCCAGTTCGCGCGGCGTTGCGGGCGACTGGGGGTAGAAACGATCGAAGGCGAGTTCGGCGAAGCAAACGACCTGGGCACTCTCTTCTCCGGCGCGGCGCGCCGCCGCCAGTCCCCGGAGAATGTTCTCATCACGGTCATGACTGGCCGGCTGCTGGACGAGGGCAATTTTCATGTTCGGTTCCTGGCGGCAAAGGCAAGCTTGCGTGGTCCATCTGCATGCGTGGTCCCATCCGCGGGGCCTATCGGGAATCCGGAATTTTCCTTCCGCGCGTCCACGGAACGCCCGCCGCATCGAGCGCGTCGTTGAGCGCCTCGAAGTCCGTCTCGATCACCGCGCGAATTTCCGCCGCCACGGCCGCAAACTCCTCGCGGGCGATTTCAAATTGCCGGCGATGCGTGCCCGTCGGACCATGCGAGTGCCCCATGCTGCCGAACATCGCCGTGGAAAGGCGACTGCTGATGGACGGCGAATCGTTTTCAAATCGCGCGCCGCGCGTCGGATCGCCGGAGAGCTTGTCGCGCGCGTCGATCAGTTTCCTTTCGACGTCGCGGGCCTGATTGAGCAACTCCAGCGGCGCGCGGCCGTCGGTAATCAGCGCCTTGATTTCGGTGATCGATTCGAGCGACTCGCCGATCGCCGACTGGAGTGGTTCGATCGATTGCTGAAGGGCCGCCGCTTCCTTCTGGTACTCGACGATCGCCTTGCGGTCCATTCCGGGCAGCGTCGATTCGACGATCGCCTGGACCTCGAAGTTCACGGGTTCACCCAGTTGTGTGGTTTCGTCGCCGATGCGCTTCCACGCCGTGACGCGGTAGGTTCCGGGAGGGACCGGCACGCCCGCTCCGCCGCGGAACCGGCGCCCTGCTCCTTCACCACTGGCGACCGAGAAGGGGGCGTAGCGCAAGTCCCATGCGGTGCGATGAATCCCCTCAGTCGTTTCCCCGCGAATCCGGTCGACGACGTTTCCGTCAGCGTCGGAGATTTCCAGAACGACCCACGGCGGGTCTTCGCGGTCCTCGGCGCGAAGTTCGTCCCAGCCGGGATACGGGTCTTCCTCGTCGGCTGGATTCTTCGATTCGCGTTCGGTTCGCTGTTCCTTTTTCGTCTTGATCGATTCCTTCAAATGCCATGTAAAGACGGCTCCGTAGGGCGGGTTCTCGGCGACAAACAGGCCGTCACCCTGCGCGCCGCGCGTTCCTCCCAGCCGATCGTCCGGGTTGTACGTCCACGCGGTCTTGACCGGAAACATGTGGAAATCCTTCTCCAGTATTTCAGTGGAGAGTGTGCGAAGCGGCGAATAATCGTCGAGGACGTAAAAACTGCGACCGAAGGTTGCGACAACAACGTCGTTTTCACGCCGCTGGATTTCGATGTCGCGAACGGGGATCGTCGGCACGCCGGCGAGCTTGTTCCAGTTCTTGCCGCCGTTGAGTGAAGTAAACGCGCCGAACTCCGTCCCCAAAAACAACAGTTCCGGTTTCTCATGGTCCTGGTTGATCCGCCAGACAAGGTGCCGGTCAGGCAAGTCCCCAACGATGCTTTTCCACGATCGTCCGCGATCGGTGCTCTTCAGGACGAAGGGTTTGTAGTTGCCGGTTTTGTGATCGTCGACGCAAACGTAAGCCGTATCCGCATCGAAACGGTCGGCCTTGATGTCATTGACGAAGAAGGATTCGGGAACGCCATAGAGCTGGTCGACCCGACGCCAGTTCGTGCCGCCGTCCTCGGTGACCTGAATCAATCCGTCGTCGGTGCCGACGTAGATCAGTCCCTCGACGACCGGCGATTCGCTGATCGACGTGATATTGCCAAACTGGCTCATTGCCAACAGGTCCCACGTGGCGTCGATGCTCCACACGCGATCCATCATGGGCAGCGTGAACCGGTCGAGTCCGCGCGACAGGTCGCCGCTGATCGCCGTCCAGTTGTCTCCCCGATCGTCGCTGCGGTGCAGCATTCGCGATCCGAAAAACAGTCGCGTGTGCAAGTGCGGGCTGATGTGGATCGGCGAGTCCCAGTTGAAGCGCAGATTCTCCTCCCCCTTTTCCGGTTGCGGGCGGATATCGACCGACTCACCCGTCGCGCGGTCAAAACGTCGAAGAAATCCCTGTTGCGACTCGCAATAAACGATGTTCGGGTCCTCGGGATCGATGGCGCAGTCGTGCCCGTCGCCGCCGATCGTGATTCGCCAGTCGGAATTCTGGATGCCGTTTTCGGTGAGGGTTCGCGCCGGCCCGTATTGCGAGTTGTTGTCCTGGGTTCCGCCGACGACGTGATAGACCGGCCAGTCGTAATCCACATCGACCTTGTAGAATTGCGTCAGCGGGAGGTTGCTGACGAACTGGTAACTGGCGGCGAAGTCGTAACTTCGATAGACGCCGCCATCGCAGCCGACGAGCAGAAAGTCGGGATCGGTCGGGTGAAAGGCGACGGCATGATTGTCGACGTGCTTGTTTTCGTTGCCGACGCCAGTGAACGACTTGCCGCCATCCTCGGTGCGGCCAAGGACGACGTTGGCGTGATAGACGACGTCGAATCGATGCGGGTCGGTGTACAGTTCCTGGTAATAGTGAGGACCGGTTCCGCCCGCGACATAATCACTTTGTTTGGTCCAGCTCGCACCGGAATCCGCGGATCGCCAGAATCCGCCGGTGCGGTTGGGCAACTCAACTCCCGCGTAAACGACATTTGATTTCTGCGGGGATACGGCCAGTCCGATTTTACCCTTGTCACCGCCTGGCAAGCCGTTTGTCAGTTCGATCCATGTCTCGCCGCCATCGGTCGACTTGTGAATCCCCGACTCCGGGCCGCCGTTCATCAGCGCCGCAACGGTGCGATGCCGCTGATGCAACGCGGCGTACAGCACGTCCGGATTGTCGGGGTCGATCACCAGATCGGTCGCCCCGGTCCACGGTCCTTTCGCGAGGACTTGCCGCCATGTCCGGCCACCGTCGGTCGATTTGTAGACGCCGCGCTCGCCCCCCTTGCTCCACAGCGGGCCTTGCGAAGCGACGTGCATCACGTTCGAGTCGCGCGGGTCGATGAGAATCCGCGAGATATGCTCTGACTGTTTAAGCCCGCGGTTCTCGAAAGTCGCTCCGCCGTCGCGACTGACGTAAACGCCATCGCCGAATCCGATATGCCGGCCGCCCACATTTTCGCCGGTTCCCACCCACACGACGGCCGAATTGTTGGGGTCAAGCGTCACGCAGCCGATCGAATACGAACCGTAGTTGTCAAAAACCGGTTGCCAGGTCGTCCCCGCGTACGTCGTCTTCCAGACGCCGCCCGACGCGACGCCGACGTACCAGGTGTTTGGGTTGTCCGGGTTGATCGCCAAGTCGGCGATACGGCCCGACATGAGCGCCGGACCGATCGAGCGGAATTTCAGCGAACTGATCGTGCCGCTGTCGATTTTTGTTTCGCCATCCTTCTTTGCGGCGCTCGGTTCGCCTTTGGCATCGGCGGCTTCCTGGGCAACGGTCGCGGTCGTCAGGGCCAGCGAGAGAGTAAGGACAAGCGAACAGGTTTTGCAAGTCATGAGTAAGTCCTGAAATCATGGTGTGTCGGTCGGCCCCCCATTGTGAACCGGGGGGACGAGGTTGTCCACTTTATAAAAGAACGGTCTCCTTGCACCCGTGTTGCGTTTTGCGTCGACAGTCTTTCTAATTTTCCGTTTGATCCTTGTTCCGAAAGTGACCCGCTTAACGAACCGACGGACTGGTCGCGGAATGTTGCGGCGGATCCTTAACAGCTATCGAAACGCCTACCGCGGAGTCCCCCGCGACGTATGGCTCCTCTCGCTGGTTCTGCTGGTTAGCCGCAGCGGGACGATGGTGCTTCCCTACCTGTCGATCTATGCGACGCGTGAACAGGGAATTCCGCCCATGTCGGTCGGCTGGTTGCTCGCCTTTTACGGCGTCGGAGGCGTCGTCTCCGCCATCCTCGGCGGCTGGATCACGGCGCGGATCGGTGCGATCGCCACGCAGGTCCTGTCGTTCGCGCTGAGCATCCCGGGATTCCTGATTTTGGAACGGGCCGCCAGTTTCGAGCAAATGTGTGGCGCGCTTCTGTACCTTGGAATCGCCGTCGAGATGATGCGCCCGGCCGCAAATACCGCGACGATTGAGTTTTGCACCGACGAGAGTCAGCATACGCGCGCGCTGGCAGTCAACCGCCTGGCGGTCAACCTGGGGATGAGCATTGGACCGACCGTCGGCGGCTTTCTTGCGGTGCTCGACTACCGGTGGCTTTTTTGGGGTAACGCGATCGGCGCGGCGGCGGCCATCCTCGTCATGCTGGCCACGTTCGGAACGGGCCGCAAAATTGCGAAACAGGCGACCTCGGCAACTTCCGATCCGCCAATGGACGGGGCGGGAAAAGCCGTTCGTGCTCGTTCTCCATGGCGCGACGGGCGATACGTTGCCTTTTGCGCGCTCAATGCACTGGTGTCCATCGTTTTCTTTCAGTTCCTCGGGACGTACCCGCTGTATCTCAACGAGCAATATCACCTGTCGGAGGATCAAATCGGACTGTTGTTCGCCGTCAACACGATCGTGATCGTGCTTTTTGAACTGATACTTGTCAATGCGATTCGCGATCTGCCGCTGGTCCGTGTTTTTGCGTGGGGACACTTGCTCGGATGCGCCGGGTTTGGCCTCCTGCCGCTGGCGGTCGGCTCTCCGTTTGCCGCGGGTTATGCGTGGTGCGTCGTGACGATGTTGATTCTGACCGCGGGAGAAATGCTGGCGATGCCCTTGGGAGCGGCCTATGCGGCCCGGCGTTCGACGCCCGCTAATCGCGGACATTACATGGGGGTCTACGCAAGCTCGTTTTCCATCGCGGTCCTTGTCGCACCGGTTGTTGGAATGTGGTTGTATGCGAGGAACCCGCATTTGGTCTGGTATAGCGGGCTGATCGCCGGCTCGGCCGTGTTTATTGGCCTGCTGAAAATCGCCGACCTGGAAAAATCATCGAATGGAGACGGCGGGTAGATGGCCTGGTTCCTGAACCCGCTTCCATCGGGGCGAGCCCGAAGGGGGAGCGAAAATGGATCATGCGATTGGCGGCACTGATCAACTGGCGGGTTCAAAGCCCTGCTCGACGAGCTCTTCACAACTCTCGCCGATCGTCCGCACGTCGTAGCCCATGGTCCGAAGAATGTGCGCCGCGACCGTGGCGCGTCCCCCGGCACGTCAGTGACAATAGACGATCTTGCCCTTGTCGAGGCCCGGCAGCTCGCGCGCCCCCTCGGGCAGCGCCTTGATTTCAGTGATCGGGATAAAGACAACGCCGCGGAGGTGGCCTTCATCGTATTCCTTGTGGCTTCGCACGTCGAGGATGATCGCCCGTCCCTCGGCAACCTGCTTGCGGATTTGATCGGGCGAATCCTGCGTGTGTTTTTGGGCGGGCTTGCCGCCCGTAATTCTCGACCAGAGTGACATGGTTGGTCTCCCTTTGTTTTAACGGTTACTCGTGCTCGCGTTCGTAATCGTACTTGTACTCGTACTCGACAACCAGCGAACGAGTACGAGTCCCGCTTCGCTGAGTACGAGTACGAGTTTTTTGCGTCGTTTGTCGTTGTCGCGGAACCACGAATAACGTTTTAGCAGTATTCCAGTTCCAGTTCGGCAAGTCGTCGCTCAACGGTATCGGGATCAAGGCTGTCTTCGCGCTCCGCGAGGCGGTGGAATTCCCGCTCGAATGCGTCGAGTTCCGGGGCGATTGCCAACCGCGCCGACTCGGACATGCGGTCAGGAAAGAGAACGCCGTGGAGGTGGTCGGTTTCGTGCTGAATGATCCGCGCCAGGCGGCCCTCGACGGTTTGATCGAACGGATTGCCAGCGAGGTCCCACGCGACGACATGGACCCGCGCGGGTCGGATGACGTTTCCGTAAACGCCGGGGATGCTGAGACAGCCCTCCTCGGCTTCATCACGTCCCTTGGGCCGTTGCACCTGCGGGTTGATAAAGACCCGTTCGTCGGCGGCACCGCGTTCTCCCGCTTCGTTGACAACGAACAACTGAAAAGGCAAGTTGACCTGATTGGCGGCCAGCCCGACGCCATTGTGCTCGTACATCAAGTCGAACATTTCGGTGGCGATCGCCTTGAGAGCCTTGTTGACGCGGCGCAACGGCTTGGATACGTGGCGCAGCGCCGGATGCGGATAGGTAATTACTTCCAATTTCGGTTCGCTCCCGCGAAAAGGACGATCGGATGAGCAGCGGCAACGGCTTCGCGCGCGTGCGCGAACTGCTTGCGCCATTATAGCGGGACGGGGCGCGATGGATGATTTGACCGCGGATGCACGAAACGGGTGCGAGCCATACATTTCAGGATCGCGTTGTGAAAGGACTGCAATGCGCGAGAAATGGAAGGACGCGGTGAAGTGCGCGGCATGCGTGATTTTGTCAAGTGCGCACAAGTACCGGAAAATCCCGTCAAAAAAAGGCTGGAAATATCTTGACAGGCTCAAGTGGTGCTTTTTTCCGATGCGTCGCGCGCTGTCTCCGGCAGTGAACTGCGCCAAATTTTCCCCAAAAAAGTTTCTTTAGAAAAGCTTGTGAAGATTGCTTGACAAGGGTCCGTCGATCCCCAGAATAAGCCGTTACCTGATTTGTTGCGGCGTGACCCCGCAATTCAGTTTCGTGTCAACGACGCGTCCGACAACCGCCCCGCGGATGCCGAACGCCAGAGCGAATTGGGTGTCGACCGAGGGATCGACCTTTGACGTCCCGGCATTGCCAGGACGTTATGGCACGACGCCGCTCCCATGTTTTTGTGTCGCCGGAACACGGGTCAGGACGACCCGTGGGCACACAGGTCGATTGGTCCTGAAAGCGGACCATTACGTTTTCTGGCCGAGGCGCGGTGGCGGTGCAGGACGCACCGCACCGTTTGTTTTTTCTCTACTCCTCATGACCGCTTGCCTGATCGCTGTCGGCTCCAATGCCGGAGACCGCGAGGCGCACGTCGAATCCGCGGTCCAGGCGGTCGAATGGTTGCCGCGAACCAGCCTCATCCGCCGCAGTTCGCTCATCGAGACCGTACCGATCGGTTCGCCCACCGAACTTTTTCTTAACGGCTGTCTCGCAATCGAAACCGCGCTGCAACCGGCGGCACTGGTCGGGGAATTGCTGGAAATCGAGTCGCGCGGCGGGCGGATTCGCAACCGGGTCGCGAGTGGAAACCGGTCGATTGACCTGGATTTGCTGCTCTTCGGCGAACGTCTGGTTGTCGAACCCGCGGTCACGGTCCCGCATCCGCGAATGTCCTTTCGGCGGTTCGTGCTCAGGCCCGCCACGGAAATTGCACCGTCCATGCATCACCCGGTCTGCCGACTGTCGGTCGCGGACCTGCTCGATTGCCTTGACATGCGCGAAAACGTCATTGGAATTCGCCCTCCCGCTCCGTTGATTGGCGCGTCCTTTCGGGAGAAAATGCGTGAAGTCCTCACCAGCGCTTCTCCCGGTCCGTCGTGGCAAATCAAGGAAATCGACGATACGACGGACTTGGGTGAGCGAGGCGGGTCGCTAAAGTTGTTGATTGAAGCCGATCGACCGTCGGCCGCGCAGCGGGAAATTTCCCTGCCACAATATACCGGACCGCGATGGCAAACTGGACTCGTGTATCCCGACGATTTTCTTGCGCGGCTTCCGGAACTGGTTGCGCAGGCGGTCGCATCGATGGTCTGCTTGTCAAACGGATGAATCAGTAGTCGCCCCGCCGCTCCGTCTATACGGGAACCCGGTCTCGCGGGCCGTCGGGCGTCCAGTGAAAGACGTACTGCTCTCCGAGAATCAATCGCGTGATCAGGATGATCTGGTGCGTGTGTCCCAGAAAGTGCGTCGTCGTGTGAGAAATCGCTTGCAGCACACTGACGTCGAAGCCCTGAATGGTCCGCCCCTCGACCAGTTCCCTCGCACCCAGCCGGTTGAGGACGTGGCGGCACGCTTTGACCGTCGTCTCGATTATTTTCAACAACTCGGCCGGTGGCATTTCGTCGCGGGAGGAGAACTCTGATTCCCGGTCGCGCTGATCGGCCGCGCCGCCAATCCCGGAAGAAATCCACTGGTGAAGATTGCCGCACATGTGCCGCAGCAGATTCCCGATGCTGTTGCCGCCGGCATGGGGAGGCCGCCAGATTTGTTCCGTTGTCAATTGCGCGAGGCAATGGCGGACTTTCGCGATTGACTGGTCGACCAGTTCCGCCGATTCGTCGACAAACATTCGGGCAAGCAGTTCACTTTCGGACATTTTCGGTAAACGTGAATCATCGACCCGCCGAACTGAGATTTGGCGCGGTCGTCCAGTCGATTCGTGCCGGGGAGTATTGCCTGGAGCGCGGTTCGGCTAAATTATAGCGAGAGGCTGCCTGTGTAGCCCAATTGCCGCGTCACCCACCAGAATTGTAGTCGAATTGTTTTGAGTTTGGGCAACTCTCGCGGAGATCCCGAATGCTTGCCAATTTGGCTGCAGCCAACTGCCAATGATTCACGAGATGACTTGCTCGACGGAGTCGCCGCCTCACCCAACCCCGTTACGGAAGGCTCCCGAACTCTTGCGCGTTCGGCGATGTCAAAATTCGGATAATTACACGCAAAAAATGCTTGGCGGCGTGGGGGGGGGGGGGGGGGCGG
>JBGTFW010000260.1:0-2774 GCA_041747075.1 Pirellulaceae bacterium
CGGGCTTGATGTCGCGGTGGACGATCCCGTCCGAATGTGCGTAGTCGAGTGCGTCCGAGATGAGTGCGAACATCTCGGCCTTTTCACGCAAGGAAGGACTGGATTTGCCGATCCACTCCGCGAAAGTCTGCCCCTCGATAAACTGGTAAACGATGAAGTGATTGTCGGCGAACTCGCCATACTCAAACACCGGTACAATATTGGGATGACGCAATTGCGCCGCCGAACGGGCCTCGCGGAGGAACCGGTCGACGCTGCTGCCGGAATGGATGGTGCTGCTCTTCTGGATCTTGACGGCGACGAGCCTGTCGAGATTCGGGTCACGCGACTTGAGTACCAGTCCAAAGGACCCTTCACCGAGCAGCGAGATTGTCTCGTAACGGGAAATTCGTTCGGGCAAGGTCTGTCGAGAGCGCCGCGATTTTCCCGCCTCGCGAACGGCCGTGAGCGAGCGTTCCGCGTCCGCCGTCCGATCGCCGGGAGCCATGTCGCGTGGTCGAGCATCGATCGTGGCGTCCCGTTGTGTTCCCGGCGAATCGATGCCTTCGCGCGGTGCGGCACCGTCAGGGGTGACTCCTCCGCGCGCCAAGCCGGTTTCCGATGCGGAAGGGGACGTCGACTCCAGATTCGCCGGCGCGCCTTTGTCTCCACCGAAATAGTTTTCCTCCGCGTAATCAATCGTCCGCTCGGCGTCACCTGTGACGGTCCGTGCGACAGGAACTGGCCGAGGCCCGCTTGCACCCAGAGTCGCACTAATATCCTCGCCGGGCACGCCGAATTCCTCCGGGTCAGGCGTCGGTTTTTTGACCCGTTCCCGCGGCGCGGAATCCTCCTTGCGTCGCGCGGTGGCCGCGTCAATCGTAAAGTCGTCGTCGCGGGGATCGGACGAGTTGCTCATTAGATTCCAGCAATGCCCGCAAACCGGGTACGGGCCGTTTTTCGAATATCCGTTATTCCGCGGGCTTGCACCAGGCCAGCGCAAGCAGTACATAGCCTGTCACAAGATTGGGATCGTTTTCCAGCCAGCGGTCGTTTTCCGCGTTGGTCCACGAACCATCCTCGTTTTGGCGCTCCGCCAGTTCAGCAAGCAACTCGGCGCGCCAATCGTGTTTCGTTCCCTCATGGTCGACCAGCGTATCCTCGCCGAAATTGGCGAGCGCCTTGGCAAAGACGTGGTAATAGTAATACAGGCCAGCCGAGCCCATGCCGGGATTGGATTCCAGGTCGTAATTCCGTCGAATCCACTCAACGGCGGCCTGGACCCGCGGGTCATCGCGATCAACGCCCGCGTACAACATGCTTTTCAGCCCGGCGTAGGTCATCGAGGCGTAACTGCGTAGCCCGCCGCCGTCGGTCGAACCCGCCTGACTTTCGCCCTCCCCGGCCGGCGTATAGTAGAAACCTCCGTCCGGGTTCTTTTCGGCCAGCCCGGTTGTATTGTGCTCTGAAGGCAGGTTTTGTGAACGCGAGACAAAGGCGAGCGCCCGTTGAATAGCTTCTGAATTCCCGTCGTTCCCCGCGGCGCGAAGCGCCTCGATGGTAAACGCGGTATTAGACAGGTCCGGACGACCATGCTTGCCGTATCCCGATCCTCCGTAACGGGTGTCGGACGATTCGACAGGATGCTCGTCGGCACCCCATTGAATCCGTTTCAGAAACGTATCGCCACCGGCGATGACCTTGTCGTACTTGCCGTCGGCGTTGGCGGCCGCGAACATCATTACCGCAAGACTCGTTTCGTAATTCTTGTAAAGGGATTCGTTGGCGTGGATGCCTCCGTCCGGCTGAACATGACCGTGTACATACGCGACCCCCTTTTCAACCATTGGATCGTCGGCCGTATACCCGTTGTTGAGCAAGCTCGTAACGATCAGCGCCGTGACACCAGGACCGGCATAGCTGCTGAATGAACCATCTTCGGCCTGGGCGTCGCGGAGAAACCTGACGGATCTCTCAACTGTTGTTTTCAGGACGTCGTTTTCTTTTTGCATTTCCTCCGACTGACCGGACGCGCGGGGCGGATTGAGGGCGAGCAAGCCGATCAAGGTCAATGGAAACAGGAACGCGACCGTTCGGGGAAATTTCGATAACATTGCGTCGTCTCTCCAGGATGTTTCGGAAGTTGTCCGCAGGCTCATCTGCCACCCTCGATTGTACCCGCGAAACGCCTGGCGGACACCGCACGTGGGGCAAGCTGCCAGCTTGCCGAGTCATGTGCAGACAGCTTCGGCCACGCTGGTTTCCTGGCATTCAAGAAAAAAGTGGCATCGCCAGGCGACGCCACTTCAGGATGTTGTTCAACGAGGTACCGTTGCCCCGGGTTCGTCAGCTACTTGCCGCCCATGTCCGAGCGCCACGACTGGGCGGGTTGCCCGGTTGCATTGGCGTCGCGCTGTGCGCGGATTCCGGCTTCAACGACTACCTCGCGAGCCCAGTAGACTTGTTCCGGCGAGAAGAATCGCTCGTAATAGCCATTGCTCAATCGCACGCGATCATGCGCGAGCAACTGTTCCCAAGTCATACTGTCGGTGCGGTGCCATGCAGCCGCCTGGGCGACTGGCTGGGCAACTTCATCATTGGCGAGCATCCGGCAAATCTGGAAAATCGCCGGATCGGAACTGAGGTCCGTGATGGGCCGAATTTCATAATCGATGCTCGGCTTCGGGTCGGTCTTGTTGAATTCAAGGCAAACGGTTGCAATCTTGACGCGACCACGCATTCCGGGTGGAATGTTAAAGACACCACCGCCCAGTCCACCGCCGCCGCCGCCGCCA
>JBGTFW010000261.1:0-5287 GCA_041747075.1 Pirellulaceae bacterium
GTTTACGTACACGACCGCGGATTCGAGATTATCGTTGTGATTGATCCAGCGGCAACTCCCGCCTTCCGTCCAGAATCGTTCTCGATTCGAATGTCGCTTCTTTAGATTCCGAGTGCACCACGCTTTGAACTGATCGCGTCCACCACCTTCACCGCGATCTTCCGCCTGCCGGGATTTACTTCCTTCGCCGCGCTCGTCAGTTCCAGCGAACGGTCCTTCTTTGTGCGAAATGACTGCCACTCGTTTTCAAAAATGAAATCGCCCGTCCAGCGCTCCTCCCATTGAACCTCCTCCACATACAAGCACGTAGCGCCAGCGAGTGTACGTGCATCTTTCGACTCCCTGCCCCCTGCACCTTTCGACTCACTCGCTGGCGCGTCGTGCTTGTATTCCAGTTCCCTGGGTACTGATTCTTCTCCACCGCCCGCTTGTCGAACACCTCGGCCGGAATGTACTTCGGCGCGATGTCGATCCCCTTTGCCCGGGCCTCGTCCAGCACGTTGGGGAACAAGCCCATCTCGAACTCAAAGCCGAGGATGTCCACCTTGGTGATGGTCTTCTTGCGGCACTCGACGATGATTTCCTCAACGAACAGCCGGGTCACCGGCATGTTCACCGGCCCGACGGCGATCAAGCGGCCGGCCTTCTTCCCGTGGAACGCGGGGTAGCCGGTGGCCTTCTCCGCTCGGTAGGCGCGGAGGATCAGCTCGAGTTGTCCCCTCACACGTGGAACTAAAGGGACTTGCGAGTTTTCTTTTTTCTTGACTTCTTGCCCGGACCCCGTTTTTCGTCCTTCATTTTCTTGTCACGCCGGAGCGCCGATCGAACCCGTTTGGCAAACGACGCACTCAACCTCACAAGTTCCACGCGGCGGACGTCGTGGACAATGTGCTTTCCCTCCGGTCGCTCACAGAGAAGAAAGGGCAAGCAAATCGCCCGAACCTTGAGTGGCTCGTGCTCGGTGTACGGGCGCAACGCGATCCGTACCGGCTCGCTGGGCGGCAGGAGCGATAAATCGGCGGGGCACCAGAGAAACGACACGAACTCGAGCGTCACCGCGAAGACGGCGACGTCGTCACCGATCGAGAGGTCCTCGGCGTGGACGCGGTCGGCAAATCGTTGTGCGAACTCGGCGACTTCCGTGCTGGTTTGAAAGAAATTGCTCATTCCCGCAGGACAACCGCCGTGGACCGCCGGTTCGGACTTCTAGCCGCGCTTCCTCGATTCTTTGAACAGGGCCGCCCGCGCAAACGGTTCCCTCCACCAACGGTAATAGACGACGGTGAGAACGAGACAGAGGGCACCGCAAACAAGAAATACCCGGTTGGATGCCATGCCGGTCCGCTTGACGAGCAAAAAGATCAAATTGCCGAGAATGACCCCGACAAACGACAGACAGGTCCACAAGCCGAGGATGCGCCCCAATTCCTCCTTTGGGGACAAGTGCTGCGTCAACGTTTGCAGCGGAACCATCGCGAAACCCGCCATGAAACCCGTCATCGACAAGGCGACCAGCACCGACCAGAAATGGTTGGGCATCAGTCCGAGCCAGAAAAAAAGCAGCGTCACCGGAATGACTCCCACTGGAATCAGGCCGGGACGGATGGCGTGACCGGAAACGCGTCCCGCGACAAAGTCGCCGATCCCAATGAATATACCGAGAACCGCCATGAGAATCGAAGTCCAGGTCGCCGAGATATTCAGCAATTCCGTGTAATCGGGGAGGATCAAGATCGCGATTCCCGCGACAATCAGGTAGAAGAATGACCACGCGATGATTACCGACGCGAGCGTCGTATCCCGGATGTCTCGCCAGGTCTCCAAATAGGTGCGAAAAAACATGAGCTTGATCGGCAGCCCGGGATTTCGCGCTCCAACGCGTGGAAGACCCAACGACGCGGCGGCTCCAAGTATCGCCACAAGCAGAATCACGGCACCCGGCAGCCAAAGGAGCGGATCGGCATCGGGAAACTTTTTCCTGTCGGGCGCGAAGGCATCGTAAATAGCGCCTCCCACGGCACTACCGAGGATCACGGCGATATAGGTAAACATGTTCAGTGTGCCGTTGGCGCGACTGAGTTTCGGAGGATCGGTGATCTCCGGAAGGATGCCGAATTTTGCGGGGGTGAAAAAAGCGCTCTGCACGGAGATCAGGACCATCGCGAAAATGACGATCCACAAATTGGTCGTCCAGAATCCCCACAATGCCAACAGGGCAATTGCAATTTCCAGGAGCTTGACGACGATGATGACTGATCGCTTGCTGTAGCGGTCGGAGAACTGCCCCGCGAATCCCGAAAAAACCACAAAGGGAATCGCCAGACAAAGCGACGCCCACGCCTGTGCGCCACTTCCAAACACGCCTTGCCACAGTCCGTTAACGGCCAGCCCGAAGATCAGGACTTGCTTGAGTACGTTGTCGTTGGCCGCCCCGAAAAATTGCGTGAGGTTAAGACACGCGAAACCAACCGGACCGGAGGGAGTTTTCATTCGTCGCAGGTGCCTGGCAATTCCTGAACCGCATCACTCAAGCCGCAATGTAGGGCGCGAAGTCCCCCGCCACAAGAAGAGTCGTCCGCCATTCACGCAGGACGAACTGCAGTTCGTCCAGTCATCACCGCACGATCCCCTTGCCGAAATCGGGTGCGACGCGACGGACAAGCAATTTCGCGGTCTCCTTGAAAGGCGTTCGCTTGATCGCCTGCCGAACGCGGTACCGGAAGTGCCCTCCAATGGCCGCGGCACGTGTTGTTGAAAAGCACCCCGCATTGACCGTGACGCCACCATTGGCGAATCGATCCTTGAGTGGGGAGTCCCCGTATCCAAGGTCGATCCGGGTGATTCCCCGTGCGCAACAGGCGGCGGTCATTTCCTCAAGCAACTGGGTCCCCGGTGAACAGTACGCAAACTCCCCGGCGTGGGCGGGAAACCAGTAATGCAGCACGTGATCCGCCAGCATTCCGAAGTGAGCAGCGACGAGATGGTCGCCTGCCCACAGACCGGAAAGGAGACCCCGAAATCCCGGTTGGTTGACGGTGAAAACTTCGCGGAGCAGGTTCTGTGTCCATCCGACGGAGAGAATGTCAAACGTGCGTGTGCGACGAAATCTGGAACGCTTCCATTCAATCAGCCGTTCCAGGATCGCCGGGTCTCGAACGTCGAACTCCAGGCGCAACGGCCCAAGTTCGCGCTCCATGCGGCGGCGCTTCTGGGGCTGTCGCTTCAACGCCACGCTGTTTCGCCGCAGCCACCGGAGGTAACTCTCGACACTCTCGCCCAATTCAATATGGGGACTCTCGATGGTCGCGAAACGGTGCATCCCGCGGACGAATGGTTGGAAACGCATCGCGTGAAAAGGCGCGTAAGCAAGACGGCACTGGTGAAGGACCGAATTGAAATCAATCGACTCGCGCCTTTGCGGGTCCGCGATGATTGCCTGAAAATCATTGAGAAGCCCTCCCACCGGGTGTGCGACCTTTTTCGCCACTCGCTGAAAGGGCCATAGCGCGACAAGATTGCCTCCCGACTCGATACACGCAAGCTCGACATCGGCGCGAACGGCCGCGACCGCCCTCCGGAATTCCGGATGGAAACACCCCCCTTGTAACTCGCTATGGTTGACGAGCCATTTCTTCCACGTCCCCTCCAACGCTTTATCGACACCCTTGCCGCGAAACAGCTCAACCTTGACCGACGCGTTCCTGACGGACGCGACGACCGGCGGTACGTCAATGGTTTCGGTGCCAGTCAACATTTGTGCCAGTCAACATTTGTGCCAAAGCACCCGTTCCGGAAATTGGTCGTCGTCAGGTGTTTGTGGATTGAGAAAATCTCACGTGTTCTCCAAACGCCATTGTAATTGGTCGTACAAGACCTGTTGCAAGTCTTCCGGAGTCAGGGCCAATGTAGAACAATTGTCCCAATTGTTCCCTACCCTGAATCAAGGAACTGTCGCCAGTCGTCATTCAGAACTATCATCCGTAATGACCCGTGAGATCGTGACCACGAGGTCGGCTTTCGACCGGTCAAGTAACCTTGCGTTCCATCCCGCCCGTCGCGCGGCAGCGACATCGTTTTCGCGACTGTCGCCAATCATCAGCAGCCGCTCGGGGGATGCACCGAGTTCGCAGGCAATACACTGGTAGAATCTCGAGTCGGGTTTGCAAAAGCCGATGTGCGCCGAGTAGTGAATTTCCTTGATTTCGTACAATTCTTCCAGGGAACGGCAAATCGGGACAAGCCGATGGTCAAAATTCGAGGCGATTGCCACGTCAATTCCAGCAGCGCGCGATAGCGACAACGCCGGTGCCACGTCGTCCGGGACCGACCAGCTTTCCGGGCGGGCAAAATGCCGCCAAAGCTCATCGAACAGCGTTTTGGAATTGCTGGCTTCCCAAAAGACGTCGATGACCACGCGCCGCCAGCGTTCGCGTTCCATCGCTTCGCTCGTCACGCAATTCGTCCGCGCGGGAAAGTGCGCCGCGCGCGCTTCGGAAAACCGCCGTTCAATTTCGTCGGTCGTCAGGTCGACGTCGAAAAGCCGCCCCACTTGCTGGTAGACCCTCGCTACCGGTTCGGCAGGCAGGATCAACGTCCCGACGGCATCAAAAACAATCCATCCCGGTAACATCAAACCTAACGGACCGTGTCGGTCGATTGGGGCTGGGCGCTTCGCGGCGCAATGACTTCGCTTTCGGGAGTCGGCGGACCCGGAAATCCCGGAAACATGCGTTGCTCGTAGTCGGGTCCGGTTGCCGGAACCTGTTCGACCGCCGCCGGCGGAATCCAAAGTGTTTCACCCCAATGCGGTACGATCTTCGCATGGGAGGCCGGGGGCTGAAAAACCGCATTGTGCGCGGGAACCTGATCGCTATCGCGGTCCTCGTTGCCGGCGGTCGTCGCGCGAAGGCGCGGAATTACGTCTTCCGACGGCGGGCCGTCCACGCATGCTGTTCCGACCGTTTCCCACGCAACATCGGGGGGCGCGACATCCTCGACGCCCGTCCTTGAAAACAGGTCGGTGACAAAATCTTCATTCGGGTCGGAAAAGCTCTTGAGAGAACTTGCCGAGGCACTGTCATTTGCAGCATCCATTGCAGGCGCTGCCCTGCCGGCCTTCGCGTCGAGACGGCCTTTGCTTGCCGGCGGAACTTCCATAAACGTCATTGCCGGTGGAAGGATCGTTTGAATTCCGACAGCCGGTCCAGGTGATTGCGGTTCCTCAATCGGAACTTCATTGGCAGGATCGGGCCCCTGTTGCGGCTCAACGACGACGGCGTTGCCGGCA
>JBGTFW010000262.1:0-38547 GCA_041747075.1 Pirellulaceae bacterium
GTACCGCAATGCATGCAGGAGTATTTCCTCCAGCCAGGGATGCCCGCGGCTTTCCAGACGCTCGAACTCAATTTTTTCCAGTAACGCCGCGCGATAGACGCGGAGCGCACTGGAAACGTCCCGAATGGCCGAGAGACCGAGCGCCCGCCGCGCCGCGATGTTAACCAGCCGCGAGGCGATACGTCTTCGACGACTCCAGGATTCAATTCGGGCACCGGGCGCATATCGCGAGCCGATCAGGATGTCAACGTCCTCCGACGCGTTGACTCGGTCGATCATCGCGGCGAGGTCCGTGACGTTGTGACTCAAATCGCCGTCGATCGTGGCGATCCACTGGGGTCCGAGCGTCAGTCCGTGACGGATTCCGTCGGCTGTTGCGCTGCCGAGTCCATCGCGACCGGCCCGCGTCAACAATTCGATCCGCGCGTCGTCACGCCCGCGTCGCGCGACCCATTGCCCCGTCCCGTCGGGCGAGCTGTCATCGACGACGAGAATATGGGCTTGCGGAAGGCGGCTGCGAATCTGCTCCATGAGCGACGGGAGCGTGGCGATTTCGTTGTAAACCGGGATGATTACGAGGAGTTTGAGAGGCGGATCATCGAGTTGTGAGTTCCAATTTCGCATTTTTTGCGACGGTCAGCATGAGACGGATTTGAGTGTAGAACAGTTGGGACAATTGTTCCACACTGGATCGATCGCGAGGTGAACGAACAATTGGGACAATTGTTCCACACTGGTATTGATCGAGGTGAACGAACCATTGAAACCGGAGTCGCTGATTCGTATTGTTCGGCGTATCATGGAATCGTTTGTTTCCGCCCGCCAGTCCGATCGTCGTCGTCATGCCCCAATCTGCCTTCCCAGGCTTCCGATGGATTTGGCTGCCCGGTCTGGTTGCGGCGATTGCGTTCGCGACGATTGACCCGGCCACGCCCCAGGCGTCAGCGCAAATCAGCGCGTCACGGCAACCCAACATCATTCTCATCAATCTCGACGACGCGGACGCGGACCTGGTTTCGCCTGAACAACTCGAAAAGTATTTCCCCAATCTGAATCGCATGGCGACGACGGGCCTGCGATTTTCCAACTGCCATGTGACGACTCCGATTTGCGGTCCGTCGCGAGCATGTTTGTTGCGGGGTCAATACGCCCATAATACGGGAATCCGCACCAACGATCCCGGTTCGGTTCGGTCCAACGGGTTTGGCGGCGGGATGCGCCAATATGCCGAAAGGGGCTATTTGAACGACGATTTGGGAACGTGGATGCAAGCCGCCGGGTACCGGACGATGATGGTCGGAAAGTTCCTGCATAGCGAAATTCTCAACGTGGTGCCGGCGGGGTGGGACGATTTTCGCTCCAGTCGCGGCGGCGACTATTTCGCGACGTACCGATTTACCAACGCCGAACATCCCGATGGGCGCGTCACGCGTGAGGCTGTCGGGAATTACCGGACCCGAGTGGAAGGCGAAGAGATCGTCGCATTGCTGAGGGGGCACGTTGCCGCGCGATCGGAACAGCCATTTTTTCTCTATTACAACCCGCTTGCCCCGCACAATGAATCCCCCGCTTCACCGCACGGGATGGTCGAACGCAAGTATTTGGAACTGTGGCCGGACCTTGAGCCCGCCGACGATCCGGACTTTAACGAAGCCGACATAAGTGACAAGTCAACGGTCATGCGCGGCGTTGCTCCCTTGAATGATCGCCTCGTTGCCTATGCCCGAAAACGGCATCGAGAGCGATATCTCGCGATGAAGTCGGTCGATGACCTTTTCGGCGATCTTTTGCAAGTGCTGGACGAGACCGGAGTGGCGGACGAGACGTTCATCATCCTCACGTCGGACAATGGATACAGCAACGGACATCACCGGCTGTTCGGCAAGTCAGACGCCTTTCATCGCTCAACCAACGTGCCGTTGTACGTCACCGGGCCAGACGTTCCCGCCGGGGAAAGTGCGGGCCATCTGCTTGCCCATATTGATCTCGCGCCGACGATCGTGGAACTGGGCGGCGGGAAGGTCGCGAACTTTGTCGATGGAACTTCATTTATGCCACTTGTCCGCGATCCAAGTTCGGTTGAACCGCGGCGATGGCGCGATTCGGTGCTGATTGAAAACTGGGAGTCGCGAGTCGTCGGGCGCGAAGACCTTGACTTTGCGTCGCTTGCCTTGAGGTTCTTTGACTCGGTGTACGTTGAGTGGGGTGCGGGAACGCCGGAGTTCTATGACCTCGCGGCGGACCCTTATCAACTGGAGAACCAGTACGATTCACTGTCGGCTGAACGGCGTGAGGGGCTGGCGGAAAAGCTTCGCGCGGCACGAGGCTCGTGGGACGCTCCGCCGTTGACGACCATTAGACTCCCCTTTCAATCGGGTGAAGTTGTCAACCGGCACGCCGCTCTTGCCGGGGTCGCCGAGGGTGCCGCGGGAATCGAACAGGTTGATCTTTCCATTCAGCGACTTTCCGATTTCTCGTGGTGGGACGGAGCGGACTGGCGACCCGCCGCGGTGGTCGTTCCGGCGGAACTGGCGCGGAAGGGACAAATGCTCACGGCCTGGCGATACGGCGGCTTGCCCGATTTATCGCCGGACGAATGGCTTATCGTCTCGGCGCGCGCCGTCGACCAGCCGGGACGCACGGCCACCACCGCGCCTTCAGTTATTTTCCGGATCGATACGACACCCCCGACGACCGCGATTACAACCCCACTATCGCAAGCAGTAATTCCATCGTTTCAAATCAACGGGACCGCGCGCGACGAGCGGTTCGCAACCGCCGTAAGACTGGTTATTCGCGACGAAGGAACCGACCGGTACTGGACTGGCGCGCGATGGGTAGAACGGTGGACTTATCTGGAACTGCCCGTGCGGCGGCGGACACAGGCGTGGAGCTACAGCCACGCCGAGTTGCGTGGGCGGCTGTACATCAGCAGCCGTGGCGTCGATGATTCCGGCAACGTGCAATCGGTTCCGGCAACCATTCAGGTCGTCGTGCCCGGACGATAGCCGTCGGGATCGTTCAGTCGACGGAACGAATGGCGATGCAACCGGCCAATCGAACGGCACGGTGTCGCAATTGCTCGACGACGCGCCGCGTTTCGTCGCGGTCGCCGCGGTCAAGATCAACGAGCAAATACAAACCGTCGACAAACGGTGCCCACGACCAGGCAAGATTCTCGTGAATCGGTCCGCCGCTGACGAGCGTCAGGTCGTATGACTGCTGGAACTGCCTGTTCAGACCCGCCGCACGGGCGTGACCCAGTTTCCGATGAGTGACTTCGCCAGTTCCAAACGGGAGAAAATCGAGGCGTCCGTTGTCGGTTGCGATCGACGATTCATTTAACGCGATTCCGCGATTGATCGTTTCAGTCAGTCCCGTGTTTCGAGGTGCTCCCATTGTGGCCGACAACCGGCGCGAACCCGAATTGCCGTCCACCAGAAGCAGTTTTCCCGTTTCGCGGTTCGCAAGAGCCTCGACGACTCGCACGGCAAGTCCATCGACGTTGATTGTCGAGTTCGTCGCCGCGAACATAAGCGTTACGGGGACGCCGGTGGGAAACCGGTCGAGTATCCGGTCGACAATTCGCTCAATTGATCTTGGGGCCGTCGCGGGACCGGGCAGGGCATCGGATTCTTCGTCGCTCTGCGCAACGTCCACGCCCGGTTCGCGGTTCGCAATCCGGGTTGGCGTTTGGAAGTGGGTCGTCGAATGGCCCCATTCCGGAGAGGAATCCATGATTTCATACGGCAGTTCGGCCTCCGATTCCGGCTCCATCACGTGAACACCAGCGACGGATTCAGTTGCGGCGGGAGGCAATGTGGCGGGTTTTCCAGTGGAAGAGGGCCGCGACGCACGGACGATTTCCGTCAAGTCGTCGTCGGAGATGGCAGGCAACGATGATTCGCCGGTGACTTCACGGAGTAGCTCGTCGAGGTCCTGCCATGTATCGACGACAGGAAAGACCGGTTTTCCGGTCATTGTCGCGGAGCTTGTAGGTACGGAGAGCTCCCGCGGGAGAGCTTGCAATTCCGAAACCCGCTTTTCAACAAATGGGCGCTGCACCGTCGTGACGGGTGGCTCTGGAGAATGTGCCGGTCGTGTCGACAACTTGACCGTCGAACCAGGGTCCACAACGACCTCCGGGGTCAAGCCGCGTTCGGTCGAATCGCATTCGACATGCCGCAGTCGGTCGAGCCATTCGTCGCGCAGCCGAACGGACTCGTGGTTGAGTTGACGAATATACTCGAGAACGGAATTCATTTTGGCACCAGTCGATGTGTGTCGAGCCAACGAGTCAGGGTCCGGGTTGAGACGTTTGGCTTTGCAATTGCCGGAATAATTCGTGGTACTCCATGCGAATTGCCTGTCCCGGTGAAACCTCCCCCGCCGGAGCGTCGATTGCCGGCATTGGGATGCTGGATGGTTGCGGGCTCTTTCGCGGTGCGAGAGGACCGGGTTGTTCCGCAAGGTGCGCGGGTTGATCGTCCGACGTGGTAACGCCAGCGCAATTCAGATTGAGCGATCCGAGATCGGCCACCGACATGGTGGTGCAAACGATTTCTGGCTCCATCAGAGTCCAGGATCGTCGCGGCGGAGGAGGCTGGAGTTCGGGTACTTCCTCGACCCGCAACGCGGCGGCCCGGCGATTGAGGTCCGCTGTGCGTTGCGACTGAATATCGACGACCGGTTCGTCTTGTTCGAAAGTCTCGCCGAACAATTGCGAACTGTCAGGCTCCATGCGCCGCGGCGGTTCCTTGTCGACGGGCAGTTCCCGCGCCTCGATGTCGTGCAACTGTTGCAAGAGATCATTGATCGTCGATTCGGAATCGTCGGCCCCATCGTCGTCGTTGCCGGCATCGATCGTCGCCATTGCGGGATGTTGAGCCACGGCGGGTTTTGTCGAAGTGGTGCGTTGTCGCGGCTGGCCCGGCTCGTCGTCAAGGCTGCCAAATTCGACGATGCCCGGGGAATCCTCGTCGTGTTTGGCCAACGATTCGGGTCTCGATTCCGGTAGAGGCAACTGGTGCAATTCACACCACGCCAACTGGATCAGGTCGCCATTGATTTTCGCCTCGTCACGTTCGGCAGCCATTTGCAGCGCGGTATCGCAGACCTGGCAAACAACCCGCTGGATTCCCTCCGAGATTTTGTGAATTTCTTCAAGAGCCGTCGGCAGGAAAATCTCGCGTCCATCGCGCCCGCATAACTGGATTTGTCCGAGTGCGAAGAGCATGGTGTCCGTTCGAGTCATCGGGGCAAGCCCGCAACGTACTCCGATGCGCTGATTGAATGACTCAAGTTCCGCAAGTTTCTCCTCAAGTCCGTGGGAACCGGCGATCACCAGCCGCACTTGCGTCCGCCCGGCGCAAACGAGGTTCGTCATCATCCGCAGCTCCTCCAGCACGTCGGTCGTCAACAAGTGGGCTTCGTCAACAAGCAGCAACAAGCCTCGCGGACAATGACGTGGAGACTTGAGGTGGTCCATCAGCCGCAGACGAATCTGGCCCAGGTTCTCACTTTCATAGGGCAGCCCCAGTTCAAACATCACGCATTGAACCAATTCGAGACGACTGCCGATCATCGCCGAATTGAGCACGATCGTACGGAGCGAGTCGGTGAACTGTCGTTCGATCGCCGCGAGCATCGTCGACTTGCCGCATCCTGAACGCCCAACGACGAGGACCGGACCGCGCAGTTGTTCGATTCCCTGCACACAGCGGTTGTATTCCCGCTTGAATCCGGGTGCCATGATGCAGTTCGCAGCCGAGGGAACCATCGAAAATGGCTGGCGGGCAAGTTGAAAGTGTTCCAGATACATGTTCGGGCCAGTTCTTGGGGGTTTTACTTGACTGGAAGGGGTAACAATTCCGTCTAGCCGTGAGACGTCAACATCCAGACCGTTTGCGTGACGCCGTGAAACGGGTTGGCGAGAAAGGCCGACGCCACTTGACTGTTGCAAAACACGGCGACAACCAGCAGCAGGGCGATCGCAAGCAGCGACCATTCACAAAGCCTCACAACGTTGGCAGCCGTCTTGCCGCGGAACGAAGTCGACGTCTCGACGAGCGGACGCGAGCGAACGACACCAACGACCGGCACGCCAAGGCGTTGCTGGAGCTGGGCGAGCGAGCGGAACCGGCGCTTTCGCGTCTTTGGATCAAAAGTAACGGCGACGGCCGCACCGAACAGCCCCGCCGCGACGCACATCCACAGGAAAATGCGACCCGCCGGGACTCCGCCAACGGGCTGACTGAACGTGGCCTTGTGAATTCCGGTCATCGATACGGGGGAGGCGGCCGCCAGCGCGCCACGCGAATGGCTGGTAATTCGGTTAAGGATTTTCGTGGAACTTTCACGGCTTTCGGCCAGTGATTCGTTGAGTGCTTGCAGCTCCTGTCCCGGTTCACTCAGGTCGATTCGGCCAATTTCATCAACGATCGTGGCAATCGAGACGTTAAAAGCGGGCGCGGTCCCCGCCGAAGGATTGGAACCGGCAGATTGCGTTGACGGCGTCGCGAACCGGTTTCGAACGACGCCGCCCGTGGTTCCCTGAAACTGAAAGTCCCCGCCTCCCGATGCGGAAGTATTGTCGGATTGCGTGCCCGTGAGCGCCTCGATGCGTCGTTGCACGGCGGTGACCTCCGCGTGATAGACCGTCATGCTCGGCTGCGCAAGAAGCCGCTCGCGCTCCCCCTTGAGTTGTTCCAGTTCACTCGGCCCGCCGCGAAATGCCGGTCGCCCGAAGACTTCGCCCGACGGCGGTGCCTCGAGAACATTTGCCAGATCGTTATTGATGATCTGTATGTCGTTCCGCGTCGCATTAATGCTGTCGATCGCCGAAGTAATCCGGTCCGACGTCTGATTCAAAACACCCGTGTGATAGTTCGCGAAATCGCCGGATAGCCTTGCAACGACGGCGTTCACGCTTTCGCAACCGATCTGGCGCTCCAGTCGCGAATTAATCCGGACGACCAGCGAATTGATAAACTCGATTTCATCGGGAGTGCCATCGCCTGTCATCGTGACGATGTAGTCAACAGAATTTGCGAAACGGCCCGGCCGCGCGCGAATCGTCGTCGCCTTGCGAATCTGTTCGGAACTGGCTGCCAGCAGAAGGTGACTGGTGACCGGTTGATGCATGTCGCGGATTACCGTCGCAATTCCGTCGCGGGAGGTCGCCTCCTGCATCGCATTGATGACTAGGCGGTTGAGCGAAGCCTTTTCGAGTCCCGAAGTCGGATCGTAACTGAGCTGAAAACCCGCCGTCGACCGGAAGGTATTCACGGTCAGCGGCCATAACAAGAGTCCCGCGACAAGGACCGTTCCGGCCGCGACGCACCACGCATACAACCGGCTACCGCCGCGCGACCTGGCAATTTTGCCCGGTTCAGGTTCGTGGCGTTGGTCCATGGTTGATTCGTGGAACAGGCGGGATTTTCAGCGAGGGCAAGGCGATGGCGCAGTGAATGGGATGTAGCTCGCCCCTGGTTCGTTATCGTCCGGGACGGCAAGAACGCTTTAACCGTTTTTGCCGACATAGTCCGGGCAATCGGAAACGGTTGCGCAGATTGCCAGGGAGTTTTAGAATTTGTCCGGCGGCGGTTTGTTTGAACGGAGTACTGGGTACCGGGTACTCTCGAACCGAACCCCTTTTTCCTAATGGGATCGGTCGGTTCGCCTTGCGGATGGGTCGCGCTCGTTCGCGACAGACGAGTCGATATGAGGGTGGGGAACGATCGATCCGACGCGGACCAGCGTCTCGAGAATCCCGTGCTGGGTCACTTCGCCGTGTTGGTTGATCAGTTCCTGTTTCCAGGCGATGCGCCCATTGCGCCGCGCGTCCTGCTGCTTTTCGACGATGCTGGTAAGAACGTGAACTGTATCGCCAAAAAAAAGCGGGCGCGTGAATTCCCAGTTGCGAACGGCAATCAGCGCGACCGTTGCAACGGAGGGCGACTTGCTGGCCAATCCCGCGACCCACGACAATCCGAGCAGTCCGTGTGCGATGGGCTGGCCATAAGGCGAATTCCGGGCGAACTCCCGGTCGATGTGCAAGGGATTGAGATCACCGGTGACGTTGGCAAAATTGATCACGTCCGATTCGGTGATCGTTCGCGCGGGACTCGTCCAGGTCTGGCCGGTCGCCAGTTGTTCAAACGTCAATCGTGCATCCATTGCCAAGTCCATCCTGGACGTTCTGATTCCCGGTGGTTGATGAGGCTTGAAGTTCTGGCCGCGTTGGGCGGCTCCGCTTGCGACGGTGTCGGCGACCGAAAATCCGTCGGGGTTGTCTGGTTTTTCCAGGAACACGGAAATCCGGTCCCCCGTCGACCGGTTGTTTGTAAAGCGCAGCAAGTCGACCGGCCCGTTCGACTTACTCCCATCAGTCGGGGTGATAGGATTCGAACCTACGACCTACTGGTCCCAAACCAGTCGCGCTAGCCAGGCTGCGCTACACCCCGCGATGCTGAATCGGCTCAATGTTAGCGGGACGGGGCGGTGTTCGCAATGCGTCCGGCGGTAAACGATTTTTTTTCGCGCCCCGGTGCGCCGCGAATCCGCATGGTCTTAACGGCCTGCCGGCGTCGCGTCGGTTGGACACTACGCGGCGTGGCGCTGGCGGCCTTGCTCAATGAGCATTTCACGCAGACGTTCAAACTCGCGTTGATTGGAAAAATGCACGACGATTCGGCCATTTCCCCGCACGTTCTGGTGGACGTCGACGGTCGTTCCAAGAGCGAACCGCAGTTCCGTTCGGAGGGCCTCGAGCTGCTGGTTGGTCGTTCGTGGCCGCATCATTTTCGCGGCACCGGTCGTGTCCTCGCGGGCAATGTAGTCCGCGACCAGCCGCTCGGTGACCCGGACGTTCAGCCCGTCACGCTCGATGCGACTGGCCAGGTCGATTTGCGCTGCCTCGTCACCCATTGGCAAAATTGCGCGGGCGTGCCCCATCGTGATCTTGTCGGCGCGAAGCGCGTCCTGGACCGCGGTGGGCAGATCGAGCAGTCGCATCATGTTGGCAAGGGTCGAACGATCGATCTGGAGTCGGTTGGCGAGGTAATCCTGCGTGCAGCCATGCTGGTCAATGTAGCGGCGGAACGACAACGCCTTTTCGATGGCGTTGAGGTCCTTGCGCTGGAGGTTCTCGACGATCGCCAGTTCCGCGACCAGCCGGTCATCGGCTTCGCGAATTCGCGCGGGAACGTAAGTCCACCCGGCCTTGATTGCCGCGCGGAGGCGACGCTCGCCGGATATTAGCTGATGTCGACCGTCGACGATGCGTACGAGAATCGGCTGAAGCATGTCGTGCGTCTTGAGGCTTTCGGCCAGTGACGCGATCTCCGGCTCGCTGAAATCACGGCGCGGCTGAAACGGGTTGTCGTCAATGTCGTAGACACTGAGCTGGATCAGCTCACCGCCTGCCGGAGCACCGGTGGCGTCCATCACGTGCTGCTCGTCCAGTTCGCCCGTCGCGCTAAGGAGGGCCTCAAGGCCGCGCCCCAGTCGTTTCTTCTTGTTAACGTTAACGTTCATGTTCATGTTCGAGTACCTCCATGCACAGTTCCATGTAAGCCCGCGCGCCGCGACTGCGCGGTGCATAGTCCAGCACCGGCCGCCGATGGCTGGGCGCCTCGCTCAAGGCGACGTCGCGCGGAATTACCGTTTCAAAAACAATCTCGCCAAAGAACTCGCGAACTTCGTCGTCGACCTCGTGCGTCAGTTCCAGCGATTCGTCGTACATCGTCAGCAGGATTCCGGCGAACTCCAGGCCGCCGCGTTTCCTGCGAATCACTTCGCGAATCGTTTCAATCATCTGCTGCAGGCCCTCCATCGCGAAATATTCGCATTGGATAGGCATGAGGATCTCGTCGCTGGACGTTAACGCGGTTTGCGTCAACTGACCCATCGACGGCGGACAATCAATCAGCACAAAATCAAACAGCCCCGTGCAGTCCCGCAACTGCTCGACCACCCTTCGCGATTGGCCGTCGCCAAGGTTCGCCAGCAAATCGACGTCGCGGAACCGGCGGCTGCCTGGCAACAACTCCAGTCCTTCCAGCCCGGATTCCACCACGTGATGCCGCAACGCCTGTTCGGACAGCAGCGGGTGCTGCTCGACAGGCGTATGTCCGAGGCCCGTCGTCGCATTGCACTGCGGGTCCATGTCGACCAGCAGCGTCCGCCGCCCGGCTCGCGCCAAACCGGCAGCCATATTGATGGACGTGGTCGTCTTGCCCACGCCACCTTTCTGGTTCGCAATGCAAATCGTTCGGGGCAACTCAGCGCCCTCTACGGGAATCCGGGTTCGGTCGTTCAGTTCCCGTAAATAGCAAATCGCGGCGCGTGCGCAAATATCAGTTCCACAGGCCGGAAAACGGCGATGACAGGTTTGCCCAGTCTACGGTTTCATATGGAATCGCATATAGGTTGACCAAAGCGCCTGGCTTGTTTCATATGAAACTGGGGGGGTGAGGTAATTTGTCTTGGCGATTGATTGCTGATCGAGGTGCGGGAGGTGCGGGTGTTGGAGCACCCGTGCCCGGCTACCCCTACCCCTCCTATCCGAGCGGGTTGAGGATCAGGCCGCTGAGAAGCTTGGGATAGAAGTAGGTGCTCTTTGCGGGCATACGCTCTCCAGCTTGACTGATTTCCCGCACGTGATCAATCGTCGCTGGCATCACCAACGTCACCAGTTCAAACCGCCCGGCGGTTCCCTCCTGACCCGTCGCGTCGCGGCCCGCCATGTCTCCCGATTGCATCCCCTCGATGACTTCGTCGATCGCCCGCACGTATCGTGGCGCGGGCAATCCATCGAGTCCCAGCACGTGCGGCACGATTAGTTCGTGGAGGATGGAAACGCCAAGCGAACGCCAGGCGTCACTTTTTCCAGGAACGAGTTCGGCCATCCGTTCGCGTCCCGCGCTTGTCAGCTCCGTCATCAGCCATGCATCGTCGTCGGCACACCAAAAAGCCATCTGTGCCTGGCGGTCCTCGATCTGGATTCGCTCCCAGACCGAAGGGGCGGCCTCGGCGCCGTGACCGACGACCTCGCAACTGGCAAGGTCTCCGAGTCTGTCGGCCAGGGCAGACGAGGTTATCGGCGGAACACCGCGCCACATCCGATGCGTCGGGAGCACGACCATACCGGGGTCGTTCATGCTTACGCAGCACATCGAAACATAGTTCACGCCGTGATCGGCGGGGACATCTGATTGCCTTGCTGTTTCGGCCAGAAAATTCAGCGCGGTCTCGTAGCGATGGTGCCCGTCGGCGATGTACAAATCGCGCGGCCCCATAAGCGCGGCGGCCTGGCTGATGATTTGGCTGTCGGTGACCAGCCACATTTTATGGACGACGCCTGCATCGTCAGTGGCCTGAATGGGAGTCGGATCGCTGATCGCGCTTTCGAGCAATTGCATCACGTCATTGGACTCGTCGGCATAGATTGTAAAAATCTGGCTGGTGTTGCACCGCGTCGCGCGGAGGAGTTTCAGCCGGTCTTCCTTGGCGCGCGAATGGGTCTCCTCGTGCGGAAAAATCCGGCCTTCGCCGAATGGCTCCAGCCGCACTCGCGCGATGAAGCCGCGTCGCGTGACCGGCGCGCCATCCAACTCGAATTCCTGGTGGTATATATAGAGTGCCGCCCGCGAATCCTGCTTCATCACTCCGTGGCGCTGCCAGGTTCGAATAAAGTTGGCCGCGCGCTCGTAGTGGGCGTCCGGTTCGTCACCCGGCTCCGCGCGATTGAGAATGACGCGCACGATATTTGCCGGGTGCCGCCCGTACAGCTCCCGTTGCTGTTCGGGAGTAATGACGTCGTAGGGGGGTGCTACCACATCACTGAGGTTGCCAACATGGGCCAAGTCGTAGCGGAGCGCCGAAAACGCCTGAATATCTGCCACAATGCCTACCGTCGTTGCTGTGTGCTATTTTGGGTTTGTTGTTCATTCGCTTGCGCTTCGGGCTTTTTTTGCCAGAATCGCGGCCATGGTCCGCCACGTGCTAGCGAAAGTGCGGGGTAGAAAAGAAAGTCGCAGGAAAAAGTGTAGGAAATCCCGCCCGATTCGCAATCAGGCACTCCGACGTACCATTCCGATGTAGCAGCGTCTCTCCGAGACGCTGTCCGAGTCTCGGAGTGACTCGCCGAGGTGGCACTACCTTGGCGCAAACTGCATTTCCCAGCCGGTCACTTCCTTGTCAGAACTGAAAATTGCAAGGCACCCGTTCTCGCCAGTCACCAATTCCACCCCACGCGGAACAAAACCCAGGTTCCACCGATCCGAAACCCGCCCGCTCGTTTCGAGAATTCGTACCGAGCCGTTCCGCGCGACGATCAGCCACAGGCCTTCGCGGCTGCCGGCCAGCGCGGCAAAGGCCATTGGCTCGATTTGCGTGTCAAAGTGCTGGCTGCCAATCGCCGCCGAGGCGCGCTCCTGGAGTTGATCGTCGAGCACAACTGCTTGCCAATCCCCGCGCGCGTCCGTGCCGATCACGCATACGGTCGAGGAATTGTCGTCGAGGCGACCCGCTCGGACTCCGGTTACTGAACCCAGCGAGCACTCGATGGACTGGACCAGCGGTTCGCCGGCGACATCGCGCGTGATCTGCTTCAGTGATCCGTCGTCGCCACAAACGACGAGTCGAGGTCGCCCGTCGCGGCCCGGTGCCGACGCGGAGTCGCGCCACGTGAGTTCAACAAACGGTTCCGCGACCGGCCGCTTCGTATCGGGAGCCAGTCGATACCGGTCTGTCCCGCGAGGTCGTGAGTACGACACAAGCAGATCGACCACGCCGTCGTCGTCCCAGTCGGTCAACATTGCGTCACGCACCATTTCGCGGTCCGTGGCGTCATCAATTGCGAAAACGGATTGCAATCGGTCGTCAATCACGCGAACTCCGCGACCGGCGATCGACCATGCAATCGACCAGTTGGAGGTTTCGCCGGCGGCACGGATCAGACTGAGCGATTCCCTCGGCGCGAGATTGATTTCGGCCTGGCGGATTTCATTTCCATTCCGGTCGAGTTCGCGCACGGTCCGCCATCCGTCAAGCACCAACAGGCCATCCGAGCCGGGAAATCCGCGGGCGGCGACGGCACCCGGCTGATTCAATTCGTTGTTGGTCCACCGTTGACGGACGGAAATAAATTCAGGCAAGCGGGCTGGCGCTACGGGTTGGTCACCGCCCGATGTTTCGGGCTGTTCGATCCGGACGGCAGCAAGCCGTTGCTGGTAATCGTCGAGGAACGCTTCGTACTCGCGTCTCATTTCCACCGAGACATGATCGCCAGATCGAACACGCCGAAGAACAGAACGAATCTCCTCAGCATCCACGTTCGACTCGTCGATCGATTTTACGAATTGAAGGAATCCCTGCCGATCGACGACGGCGACAACGGGCCAGGCGTCGAGATCCATTGCCTGCCCGGCTAAAAAACCCGGATCGGCGCAAACGACCGCGTTACTGCTGCCGGAAAGCCCCTTCAGTGCTTCGGAAAGTTGCCGGTCACCCGCCGGCCAGGCCGGGAGGACCCGGATATCGACGACGCGGAACTCGCGCGGGTCAAGGTTTTCCGAAAGTTCTTCCAGAACAGGTTTCAGCACATCGCCGATCAACGAATTTCCCGACCACGCGAGCAAGGTGACCTTGCCGGACCAGTCCGTTTGCACAACCGGCTGTCCGCTCCGCTCTCGCAGTCCGAGCGACGCGGGAATCGGCTTGCCAATATGTGCGGAAGGAAATGGTTCCGGCACGGCGACAAACCGGTTGACGGGAACGGCGTCGGCGGGCAAAAAAAACGAAAAATGATCGGGTGGGAATTCCGCTTGAAAAGTCGCCCCCTCGAATCGCGCGACAATCCGCAGCTCCTCGACCTCGGGATTTCCCTGAAGCCGCGAGTCGAGCGTCTCGGGCGGGAAGCGAATTTCCCGAATCACCGACGTTGTTGCGTCGATCAGCAACTCGAACAGCAGCCCCCCGTATTCCACCTCAACGGCCTGGCACATATGGGAACCAAGGGCGCGATCGCTGGTTCTCGTCGCCGTGCCGTGTCCCAGCCAGTCAAGTTGCGCCTCGCCCGTCAACAGTCCCGCGGTCACTGGAAAAAACAACTCCGCCGTCGCCGGATTGGCTTGATCGACGGGGACGTCGGATTGTCCCGTGGCGTAATGGCGGCAGATTCCGTCCTGAAAGAGATTTTGCAAGGGCAACTCGCCGCGGATCGGATAAACAAGCCACTGGCGATCGAGGTTGCCCGAACTGAAATCGTAAATGAAACAGCCGAGTCGCTGGCCATCGGCGCGAAGGCGCACGTTGTAGGCGCTGCATTTCAGTCTGCCGGGGCGTTCGAACTCGACGGCCCATTGATGCGGCTCCTCAAGGTATCGGCCTTGCAGGCGGTAGCTGATCGAAAGTGTCGCGCGATCGGCGTACGACGTGGCACTCGCATACGCATTGCGCATCCGCTCAACGATTTCCGCGCCGGTTGCGTTGTCGCCACTCTGCCATTGCGTTGAGTTGTCGGGGTCGGTCGACAGCGTTTGGTGGTCCCGCTTGCAGCCGGAAAACGGCGCGACGGCAGCGACGAGCACGATCGCCATCGAAAGCGCAAGGATCATCGGTAAACGCCGATCGCATTTCGCAGCCTGAGTCTGGCTGGACGTCTGGTGTTTCAAGGTTCAATCCGCGAGTTTAAATCGTTCAGTCCGTTGTTTCCGATTCCGTCAAATTAGAACCTCTTTCAACCCCTTTGGTAAACACGGGTTTGTCGAGCGTTGATTTTGCTCGCCATGCTTGCCACAAGTTGACGGAGCGGCCTCGTTTCCGATAATGACCGATGGTGAGTGGCTGCGGCTTCCAGCCGCGGTGATATCGGGATTTTCTGGATAATGCGGCTCGAAGCCGCGGCCAGTAATATTAGATTCAATTTCCGCGATTCGATCATGTCCGCCGTTGACCAGCAAAAACCGATTTCACTTTGCCGTGGTGCCGTCCAGATTGGAGGTGCGTCGGCCGAGGGCGTGCATGTACCCCAGGCAGAACAATCGGCAGGCGGGATTCCCACGAAGGAAATTCCTCGACTTCTTGCGCGACGCTTTGCCGAGCCACTCGAATTTCCGCCCGTCTATCAGTCAATCGTTCCCGGCGATTCAGTCGTCGTTGCCGTCGCGCCAGGAACGTTGAACGGAACGCGAATCGCCGTGGCGACGGCGGACTTGCTTGTCGAACAGGGCGTCGATCGCGACGGACTGTTGCTGCTCTTCGCCCTCCCCGGTGAACGGGATGACGCGGGTAACCGCTACCCGACAGAGCTTTTTGACGCGACCGACGAGCAACAACACGCTTATCTAATCGCGGGACATGACGGCAGTCCCGTTTACGTTTGTCGCACGCTCTTCGACGCCGACGTAGTGATCCCGCTGGGCGGATTTCATGGTGCCGTACCGCGCGATGCGGTCTGCCCGGCTTTTTGCAATCAGACGACTCGCGAGTACCTGACTCAACTCGGTCCGCGACAAACGGATGCCGAGATCAATGCAATCAATGACAACCTCGGAATCTTTTGGCAAATCTCCGTCATGGACGGACCGGGCGGTGTGATTGATGACGTACTCGTTGGCGACCGTCGCGCGGTGTTGCAGGAAGGTGTGCGGCGGATGCGCAAGATGTGGGGATTGCAAGGTGAGTGGCCGCAAAGTGATCTGGTCATCGTGACGCTGGAATCGCCCGAGGACCAGTCCTGGGAAAACGCTCGCGCAGCGTTGCGGGTCGCCGACCGGATCGCCAGCGGCACGGGTGCGATCGCGCTGGTGTCACGTATCAACACCCCGCCAGCGCGGCGGGACCATGCGATCAGTGATTTGCTCGACCGCCGCCACGTTTACCTGTTCAGCGATTTGCCCGGTGGCGAGGCGGAACGATTCGGATTCGCGCCCATTGGCGGTTCGGAGGAAATCAACCGGCTCATCCGTCATTACGGCGAAGCGACGCTCGTTCGCGACGGGCACAAGGTCGACATCGGGCTGGCGAAAGATGCCGCAACCGTCTAGTTCGATCGATCGACCACCGGGGTTCGCCCGCGTCGAGCCCGCGGTCATTGCATGCATCACCGGCGCGGATCGGCTGGCGTGGCTGCACAATTTCTGCACGGCCGATATCCGTCGACTTCAGCCGGGCGACGGACACGAGCTGTTTATCCTGAATGTCAAGGGAAAAACACTCGCCCATGCGATCGTTCTGGCGACCGACGATGAAATCCTGCTGGTCATGATTGGCAAGCCCGAAGTGTCGATCGTCGAACATCTCGACCGGTACATTTTTCGCGAAGACGTTACGATTCGGGACGCGACAAGTGAGTTAGCGGTGTGGTGGGCGAACGATATACCGCAAATAGCCGAACGCTTCGCGACAACGCCGGCCGACTGGTCGCATAACCTCACCAGCCCCCATGGCGCGCGAGTGGTTGCCGCGACGGTCACGGCAACGCGCGACTGGCTTGTGCTGGATGAACGTCGACGCGCCGAAACGACGGTCGACTGGATGGAAAACACGCTGGAACTTGCGCCGCGCGATGCCGGTTTTCTGGAACGTGCGCGAATCGCGAACCAGTGGCCACTCAACGGGCGGGAGATCACTTCCGCGCGGTTTCCCCAGGAACTCTCCCGGAATTCCCAGGCGATCTCGTTTACCAAGGGTTGTTATCTGGGTCAGGAAACCGTTGCCCGTATCGACGCGCTGGGACACGTCAATTTTTTTCTGGCGCGATTCTCGTGCGACAGTAGTTCGGTGGACGATGCGGCGGGGATGGAACTGGCCGGTCGCGGGGAGAACGGCAAGAAAATTGGCCAGATAACGTCCGCGGTACAACTTGATTCAGGCGAACTGGACATGTTGGGCTTTGTCCGGAGCAATCAGATCGTCGACGGTGCCGTGTACGATTCGCCGCTTGGCGCGGTACGCTTGTGCGCGAACCCTTCGACCCCCTCACCCCGGCCCTCCCCCCCAATCGCTGATGGCAATCGCTAAATGGGATTGGGGGAGAGGGGGCAGAAGAAGCGCGGGCGAGGACGGATCGAGCTGGCCAGGGTGCGCGAGCAGCGTCTGCCTGAATGCTGAATGCAAAGGCCGACGCGTTAAGGCGAGCGGTCGGCGCAAGCGATGCCGTAAAGCACCCTCTCCCCCGGCTTTGCGGGGAGGGTGGCGTTAGCGACGCCGTAAAGCACCCTCTCCCCCGGCTTTGCGGGGGAGAGGGCAGGGTGAGGGGGTAGAAGCGCAAGGAGTGGCGGACAAAGATACTATCGAGGCTCGTTCACCAGGGACTCGGTGAATTCGTCCTGACGACACCGGCAATTTCGCAAGGTGTCTTGTTGATTCGCGGTCAGCAACATCTCATAGCGCTGAGGGAAACCGGAGAGGAGTGAACACCAACGCCGACTCGCATCATGTGACCCGCTTGCTCGCGCAAATCGAGACGGGGGACCCGAACGCCACCAGTGAGCTGTTCACGATGGTGTACGAGGAATTGCGACGAATGGCGGCGGCGCAAGTGCGGAACGAGGCCCCGGGACGAACGTTGCAGGCCACGGCGCTCGTCCACGAAGTCTGGCTCCGCCTCGTCGGCGGTCCAAGCCAGCAGGAATTCGCAAACCGCAAGCATTTCTTTGTCGCCGCCGCCGAATCGATGCGGCGGATTCTGGTCGACGCGGCCCGTGCGCGGCGACGGCTCAAGCGTGGTGGGGGCAACGCACCGCTTTCACTGATGCCCCACGACGCGGTTCAAATGCCTCCCGACGACCAGTTGCTCGACCTCGACAACGCGCTGGGCGAACTGCAGGAACTCGACGGGACGAAGGCCGATCTGGTCAAGCTGCGGTATTTCGCGGGCATGACCAATGCGGAGGCCGCAGAACATCTGGAGATTTCGACGGCGACCGCCGAGCGATACTGGGCCTTTGCGCGTTCGTGGCTCAAGGTCCGGATGGAGTCGTGAATGACTCGACTTATTTCCAGGATCAGTGCCGAAGTATCAATCGCGGTGCATGGAGCTGCCGTTGCCAAACGGCGGGAATTCCGGTTTTGCTGATGAAATTCCACGCTTTGGCAAGCGTGGCTACGTTTCGTCGCGCTGATGGAAAATCCCTGCCATTGGCGCTTGATCAGTCGTTCGCCGGTTGTCACGGTATAATCGACCCATTAGATGCTGCTGCGTGGCCATTCTCTGCGTCATTTCGGGAATGGCCCGAATCGAATCAGGTGTTCGTTATGTCACAAATACTTTCCGTCGCCGAGGAGATTTTTTACGCCGCGAGGGATTTGCCCGTCGAGCGACGCGAGGCGTTTCTGGCCGACAGTTGCGACGGCGACGGGGAATTGCTGGAGCGAGTGAAGCTGCTGTTGATCAACTCGGACGTTGGCGAGACGGCGTTTATCCTCGATCGACCGCTCCTGAATTCCAACCCGGCGCTCTTGCCGCTCATGGAGACCGTGGGCGATACGATCGGCCGCTACAAGCTGCTGGAACAAATTGGCGAAGGGGGCATGGGAATCGTCTACATGGCGCGGCAGGAAACTGACGTGCAACGCCGCGTGGCCCTCAAGATCATCAAGCCCGGGATGGACTCGCGCTCGGTGATTGCGCGATTTCAGGCGGAACGACAGGCCATGGCCTTGTTCGATCACGCCAATATCGCAAGAGTGCTCGACGCTGGAACGACCGATTCCGGCCGACCCTATTTCGTCATGGAGCTTGTTCAAGGGACTTGCATAACCAGCTACGCGCGCGACCGGAAACTGACGCTGCGCCAGCGGCTGGAACTGATGGTCGAGGTCTGCCGCGGGGTCGTCCACGCGCACCAAAAGGGGATCATTCACCGCGATCTCAAGCCCGGCAACCTCCTCGTTACGCAGATCGATGGCCGCGCAGCGCCAAAAATCATCGATTTCGGAATCGCCAAGGCACTCGACCAGCCGCTGGCGGATCAAACGTACTTCACGCGATTTTCGGCGATGCTGGGAACGCCCCAATACATGAGTCCCGAACAGGCCGAGACGGGGGGCACCGACATCGACACGCGGGCCGATATCTATTCCCTGGGGATCGTCCTGTATGAACTCATTACCGGCTCGACGCCGCTGGAGCGTGACGCGCTTCGTTCGCTCGGTCCGCTTCAATTGATCGAGGCGATTCGCCGCCTCGAACCGGTTACGCCTTCTTCTCACGTCTTGCGGACCGATGAGGCAACCGTCGAGAGGCAACTTAACGCCGCGCCGCAAGTCGTCACCCGGCAGTTGCGCGGCGATCTCGACTGGATCGTCATGAAAGCGATCGCCCGCGATCGTTCGCATCGCTACAGCACGGTCCACGAACTGGAGGCCGACATCCAGCGATACCTCAATGGCGATCCGGTCCATGCGGCACCTCCTTCGCGATGGTATCGCTTCAGCCGGCAAGTCCGCAAACATCGCGGTGCGGCGGCGGTCGCGGCAATCGTGTTATTTAGCCTCGTCGTCTCAACGATCGCTTGCAGCGTTTTTGCATGGCGAACCTGGCAGGCCAAGCAGGAATTAAGCGGTGCCCTCGCGGAAGCGATGCGGCTCAACGAGCGGCTGGGGGTGGCCGAACGGCAAATCCGCGAAAAATCCGAACAGGACATGTACCAGTCCGCCATCGCGATGGCGATGTACGAGTTCAACGAGGACTTTCTCAATCAGGCCGTCAATGAACTCCAACCGCGCGAATTGACGCGGATCGTAACCCAGCCACTGGACCTGCAAATGTCAACGTGCGAGTTTTGCAGCGACATGCCGTTGCTCTTTGTCTTGCCGCACGAGAAACTGCTCGCCGGACCACTCGCTCCGCTTTATCGTTTCGAGGCGATGCCCGGGCCCGGTGAACGGGAGGCGATTGCCGACGCCGCCGATACCGCTGTTGCCAATCCCCCGCTCCCGGCGTCGAGCGAGCCGGACAATTCGGAAGAAGCTTTCCGCGCGGAATTCGACCAGCGGATGCGCGAACTGACGATTGCGGCGCGGCCGCAATTCTACCGCGAGTTGCTTCGCCAGTATCGTCGGACCTTTAGCGAACCGTGCGATCCGCGAGTCGCCGACGCGCTCAACCTGCTCGCTTCGTCGCTGATCGAGGCTGGAGACCTCGAGCAGGCTGAAATGCGATTGCGCGAAGCGGTGGCGATTTGCATGGCAAGTCCCTCCGACGACGTGGAGACAAGCGAACACCGCAAACAAACCTCGCACGCTTCGGCGGAACTGCTCAAGCTTGCAACGGACCGGTAAACACCGGCATTCCGTGAATTAAATTAATTGGATAGCGCCACGTTCGACAAGGCGTGGATATTTATTAACGAAACCGGAAACCCCGCCGTTTGGCAACGGCAGCTACAAAACACCCGATTCGCACTGCTGCACTGACAACCTGGAAACCCCGCCGTTTGGCAACGGCAGCTACAAAACACCCCGATTCGCACTGCTGCACGTTCGCGAAACGAAGGGGCAAGCAGGTCGTTCACTCGCTGGCGCCTGGGGCGTGGTTTCGTCGAAGCCGGGAACTCGAAAGATCGACTCGAAAGCGCGATTCACTAACCGGGATGGAGAGCTTCACGAGCGATTGCGGGAAATCGCCGCGGCACATCACGGTTTCCGGGTCATCAAATGCGTCTGCCGCCTTGCGTCCGAAGACAAGGAACTGGCAACCGGAATTCGCGATGAACTCAATTGCCGCTTGCAGCCCTCCTGTTGGATAAAACGCAGCGTCGCCGATCCGTTTCCACGTATCGATACCCACGGCGAAGACTGCCCCTGAAAACTCAGACGCCTTGTCGGCGAACGTCGGCAGCCGCGTGAGCACAAATCCGTTGGGTGAAAATCGAGGCGCGGGTTCGCGATTCGCAAATGGTGGAACCAGGCGGCGGGCCGTTTCACCTGCGTCGAGCGGCGGCTTGTCCGCATTTTCAATCGACAACTCGAAATGAACCGGCAAACCCGTGAGCTGGCGGGCGAGCTCCGCCATCAGGCAATGTCCGGCGTGCAAGGGGTTAAACGAACCCGCCAGCACGACTTTGGGGGCCGTTCGTTCACTTGCCGCGCTTGGCGCGAGCAATTCCACCGAACGGACCGTTCCCGATTCCAGTTGCCGATACGCCGTTAAAACCGGTTGCCGCCACCGTTCGGCTTCGTCAAGGTGCGCATTGGAGGATCGGGAGGTCATCAGCAATTGTGGGAAGTTCGCCGATCCGGTAAACTGTCGATTGTAGCCGAGTTTTTGATTTTCAGGCGCCCCATCAGGCGTCAGCCTTCCGCTTCGCGCTGGCGATTCTGCCTCAAGGATCGCGCGGCTTCAGTCCACGGCCCGAACGGAAACTTACGGGAGAAAATTGCCAATGGCAAACCAGGTCGTCGAGCAAATGGTCGAAGCCGGCGTTCATTTCGGGCATCGCAGCAGTCGCTGGAACCCCAAGATGGCGCCTTATATTTTTGGCCGCAAGAACCAGATTCACGTCATCGATATTCGCGAGACGGTGCGCGGACTGTTGCGCGCGAGAAAATTTCTCACGCCGATCGCCGAGGGTGGCAGTCTTATTCTGTTTGTCGGCACAAAGCGTCAGGCGGGCGCGGTGATCGAGCGCGAGGCGCAGCGGTGCGGGATGCCCTTCGTCAGCGAGCGGTGGCTCGGTGGCTGTCTGACAAACTTCCGCACGATCCGTAGCCGGATGAGCCGCCTTGAGGAACTCGAGGCGATTCGCGGGGGCGAGGACCTGGCGACCTATTCCAAGAAGATGCAGTCGTCACTCAATCGTGAATACCGCAAGATGTACCGCAACCTCAACGGCATCCGAACGATGAATCGCTTGCCGGAAGCACTGGTAATTGTCGATCCGCGAAAGGAAAAGAACGCCGTTCGCGAGGCTCGCGGGATGGGAATTCGCACGGTCGCGCTGATCGACACCGATTGCGACCCCGACACGATCGACTTGCCAATCCCAGGCAATGACGACGGAATTCGCTCGATCGACCTGATCGTGACGAGTCTTGCCGATGCGGTCCTAGCCGGCAAGAAACACGGCAAGGCTGTCGAGGAAAAGGAAGAAGCTCCCGTCTCCGGTAACGGCCAGGCCGTCGAGGAGAAGGCCACCCAGACGGTGTCCTGAAGTGGCTGGAAGCCGCAGCCACGAAGTTGAGACAAGCAAAAATAACTGAGAAATAACCTGAGAGAAACTGCACGCGAAAACCACGCGGCAGGAGGAAAAATTGATGAGTACGATTACCGCAAGAGATGTTGGCGAACTCCGCAAGGCGACCGGTGCCGGCCTGATGGACTGTAAAAAGGCGCTTCAGGAATCCGGCGGTGATTTCGATGGTGCCCTGGAATACCTGCGGAAGAAGGGGAAAAAGGTCGCGGAGAAACGGGCCGACCGCCTGGCAAACGAAGGCGTTGTCGTCACCCTCGCCGGCGACGGCGAAAATCGCGCGGTCGTCATGGCGTTATGCTGTGAAACCGATTTCGTCGCCAAGAACGAGGACTTTATCAAGCTTGCCAATGAGATTGCCAGACTCGGGTTCGACAATCAAGTGCGGAGCCGCGAGGAATTGCTTGAGTTGCCGATGGAGGGCTCGACCGTCCGCGAGAGACTGGTCGATCAAACCGGACGGATCGGCGAAAAAATCGAGGTCTCCGACTTCCGGGTGGTCGAGGGGGGCAAGATCGCCTCTTACATTCATTCGGGCAGCAAGATCGGTGTCGTCGTTTCCTATGACGACGCGGGGCAGGAAAATGGCCCGGTCTTTTTCCGAAATATCGCCATGCACATCGCGGCCATGAACCCCCTGATCCTCACCCCGGACGAATTCGACGACGAGTTCGTCACGCGCGAAACCGAAGCGTTGCAGGGACAAATCCGCGTGGAAAACGACGACCGTGCGCGACTGGGCAAGCCGCTTCGAAACATGCCCCGCTACGCCAGTCGCCGACAATTGACCCCCCAGGTGATGGCCCAGGTCGAACAAGAAATCAAGGAGGAACTGAAGGCCGAAGGCAAACCCGAAAAAATCTGGGACAAGATTCTGCCGGGAAAAATCGACCGGTTCATCGCCGACAACACGCTGCTCGACCAGGAGCGGTGTCTGCTCAGCCAGTTTTATGCCCTGGACGACACCAGGACCGTCGAGGCCGCCATCGCCGAGTTCCACCCGGACGCAAGAATCCTCGATTTCAAACGCGTCGCTGTCGGCTAGTCAACTTGCCTGGAGTTCAGCATGAGCGAGCGTTCCGAAACAGCGTACCGGCGCGTGGTACTGAAACTCTCCGGAGAGTGCTTTGCCCGTCATGGCGAACGGGGAATCTCGATGGATGAGGTCGTTCTCATTGCCCGCCAGGTAAAAAAGGCACGCGACGCCGGTTCCCAGATCGCCGTCGTCATCGGAGGCGGGAATATTCTCCGCGGCGGGCAATTCACGGCCACCCAGGCGATCGTCAACGAGGCGACCGCGCACTATATGGGGATGCTCGCTACCGTCATCAACGGTCTGGCCTTGCAGGACGCGCTCGAATCGGTCGGATGCACGACGCGACTGATGAGTGCCATCCGCATGGACGGCGTTTGCGAACCGTACATTCGCCGACGCGCCCAACGCCATCTGGAAAAGGACCGTATCATCATCCTCGCCGCGGGTACCGGCGGCCCGTTTGTAACGACCGACACCGCCGCCGCGCTGAGGACCCTCGAACTGGACGCCGATATCCTGCTCAAGGCGACGCGCGTCGATGGCGTCTACAGCGAGGACCCGGAACGCAATCCGCACGCGATCATGTACTCCGACCTCGATTTCGCGACGGTCATCGAAAAGGGACTTCGCGTGATGGACTCAAGCGCCATCGCGCATTGCATGGAACACAACAAGCCCGTGATGGTCTTCAACTATCTCAAGGAGGGGAACATCCAGCGGGCAATCGCCGGTGAAAAGATCGGCACACTTATTTCCAGCCGGTCGGAACCGGTTACGATTTAGTCAGGATCAACCGATGAGCGCCTGCCCACGGTTCCACCGCGGAAACCGGACGCCAGCGCGTTGCCCCTGATGTGACGAATCCGAATTTGCCACGCAATAACGAGAACACCCCATGGCCGTTGACGAAATTATTCTTGACACCGAGGAACGGATGGAAAAGGCGATTGAGGTTCTCCGCAAGAACCTCAGCGGCATTCGCACGGGCCGGGCCAATCCGGGACTCGTCGACAGTCTCCGCGTTGACGTCTACGGATCGCCGACGCCTATCAAGCAAGTTGCTTCCGTGGGCGCGCCCGAACCCTCCCAGATCGTCATTCGACCCTACGATCAGGGGATCATCAAGGAGATCGAGAAGTCGATCGTGGCGGCGGACCTCGGTTTCAATCCGCAAAGCGACGGACGGGTGATCCGCATCAACATCCCTCCCTTGTCAACCGATGTCCGCAAGAAAATGGTCGCGCGCATCAAGGAACTTTGTGAGGAAGCGAAAGTCGCGATTCGCAACGTCCGCCGCGACGGGAACAAGGCCGCCGAACAGGCGGAGAAGGAGAAAACAATCAGCGAGGACCAGCGGGACGACCTGAAGGACCAGATTCAGGAGCTGACCAGGAAGTACGAAGAGACCGCCAGCGAAGCCGCCAAGACACGGGAAACCGACGTGATGGACGATTGAACGACCGGCCCACGTAGCGACCGGCGCGCGTAGCGGAACTCGCGGAGAGTTTCATCCAGGTGTAGCGGAACTCGCGGAGAGTCCCTGGCAGGAATGCCAATGCGCATAAAAAAAGAAGGGTCCCCGCTCGCCGCTACAGGGAACCCTTCAAGGTTTGGCTGTCCGAAACCTCCAGACCGAAGTCTTTTGGCTCGGAGACCCACAGCCAGTTTGAAGTATCGGTCCCGCTTTGGCGTGATCTTTGCCGGAAACCCCGCGTGCGGGTATTCGTTGCAAGTGTCACAATCGGCATTCCCAAGCCCTTCAAAAAATCCGGTGGACCCGCGATAATTGCCGGGCGGACCCAATCGGTCTCGTCGCGGGGGCACGGGTGCGGCGCGGGGCCCGCGGCTAGCGCCGGCGGTTTACGGATGGCCTGCGGCTAGCGCCGGCGGTTTACGGATGGCCCGCGGCTAGTGCCGGCGGTTTACGGATGGCCCGCGGCTAGTGCCGGCGGTTTACGGATGGCCCGCGGCTAGCGCCGGCGGTTTACGGATGGCCCGCGGCTAGTGCCGGCGATACGGATGGCCCGCGGCTAGCGCCGGCGGTTTACGGATACTGGTTCAATCGCAACCGTTATGGAACGCATCGCCAAACTTGCTCTTGAAGACGGAACGGTCTTTACCGGACAGGGTTTCGGTGCTCCCGGCGAAACCTCGGGCGAAATCGTCTTTAACACGTCGATGACCGGTTACCAGGAAATTCTTACCGACCCCAGCTACCGTGGCCAAATCGTCACGATGACCTACCCGCAGATCGGAAATTACGGAGTCAACAATGAGGACGTGGAAAGCTGGAAACCACATCTCGCGGGATTCGTCGTCCGACAGATTAGCCGCGTCGCCAGCAATTTCCGTTCAACCGACAGCCTTGAACGATTTCTTGAACAATTCGGAATTACCGGAATCGCCGAAATTGACACGCGAAAATTGACCCGGCTGATCCGGCACGAGGGGGTAATGCGCGCCGTCCTTTCGACGATTGACCTGGACGACCCGAGTCTCGTTGACAAAGCGCGAAACTCGCCCGGTCTGGTCGGTCGCGATCTCGTTCGCGAGGTCTTGCCGACGCAGCCAGTTGACTGGCAAGAACGGCTCGACGACTGGTGGAGCCTGTCAGCGGCCCGGACGTGGAGCGGTTCGGGCGAGCAGCCACTCGTCGTCGCGCTCGATTTTGGCATGAAGCGAAACATTGCCCGTCACCTTTGCCAGCAAGGGTTTCGCGTCATGGTCTTGCCCGGAACGGCGACGGCCAGCGAGATACTTGAGCGAAATCCCGACGGGCTGTTTCTTTCAAACGGGCCAGGCGACCCGGAACCGCTGGAATACGCAATTGACACGATCCGCACGGTGCTGGGCAAAATGCCTGTTTTTGGAATTTGTCTTGGGCACCAGTTGCTGGCGCTTGCGTGTGGTGCGAGAACTTTCAAGCTAAAGTTTGGACACCGCGGTGCCAACCAGCCGGTCCTCGAATGCTCGACCGGTCGGGTCGAAATCACTTCACAAAATCATGGCTTCGCGGTTGAGGAACTGAGCTTGCCCGATTCGCTGGAAATCACGCACCGGCACCTCAACGACGACACCATCGCGGGGCTGCGGCATCGTGAATTCCCGGCATTCAGTGTCCAGTACCACCCCGAAGCCTCCTCCGGCCCGCACGACAGCCACTATCTCTTCGGACGATTCCGGCAAATGCTCGCGGATCAGGCGATTGCAGGGTGAAGAACGCAGGGCAAGCTGGCTGCTCGTCCCCGCGGTACTGGAATAATCGCCCTTTCGCCCAATCGCCGGATTTCCTACAAGTCTTCCGAAATTCGGTATTGCCCAATTGGGGCGTCTCCGCGCCTCGCGGACAATCGCCCCGTTCGTGTCGGCAATTTGCGTATCCTTCCTGACCGGGATTCTGGAACTAGAATGGCGAGACTTTATTGACTTGCATCGCCGGATCGTTTTCCATGCCAACCCGACTCGTCCAATGTGTTTTCGTCGTTTGGCTGGCCGGATTCGCCATCCCCGGACCGTGCCGCGCCGACGACCTGCACGTCAACAACGTCAGCGGTGACGATCGATTTAACGGCAGGCCGAGGGCACTGGGAAGCGAAAACGCCGGTGCGGTTCGGTCGATTACCCGCGCCCTGCAGTTGGTCAAGCCCGGTGATCGAGTGATTGTCGAAAAGACCGACATACCGTATCGCGAAGAGATTTCCGTCCAGGGTTGGCGGCTGAGCGGAAACGACCGCTTGCCCTTTCAGATCATTAGTAACGGTGCGATTCTGGACGGCACGGCACCCGTTCCGGTCGGAGGTTGGGAATATGTGGGTCGCAACGTGTTTCGTTTTCAGCCTGAACTTAAAAGTCACCAGCAATTGTACCTGAACGACCGCCCGGCCGAACGCATCACCGCGGCGCGGAGCGGTGAACTACCGGACTTTCAGCCGCTGCAATGGGCGTTGCGCGACGGATGGATTTACTTTTGCGTCGAACGAGGCAAGTCTCCCTCCAGCTACTCGCTTTCCTGTTGTGTATTGCAAACCGGCATCACGCTCTATGAAGTCGAACGGGTCGTCATCGCGGGTTTGGTTATCCAGGGCTTTCAGCTCGACGGGGTCAACGCGCATGACGGTGTTTCGGGGGCGGTGATTTCGCGGTGCAAGTTGCGGGGCAACGGGCGCAGCGGACTTTCCGCGGGCGGCACGTCGCGCATCAAGGTCGAACAATCGCTCCTCGGCAGCAATGTCAGGGCTCAGGTCCGCAGCGAGGGCCTGGCGGAAATCGTCGTTGAAGACTGCCGGTTACTGGAATCGAAACAGACCGGACCGGGATTTTTGCAATCGAGCGGGAGAATTCAGGTCGACGACACCGCATTGCGATAGGCGATCGCTGGGCTCCGGTTTTCGATATTCGATCTGTCCAATTCCGACTTGTCTGACCTGTCTGACCTGTCTGACTTGTCTGACCTGTCTGACCTGTCTGACCTGTCTGACCTGTCTGACTTTTCAAACCCCAGGCGGCAGAGGCGGCCCCGGAAAACCCTGCGGGTTCCTGCCATTTGCGGTTTTCAAGTCGATTCCCAGGGGTGATAATGCACGTTTCAGCCAATGCGCCCTCCCAGGAGAAAACCGTGGCCAACGTCGAAACCCGAAAAAAGCTGCCCTGCAAAGTCGCCGACATCAAGCTTGCCGAACTGGGCCGCAAGGAAATCGAAATCGCCCAGATCGAAATGCCGGGCCTCATGGCCCTGCGCGAAAAGTTCGGCGAACAAAAACCACTCACCGGTGCCCGCATCGCCGGTTGCCTGCACATGACGATCCAGACGGCAGTGCTCATCGAGACCTTGATCGAACTCGGTGCCGAGGTGACCTGGTCAAGCTGCAATATCTTTTCCACCCAGGACCACGCCGCCGCCGCGATGGCCGCCAGCGGAATTCCGGTCTACGCCTGGAAAGGCATGTCGGAGGAAGAATTCGACTGGTGCATCGAGCAGACGTTGCATTTCCCCGACGGCCAGCCGCTAAACATGATCCTCGACGACGGCGGCGACCTGACGGCAATGGTCCACAACAGGTTCCCCGAACTGTTGCAAGGCCTCCGCGGCATCTCCGAGGAAACAACAACGGGCGTCCACCGGCTGTACGAAATGATGGCGGCTGGAACGCTCGCCGTCCCTGCCGTCAACGTCAACGACTCGGTTACCAAGAGCAAATTCGACAACCTCTACGGATGTCGGGAATCGCTGGCTGACGGCATTAAACGCGCGACGGACGTGATGGTCGCCGGCAAGATCGTTGTCGTTTGCGGATACGGCGACGTCGGCAAGGGCTGCGCGGACGCAATGGACGGTTTCGGCGCGCGGGTGATCGTCACTGAGATTGATCCGATCTGCGCCCTGCAAGCCGCAATGGAAGGCTATCAGGTCACAACGATGAACGAGGCGGCCGCGATCGGCGACATCTTTGTCACGACGACGGGCAACAAGGACGTCATTCGCGGCGAGCACATGGAACGGATGAAGCATCAGGCGATTGTCTGCAACATCGGTCACTTCGACAGTGAAATCCAGATCGCGTGGCTCAAGAATAATCCCAGGGTCACGCGCGAGAACATCAAGAAGGCTTCGGACGTCGGCGGCCCGGTTGACAAGTACGTATTCGCGGACGGCCGCGCGATTCTGGTCCTTGCCGAGGGTCGCCTGGTTAATCTTGGGTGCGCGACGGGCCATCCATCGTTTGTCATGAGCAACAGTTTCACCAATCAGGTCATGGCGCAAATTGCCTTGTGGGAAGACGCTGATCGGTTCGAGATCGGCGTCCATGTCCTGCCGAAAATTCTCGACGAGGAAGTCGCCCGGCTCCATCTGGCGAAGCTCGGTGTGAAGCTGGAACGGCTCACTCCCGACCAGGCCAAATACATTGGCGTACCGGTCGAAGGTCCGTACAAGCCGAACCATTACCGGTATTAGTTTAGTTAGTCAGGAAAGCGCCAGAATTCCGTCGGACACGTCAGATGTCAGACCCGTCGGACACGTCGGACACGTCGGACTTGTCGGACACGTCGGAGGATGCTTTTGTACTGGGACGGAGGCCTTGACCCGGTTTGGTGGAAACTGCTAAAGACAGCCCGCATTTTAGTGAAATCGACGTTTTCCAGCGGTCCGGGCAGTCCATGCGTTTTTCACGCGCTCGACGAATCTTCCTTGCCAGCACCTTTGCGCTGCTCTTTTGCCAGTACAGCCAGGCCCAGCGCGCGCGGTTTGGCGAATCGTTCGTGATTCCCAATGGCCAGATCGCTCCGCCGTTGATCGGTGCCGCCCCGAATACGACCGGATTCATCAACCAGCAACAAGTCCTGTCGCCCCAGGTCACCGGCGGCTCCTCGGTTTATGGCCCTCCCCTTCAGCAAACGATCCCACCGGGCGCCACATTGCCGCCGAACCTCGGCGGGGCCAATGTCGTCGGCCAGCCAACGTTGATCCAGCAGCAAACGTGGGACCCCTTCGCCATTCAGCAGGGAAGTTCCATTTCGGGACCCGGCGTTGTCTTGCCCTCCAATCCGTCCCTTCAGCCCCCGCCGTTCATTTATCCGCCACCGGCTGCCGGATATCCAGGCGGTACGATCGGTCCGATTCCCGGAAGCGGCGGTTACCCAGGCGCGGGTTACCCGGGCGGCGTCTACGCACCGGGGAACTATTTCACGCCTGGCAACTACGCGAATGGCGCATGGTCCAATTCCCCGTCGGCGTGGCCCAACGAGTTCTGGAACCGCATCAAGTCGTCGAGCGTGTACCGATTGCTCGAGCGACCGCGATGGCGACATACGTACATCGCACCGGAAGGGACGCGTTTTCTGGGCTGGAACGAATCCGATATTGCAACGACGCTGACGATTCCCAATTTCCTCTTCACCTCCCAGCCGCTTCGCATTTCCCCGGGCTTCACGTTCAACTTCTGGGAGGGGCCGGACACAGCGGTCACCGGGGTGGACATTCCGGGTCAAACGTACAACGCCTACCTTGCCGCCGACTATTCGACGCCGTGGGACCGCCAATTTGGACTGGAAACGAATGTGACCGTTGGCGTGTATACGGACTTTGAGGAGACAACCAGCGACAGCGTGCGGATCACCGGCCTCGGTCTTGGCTGGTTCCGCCTCAATCCCACGACGACTTTCAAGGCCGGAATTGAATACCTCGACCGGATTGACGTGAAGCTGCTGCCCGCGATCGGCTTTTTCCTTTATCCGACGCCCGATTTGAAACTGGATGTTTACTTCCCGCGGCCCCGGCTGGCGCAGCGATTTCCCAACCTCGGCAATTATGAAATCTGGGGATATGTGGGAGGCGAATTTGGCGGTGGATCGTGGACGATCGAGCGACTGGGGATGATGGGCGACCAATTTGACGTCAACGACATTCGCGTGCTGCTTGGAGCGGAGTGGGTCGGTCCGCGGCAGGTTACCGGATTTTTTGAAGTCGGTTATGTGTTTGACCGCGAGATCATTTACCGGTCGGCGCCCAGCGTAAAGATCGACATTGACGACAGTTACCTGCTCCGCGCGGGGATCGCCTTTTGAGCAAGTCCCGAATGACGGGGGAACGCAAGCATCGAAATGAGTTCGCCCTTTTTTGCCAATCGTACCGTTCGGCCAGACAATCAAACCTGATACGAGTTCCTTCCATGAAAAGAATTTTTCACAAGTTAGCCCTCGTTACGTTGTTCCTTGCGCTGGGCGCGATACTCAGCGGATGCCGCGGCGCACCGTGCGGCAATTGCGGTTACACCGGCGGTGGATATCCTGGCAATTACAATTACGGCCAGCAGTACGCGGCTCCCGGAACTGTCCCGCAAGGGACCGTCATTCAGCCCGGCTACCAGTACCCGCCCGGATCGGTCCCGGTCGCTCCCCAGCAACTCCCTCCCGGCGCGATCTACGGCGGGTAAAATCAAGCAACCTACCCACTCGCCCGGTGCGGGCGGAACATCTCGCGCGATTGCCGCGCGGCGCGATGTGCTTCCTCACAAGCTTCGGCGTACAGGTGTTCCTGGGCGCGGAGCCGTACCTCCTTTCCCGGCTCGAGGGGTTGCCACTCGCCGTCAGGCTGCAACTCGTACGCGCGCGTGTTGTCTCCCAAACAGGTCCGCAGCACGTCGATGACCCGTCGCGAACAGGCGGGATGCTCGACCGGAACGAGCAGCTCAACGCGCCGATCGAGGTTCCGGTTCATCCAGTCCGCGCTGGCGATAAACGCGAGGTGATCGCCGCCATGGAGAAAGTAAAACAACCGGCTGTGTTCGAGGAACCGGTCGACGATGCTGACGACGCGAATCTTCTCGCTCAGCCCGGCGACCCCCGGCTTGAGACAGCAAATCCCCCGCACGTTCAGGTCAATTCGCACTCCCGCCCCGGAAGCACGGTACAGGTGATCAATGAGCGTCTCGTCAACGAGCGCGTTGACCTTGGCCTGAATCATTGCGGGGCGGCCTTTTCTGGCGTTGGCAATTTCCACGTCGATCAGTTCCTCAAACCGTTCGCGCAAGTGTGATGGAGCGGCGGACAGCTTGTGCATCGGCAGCGGGCTGGAGAGGCCGGTGACGGCGTTCAGGAGGTTGACCGCGTCGTTTCCCAGCGCTTCGTCGCACGTAAGCAGGCTCATGTCGGTATAAAGTCGCGACGTCGCCTCGTTGTAGTTGCCCGTGCCGAAGTGGACATAACGGCGGACGCCCGTCGGCTCGCGGCGCACGACGAGGCATAATTTGGCGTGCGTCTTGAGTCCGCGAACACCGTAAATCACATCGACGCCGGCGCGCTCCAGTTGCCTGGCCCAATCGATGTTTCGCTTCTCGTCAAAACGCGCCTTCAGTTCGAGGATGACCGTGACGTGCTTGCCATTTTCCGCCGCGGTCTTGAGTGCGGCGATGATCTGGCTGTCGCTGCTCGTCCGGTACAACGTCTGTTTGATCGCGATCACGCGAGGATCGGTCGCCGCCGCCTGGATAAAGTCAACGACCGGATCGTAATTCTGAAAAGGATGAGAGAGCAACCGGTCTTCCTCGGCGATAAAATCGAAAACGTCCTGGCCCGGTTCGTAACCCGCCAGTGGTTGGCCCGGCCACGGCTCGAATTTCAAATCGCGCAGGCGGGGACCCGTCGCCAGTTCCATGCAGGCCGACAGGTCAATCGGTCCAGGTACATGCCAGGTCCGATCCGCGCCGATGTCAAGCAGCGATTGGAGAAAGGCCACGATTTCCGGCGACGCCGCCGCCTCGATTTCCAGACGAACGCAGGGACTGCTGTTCCGGTCCAGCAACATTGCCTGCATTCCGATGAGCAAATCCGCGGCGGCTTCCTCGTCCAGCTCAACGTCGGCGTTGCGCGTGACGCGAAAGACGGCTGTCTCAAGAATCCGCTGGCGGGGAAGAAAGTGATCGCCAAACTCGATCAACGCGTCCTCGGCGAGAATGAATCCAAATCCCTCCGTGACGGAGAGAGGAAAATACCGCGGCACTCCCCGGCTCACCGGCACGATGACAACGCGCTCGTTGCCTTTCAACGAGGCCGATCCGTCGTCGCCCGTCGAAGGCCGTAGTTGCGGGCCTTGCACACGAAAACACACCGCCAGCGACGTGCCGATCATGAGCGGAAAGTCCCCTTCGTCCACCAGCGCAATGGGGGTCGCCGACGAACCAAGATGTTCGTCAAACTGCTTGCGCAATTGTTCCATCTGGTGATGATCCAGCTCGTCGATCTTCAATCGGCGGATTCCCCGCGCGGCGAGACCCGGCAGCAATTGTTCGTTCAGGCAACGATACTGGTCGTCGACCATCCGCCGCACGCGGTCGCGGATTCGGACGAGCTGTTCGTCGGGATTCATTCCGGCGATCCCGGTTTTTTCGGGGTTGCCGGTCGATTGCATGAGCAGTCCGCCGACTCGTACCATAAAGAACTCGTCGAGGTTCGACCCGCTGATGGCAAGGAACTTCAGTCGCTCGAGTAATGGAGTTTCCTCGCGCATCGCCTCACCGAGCACGCGATGATTGAACTCCAGCCAACTGAGTTCGCGATTGAAATACAATTGGTCCCGGTTGGAGAAGTCGTTCATGGTAATTTGAGCCTCAGTTCATTAGACGAAACCTGGCTTCGCGGAAAGTTCCACATTAAGTCCGAAAACGTATTCGAACAGCTCTTGCTGGCGACGCAGTTCAAGTTGTTCGATCGAGACATCGGTCAGCCCCGGTGCTTCGACCCGCAAGGTATTGCCGGCGCGCACCGCGCGAATCTCCTGAACCGACTGGTTGCGGCCCGCGTCGAGCGCCTTGGCGATGCGGAGTAGCGCGGCCAGCTTGGAAACCGCGACGCGATCATCCTGGTCGAGTTGCGAATAGACGTCGTGGGTCCGCTGCGGCAAGGCTCGCCGATGGTAGCGCGCGACCAGCGCAATGAGGTTGAGTTCGCGCGAGCTGACGCCAAAAAACACCGAGTTGCGGATGATGTACTGCGAGTGCTTGTGGTAGCTCCGTTCACCGATCGCGAGGCCGACCTCGTGCAGCAACGCGGCGAGATGCAAGTCGATTTCCCATCGATCCGGCAACTGGTGCAGCGCCGTCGTCTGTCGAAACAATTCCACGCCCAGCCGCGCGACATGCCGCGCATGTGCCTCGTCGAAGGAGAAGCGGCGACCCAGCGTCAGCGCCGAATCGATCACCTGCTCCTCGGCGTTTCCCACCCACTGGCGACCCGCGAGCATTTCCTTGATCAGTCCGTCGCGGAGATTGACGCGCGCCACATGGACGGTCTCCAGTTCCAGCCGACGCGCGATCATCGCATTGATCAACAACGCCGGGCCCAGCGACTCGGCCTCCTGGATACTCAGTTGGTATCGTGTGACCAGCCGGTCGGGGTTGAGCCGCAGGATTTGGTCGGCGAATTCGCGCAACCGCGCCACGTCGACGATTTCCAGCGCCTCGATTCCGCCGGAAATCTCCTGAACGGCAAGCCGCATTTCACTTCCCATCGCGATCAGCCGCACGGGTTCGCGCCGGTTGACGACCCCGGCAATCTGCTTGGCCGTTTGCGCGATTCGCGATTCGAGGACGCGGCGCGAATTCGGTTGACCGACATCGCTCGCCTCAAGCGAATGAATCAGCCGCAACACCCCCAGTCGCCACGTCTGGGCGAACGTCACGCGCCCGTCGTTCATCACCAGTGTCTCGGTGCTCCCGCCGCCCACTTCGCAAATCACCGTCTGGCCGGCAAGCAGTTCCGGATTGGCGTCGAGGATCGGCCGGATGCCAAGGTACGTAACGCGGTGCAACTGGGCCTCGTCGAACGGCTCGACGTTAAACCCCGTCGCGATGTAAACCCGGTCGAGAAAGGCGAGTCGATTCGACGCCTCGCGAACCGCGCTGGTCGCCACAACGCGCACCTGTTCCGGTCTCGCGATTTCGTACTCCGTCAACTTGCGGCGAAAAATCTTCAGCACGCGAACGCAATCCTCGATCGTTGCCCGGCGAATCCGCCCGCTGACAAACGAGTCCCTCCCGAGCTTGACGGCCTGCGACAGATTTTCCAGGTGCGAGACCTCTCCGTCGGCGCGAATCTGCGCGATCATCATGCGAACGGACGTCGCTCCGATGTCGATCACGGCGACCAGCCGCTGAGGGGTTTCGCTAACGGCAGTTTCAGTCATCGGCGGACTCGATGTTCTTGCGTGCCCATGCCGCCGCGCCGAGGACTCCGGCGTCGTCGCCAAGCCGCGCGACGACGATCTTTGTGACGTCGCGAAACGCCGGCAGGATTCGTTGCCGAACCCGCTCGCTCACTTCGTCGACAAAGAGGTCCGGCATCGCTTCCACCAACCCGCCTCCGAGCACGACAATCTCCGGTGCAAGCAACAATACAAGCGTGACGATTGCCTGGGAAAGATGTCCGGCGGCGTGACGGACAATCTCCGCGACAGCCTTGTCTCCGCCAGCGATCGAGCGCGCCAACGCACGACTCTTGATTTTCGAGATGTCCGTCCCCGCGTCCTCGCGGAGGCAGGGTGCCTGGCCGCGAAATGCCGCCGCCGCCGCCGCACTGGAAATCGCAAGGCGGCTGGCGACCGCTTCCAGCGTTCCGCTGTTGCCCGCCCCGTCGAGCGGACCGTCGGAAAGAATCGGAATGTGCCCGATCTCCATCGCGGTGCAATTGGCACCCTGAATCAACTCGCCGCGAAAGACGCATCCGCCGCCAATTCCCGTTCCCGGAAAGATGCCGGCTACGCAGTGGGCACCCTGTCCCGCTCCAAACCGGTACTCTCCGTACACACCCGCATCGACGTCATTGGCAACGACGACCGCACAATCAAAGGCCTTTTCCAAAGTTGCCTTGACAGGCACGTTCGACCAGCCCAGATTGGGCGCCTCGCGAATCACCCCGTTTTTCAAATCGAGCGGGCCGGGACAGCCGATTCCGATCCCGGCGACTCGCGCGTTCGTTCGTCCCGCGGCCTCAATCGCCTTGCCAATCGTTTCGATGATCCGTTGCAGACCCGCCTTTTGTCCCTCGTGTCCAAGTGACTTGGCCTTTGCACGTCCGACGGGGTTGAACTGGTCGTCGTAGGCGACTGCCAGCATCTTGGTTGCGCCAAGATCGAACCCGATCCACGTTGTATCCGTCGTGTTCATACAAGGACAGAATCGCGGGAACTTGACCTTTGTGCAACCATGGCGATATAGTTATTGAAGATTTGTTAACGGGTTCAGGGCGATTTTACTCTTCCGCGGGCAGGGCATGAACAGGAAGTTTTTTTCCCGGCCTTTGAATTCATGGCTCCAGCGGTAATCGACTTGAGGCGTGCGGAGGACCCGCGCGACGCCATCCACCGCGCGGTTGCCACGCTTGCCGCCGGGGGACTGGTCGCCATTCCGACCGAGACCGTTTACGGGATTGCCGCCAGCGCGTTGTCGCTGGAAGCCGTGGAACGACTCCGCAAGGTCAAGCATCGCGACGTTCGTCCACTGACGCTGGCCATCAAAAGCGCCGACGATGCGCTCGACTACGTACCCTCGATGTCGCCCCTGGCGGTGCGGCTGGCGCGACGCTGCTGGCCCGGTCCGCTGACGATGGTGCTGAGCGATTCGCATCCTGACAGCGTCCTCAGTCGCCTGCCCGAAAAGGTTCAGGACCTGGTCTTGCCCAACGGAAAGATCGGCTTGCGCGTCCCAGGCAATACGTCGGCGTTGCAAATCCTTCGTCTCTCGGCTGGCCCGCTCGTGCTGACCAGCGCCAATATTTCCGGCCAGCCACCGGCGCTCACCGCTCGCGACGTCGTCGAACAACTGGGCGACGCGATCGATCTGGTCCTCGACGACGGGCCGAGCGAATTCGGTCAGGCCTCGACCGTGATCGAAGTGCGCGGGAACGAATACTCGGTACTCCGCGAAGGCGCGATGACCAACGAATCATTGCGGCAACTGACCTGCTTTCTGGCGTTGCTTGTATGCACGGGCAACACGTGCCGCAGTCCAATGGCCGCCGCGCTGTTGCGACGCCGAATTGCTGAACAACTGAAATGCGAATTGCCGGAACTCGAACAACGAGGCATTTCCATTCGCTCGGCCGGGATCGCGGCAGCGGCCGGCGGGATGCCCAGTCACCAGGCAGTCGAAGTGATGCAGGCCCGCGGTCTGGATATCGCCGAACACTCCAGTCAGCCCGTCACCGACCAATTGGCGCGCCACGCCGACCTGATTCTCACCATGACATCCGGCCATCGCAAGGCAATTGTCTCGCAATGGCCGGAACTGGAAATGCGAACGCACCTTTTCGCGGCCAATCGCCACGACGTCAGCGACCCGATCGGCCAGGCAGGCGAAGTGTACGCGCGATGCGCCGACGAACTGGACTCGTTCACGGACCACTGGGCGGGAAAAATCATCGAGATGGGAGTTCGGTAGGTTGGCCGAAACAAGCCCGAAGCGCAAGCGAGTGCGAATCGCCTTACAATGACCATGCTTTGAGACCGAGTCGCTTTTTTGTAATTACCAACGTTTTCGGATTTGATCCATCATGCCCTTGCGCGAAATCGCCATCGGAGCCGACCATCGCGGCGTCACCCTCAAGCAACAAATTGTCGAGCAGCTTCGCGGCGCCGAAATCACCGTTGACGATTGCGGTACGAATTCCAGCGAAAGTTGCGACTATCCTGACGTCGCCCACCAGGTGGCCGATCGCGTGTCAGACGGGAGTGCCGACCGGGGCATCCTGATTTGCGGCAGCGGCATTGGAATGTCAATGGCGGCGAACAAGCATCCGGCTATCCGCGCGGCGCTCTGCCATGACCGCCAGGCGGCCGAAATGTCACGGCGCCACAACGATGCCAACGTGCTCTGTCTGGCGGCGGATCGTCTGGACCATTTACCAGACGGCGACGTCCACGATTTGGTCGACGTTTGGCTGAAAACGGAATTCGAAGGTGGCCGGCACCAGCGCCGCGTCGACAAAATCCCGCTCACCGCCGCGGTGCCGTCCCAGCGCCAATAGAACCTGCCGTCCGACAGGTCCGACCCGTCCGACCCGTCCGACCCGTCCGACAGGTCCTTTCGGAAACCTCCTGCTCCACCATAATGAACAGCGTCGAGCGCGAAATTCGCATTGGAATTCTCACGGTGTCGGACCGCGCCAGTCGCGGGGAATACACCGACCTCGGCGGTCCGGCAATCGAGGAGTACCTGACGCGCGCGGTTTCCAGCCCGTGGCAGGTCATCTACCGACTGGTTCCCGACGACCGTGCAACGATTGAATCGACACTCAGGGAACTATGCGACGAACAAGCGTGTTGTCTGGTCGTGACGACCGGCGGCACAGGACCGGCAGTGCGCGACGTGACCCCCGAGGCCACGGAATCGGTCTGCGATCGACTGATGCCGGGGTTCGGCGAGTTGATGCGTGCGGTTTCGCTCGAGCACGTGCCGACAGCGATCCTCTCTCGCCAAACGGCGGGGACTCGGGGAAAATCGCTGATCATCAACTTGCCGGGCAAGCCGCGCGCGATTGCCCAATGTCTGGACGCGGTGATGCCGGCGGTCCCCTACTGCATCGACCTGCTCGACGGCCCGCGGATCGAGACAAACGGCGAATTCGTTGAGTCATTCCGGCCGGGTTAACACCCGACGCCGACGCGCATTGTAAACCGCACGCGCTAGCGTCGGGCGATGCGTTTGTAAACCGCACGCGCTAGCGGCGGGTGATGCGTTTGTAAACCGCACGCGCTAGCGTAGGGCGGCGCGCACCGATGCGCGCATTCCGGGCGGCGCGCACTGGCCGACGCTGACATGC
>JBGTFW010000263.1:0-5187 GCA_041747075.1 Pirellulaceae bacterium
TGGTTGCCAATACAAGCACGAAGCGCAAGCGAGTGAGTGGGTTACGCCGAAACACACTCGCTCGCGCGTCGTGCTTGTATTCTCGTGGATTTCCACAAAATGTGGCGCTGTCCAGCTAGATGATCGGGTTGCAAGTTTCGCCGCAGCGGCCGTCAGGCGGGTTGCGTCCCAGTTTCGGTATTTCCACAGCGTTTGCAGGTTGCTCCAACCGTCGCGCCACCGCAGTTTCTTGCCCTCGCGGCGATGCCGGCGCTGGTAGCGGATGGGAACCTCGATGATCCGCAAGTTCATGCGCGCCGCCTTGGCGGTCACCTCCGCACAGAATTCGAACCGCTCGCACTGTCAGTGCGCGAACTCCGTGGCGAAACGTGCTGCGATCGGCGACCGCGCCGCGAGCCAGGTAGCGTGAGCCGTAGACCGCCGTGTTTTCGCTTTGCTGAATCCTCGAAAGAAGCGTTACCAGATCGTCGGGATCGTATTCCAGGTCGGCGTCCTGCACGACCGCGTACCGGTCGCGAACGACGGGGAGCGCCGCGCGAACGGCGAATCCAACTCAATTGACTGTCAGCATTAGCCGAATGTTCGAGACGTCGTCGAACGCACCAAACTCAATAGACTCTCGAATCCAGCCGCCTTAACGGCTGACAAATAACCGTCGAGGAGATCGTGTTCGATACTCCTGGACTCTTCCACAAGATATTTTCGGCACGACGCTGCGGAATCCTGAATCATTGACTTCTTGCTATCGGAAAGGTGCAACGATTTTCCGAGATTGCCGTAGAGCAAGTCATAGAGCGGTCCGAGTCCCCGGCAGACTATTTCGGTTGCGCGTAATTCGATCCCTTGAAACACTGGCTCGGGAATAGCATTGCGAATTTCCGTTTCAATGCCTGAGCCAAATCCAGTCGATATTGGTCGAATTCCCTTCTTGCGTCTTCAACGGACATACCCGACGTCTTTAAATCAGCCAGCGAATTGCTTTTAGTTATGAGATTGTTGGAATACTCAGTCCATTTCGCGTACAGGGTATCAGCCTGAGAGTCGCCAAGCCCTTCAATCATACCCGTCCGCATCATCTTAATCAGAATCATGACGGTCTCGTGGTCTACGTGGGATTCGAATTCATCAAACGCCGAATCATCTTTTCTAATCAAGCGACCATCGACCAATAGTTCGAGCTTGGGCAATCGAATCAATTGCTCCACCGGTGGAAGTTTTGCGAATTCCGCACCCGACGCTAATTGTTCAGCATCGAGCTGCCAACACAAAAGCTCAAGTTGAGCACTAGCTGGACAGCGCCACTTTGGTTGCCAATACAAGCACGAAGCGCAAGCGAGTGAGTGGGTTACGCCGAAACACACTCGCTCGCGCGTCGTGCTTGTATTCTCGTGGATTTCCACAAAAAGTGGCGCTGTCCAGTTAGGCACTTGCGTTTAGGCGTTTATTAAGCGCTGCTTAAATCGAAACTCTCCGCGAGTTCCGCTACGGAAGATTCGGAAAACGTCCACTTTCCGCCAACAAGTCCGCTAAGTCAATTGAATACGCGCCGCCGACGGAGGCAAATACCGCGGACTGGCCATCGGGACTGAACGTCAGTCGGTTGGACCCGACCGGAAGGTACGCCTTTTCGATCAATGCGCCCGACTGGCAATCAAAGAGCATGAGGATTGGCTGGGTTGCCAGGTTCCAGTCAATTGGTTTTCCAGGAAAATGTTGCAGCTTTCCCGGAGTGCAGATAACGGCGACGAAGCGATCATCTGGCGCGACGACCGGTCGCTCCGCATAGTCGAAATCGCCAAGGTCCGTTTCCCACTCGATGGTCATTTCGGGAGTCTTCAGCGCGATCAGCTTTTTCATTTCGTTCCGCAAGGTAACCATCATCCAGGTTCCGCGACCGGTAAATTGCCGGGCCGGCAATGGGCTGTCGTTGTCAAATGGAAAGCGCCACGCAGCGATGGCTTCTCCGGTCTCCACATCGAAACTGGCCAAAGTCGTTTGCCATTTGTTCCATACGTTCTTGCGCTCATACGTCCTGAATCCGGCAACCAGCAAGGAACCTGTTTCGTCGAATCGCGGATCGCCGTCAATCGAGTGAACACCCTCAGGCAATTCTATCCGCCTCAGTTCATCGCAACCCGGGAAATCCGCGATGACAATCGAATCGGCATAGTCCGGGTTGTCATCGACCGACGCGAAGGTCGCCAGCTTCCGGGAATTGTCTGCGAAAGTAACGGGGCCCCAGGTTCCGGGCAGCGATCTCCACTGCCGGTCCCGCAAATTGAACGCTCGCTGGACGAAGGGTTCCCTGGCGGTCCATATTCCCGCCGGAATTTCCCACGTCACCAGGTCGTCCCCGCCAGGCGACAATTGCGCGAGCCGAATCCAATTTGGGGGCGATTCCTGGAATTCCTCCAGTAACCGACCATCTTCGCTGCTCCATACCTGAATGCGACTGTCCGGGTATTGCTTTTTAACCGCTGGTTCCCCGTTCACCTCAAGTCTTTCAACGACGGGTCGTCCTTCGTGCCACGTGTAAAACCTGCTGAAATCCAGGGAAGGGCTCCAGAAATCGCTTGTACTCTTGTAACCGTCGGGGGTGTCGATCAACGTCAGTTGTTTGCCCGTGCCAATGTCCCAGATTTGCAAATTGTTTTTTGGGTAGGTGCCGCCCACCAGTTTCGAACCATCCAGCGAGAACTCAAGGGAGCCAACCACATCGTCTCGATCGGGATGGACGTAACGCTGGCCAACACGCGGCGACACAGGAAAACGCTCCGCCAGCGGAATCGCCTCGAGCATTTCCACGTGGTCGACGGTCGGCTTTACCGTGAACGGCAGCGGAAACTTGAAAGCGATCGTGACTTTGCAATCGCCGGCTACCGCATCCTCGGGGGCTCGAACCGAGCCGTAAAGCTGAAACGTTCAGCAACGCTCGGGAAGTGGGAATCTCAAGTCAACGGGTTTGTCGTCCGTATTCGACCGGGTACGCAGGCGCATTTCCGGCCACGTCGTTTTCGGGATGACATTCTCGTACCCGATCGACGCAAACAGCCCTGGAGCACTACCGGCACTCCCCACCGCCAGAATAATATCCGACGCCGCACCCGGTCGCAACTGAACAGATTGATTGAGTCGAATTTCCAGGTCACCGTCAAAATTGATTTGCGGGGCGTCCCCGATCGTCGAGGCAAATTGCGTTACTCCGTCCTTGTCCGCGATGCCGATCATCATCTGTACCGGCTCGGCGATCTTCAAATCGGGTCGACGAACCATGGCATTAATGAGATACGAATAGGCTAACGGATTGGTCTCAAGGATTCTCTTGTACAGCTCCTCGCCGCGATCGTAGTTCTCAAGCGGCGAGACGGCCATTGTGAACGATTCGTGAACCAGTTCTCCCACCCGGATTTCGTCGATCGTGAAATACCAGTCGCGATCCGAGTGGCGGTTGCTGGTTTCCGAGAGGATTTTTTCGTTCGCTTCGGTCAGGTCGCCGTTGCCATTGAGGTCGGCGTACAGGACGGGTCCGTCGAGCGCAATGAGCATCTTCAGCGATTTCGGCGAACCGGGGAAACTGAGCCAGCAAAACTGCGGCTGTTCGGTCTGGAATTCGGGGAGTTGAAACGGTCGGTTTGGGTGAGTCTCCTGCGCCAGGCATCGGTTTGCAAAATTGCCATTTGCAACCGCGAGGACGGTCGCCTGGACGAGGAACATGCCAATGATGATTTTGCTACTGGGCATGGCTTATTGCATGGCGGAATTGTCTCTGGGTAAATGGGGCCTGAACGACTGACACAATTCACCACCGGCAAAGGTTGTGCCTGTCCTCCGGGGCGTTCGGGGTAATCAACATTTTAACCCGGTGTTACCGCCATCGGCAGGGGTTGGATCGGGCTTTCAGCCCTGGTTCACCGCCGACGGAACCCGGTGCGGCAAACTTTGTCCATCGGGTGTGAAACGGGATCACTACTTTTGCCATGCGTTACCTGTCGAATACCCCCCATTACGGGCAATCTGATTTGGATGGCTTGTCCGACCATTCCCGGATCTGGGCCTTCACAATGGCAGGGGGCACCAAGGTCGCCTCAACGATTCCCGATGGGTTTATGATCATCACGTGGGGCGCAGCGACGACGCCAAATTCCTCGCCGAGGTCCCGGTCGGTGCCCGTGGAAATGACGATGGGCCACTCCGGCAATTCGCCTCCAAAAAGCGTCCGCGGAATGTTCGCGTTTTTCGATAAACAAATGGCCACAAGTTCCCATGCCGATTTATGCGTCTCGCCACGAGACGTATGCGTCTCGCCGCGAGAGGTATCCGCGGCTCCGCGCGATTCGGCGATTTCCCGGATCAAGTCGACCGAAGCGGGCTGGGCGGGGGACCAGAACACCACCACCAGATGACGGCCGGTGTAGCTGGAAAACTCCAGCGTCTCCCCGTTTGCGAGTGGCATTTCCGAGTTGATCGTTTGCCCGGCGAGTGCCAGCCGGGTTGTTCGCGCCGCGACGTTGCGCTCAATCGTTTCACGAATCGCGGTTTCCGACATTCGCGCCGCGCTCGCAGCAAGGGACTCGTTGAGTTTTCTCGCACGATCAAAATGGCGACCCGATTCAAGCCAGTCGATCGCCGCGATCAATCGAGGAATGGCGGCTGTATCGGGATTGGGACCGGCGAGGACACCTCTTGTCAGCTCGTCAAACTCGGCGACGGCGGCTGATTCTCCGTCGGCAATCCGGTTGACGATCCCGTCGAAGTCCATGCTGGCCAGACCGAGCCGCGTCCGCTGTATTTGGGCCATTTCAGCCAGTCGCCGATGGGTGCTCCGCGAATAAACGGCGGCCTGAGCCTCCAGCATTTGTTTCCATGCGTCGCGATGTCCCGCTTGCAAGACTTTCTCGGCAATCGAGTTCAATTCGATTGCGACGTCGATGCTTTCGGGGAATCGCAGGGAAAGTGCCTTGGTCGCCCGGATCACGGAATCCCATTTCGGTGCTTTCACACCCAATTGACTGTTGACGTCGGCAAACAGTTGGGCAACCGAGGCCGCTTCCATGATGCGCTGATGGGGATCGTTGGCCAGTGGGTCCGCAAATTCGCGAAACTCTTGTTTCGCACCGGCATCACCGGCAGCGATCAACCCGAGGAGTGCGTCGAGTTTGGCCGTCACGGCCGCGAAGCGCTGGTCGC
>JBGTFW010000264.1:0-9076 GCA_041747075.1 Pirellulaceae bacterium
CGGAACTCCCAAAAAACAAAGGAAATCCCCGAACCCAGGCAACCCTATCTTGCACGACACCTGCGAGTATTGATCCCTTCGCGGGAGCAAACAGAATGAAACAGCAAGCCCTTTGTTACAACATCGGTTGCCACGACAGCAAAGAGCATGGGGTGCAGTCTGCCGGAGGCAGACGAAACCCCATGGACCCGATCTTGTTCGAGAGTGGCGAAGCAACGAAAGCCTATCGTCATCCCCGCGAAGCGCGTCATCCCCGCGAAGGCGGGGATCGAGTGCCTTGTCCATGCGTCGGCCTTTGCTGCCGTTCAATGCGTTGCGAATCAACTGGGTTCCCGCATGCGCGGGAATGACGGAAGTGTGGGTTCATGCGGCGCGGGAATGACCGAAGCGTGGGTTCGTGCCGCTGGTCAGAAATGTCTCGACCGGAACGAGCACGGCAGGAATCGCGTCGCTGAGGTAAACCAGGTTGAGGCCGCCGCCGAGCCGCTGCGCGAGCCGTACAAGAAAAAAAATCCGGCTTTTGAAAAAAATCCGGAAAATAAATTGGTTTCACGACTGACCAGTGTAAATCCGATAGCGATTCCGTAAAATATCCTGGGAATCGATAGCGCTGGATATCCGGAACAGGCGGAAATAGGGGTAAGGAAGTCCGGTTTTCCGGTCTCCCGTTCCTCCGAACCGTACACCGGCGAATCGGGTTCGTTATCCTGCGGACTGTTCGTTTCACTTCCAGTTGCGCTCCACCTCCTGTCACCAGACGCAGTTACGTTCAGTTAAAGGCCGCAGTGTGCATGCCTTACAGGGGCTTTCAACCTGTCAGCAAGACACGCTCGCAGGTGCCTGGGTTCCCGCCTTCGCGGGAATGACGGGTGGGGCTGAAGAAAGGGTTTGCCATCATGTACATCGATCCACACATCCACATGGTCTCGCGGACGACCGATGATTACGAGGCGCTGGCGCGAATGGGATGCGTCGCGCTGAGCGAGCCGGCTTTCTGGGCCGGTTTTGACCGGGGAAGCGTCGATGGATTCCGCGACTACTTTCGGCAACTGACGGAAGTCGAACCGCGCCGCGCGGCGCAGTATGGCATCCAGCACTTTACGTGGCTGTGCATCAACGCCAAGGAAGCGGAGAACGTCAATCTTTCGCGCGAAGTGATCGCGATGATCCCCGAATTCATCGATTGCCCCAACGTCCTCGGGATCGGGGAAATCGGATTGAACAAGAACACCCGCAACGAAGCGACGGTCTTTCTCGAACATCTCGATCTCGCGGCACGGTTGGAACAACTCGTGCTGATCCACACGCCCCATCTTGAGGACAAGTTGCAGGGAACACGCATGATCCTTGATATGCTCCGTGGCGACAGGCGGCTGGAACCGCAACGGGTCCTCGTCGATCACGTCGAGGAACACACGATCGAGTACGTGCTTGACGGGGGATTCTGGGCGGGCATGACGCTCTATCCGATAACCAAGTGTACACCGGCGCGGGCGGCGGACATGATCGAGATTTACGGAGTCGAGCGGCTTTGTGTCAACTCGGCGGGCGACTGGGGGCCGAGCAAGCCGACGGCCGTCCCGGACTTTATTTTCGAGATGCGTCGTCGCGGGCACGCGGAGGCGACGATTCGGCGGATCGTTTATGAAAACCCGCTGGAGTTTTTTCGGCAGAACCCGGACTTTGGGTTGCGAGTTGAGGGTTGCGAGTTGGGAATTGAGGGTTGAGCGGAGATTCAGGGCGAGACGGATGATCGGCGTTTGAAGCTGGCGAGTAATTGCTGAATTGCGGCCGGCTCGGCGGGCTTGACGAGATGGTAGTCAAAGCCCGCTTCTTGAGTTCGCTCCCGGTCGTCGTCCTGGCCCCAGCCGGTCAGTGCAACCAGAACCATGTCCCGGCCCCACGGTTGCTCGCGGATGTGTCGCGCCGCCTCGTAGCCGTTCATCCTTGGCATCCCGAGGTCCATCAGGACGATTTCCGGGCGAAACGCGGCGGCCACTTGAATGGCCTCCATTCCGTCATAAGCCGTACGGGCCTCGTTGCCGATCATCGCGATGTACATCTTCAACATGGTCGCCGCCGCTTCGTTATCGTCGACGACCAGAACGCGGATCGAAGTGGCTTCCGCAACCGGTTCGTCGCGCGTGAATTCCGCATCTGATGAATCGATGAGGATAGGCAGCCGGACGTTGAATTCGCTTCCCTTGCCCGGTCCGTCGCTGCGGACCTCGATGCTGCCGTGGTGCAGTCCCACCAGTTGCTTGACGAGGGTCAGGCCGATTCCGAGTCCGCTGTTGCCTTGCTGCGACGGGTGATCGATCTGGGTGAACATTTCAAAGATTTCGTCGAGCATCTCCGGGGGTATTCCCAGTCCGTCGTCCTTGACGGCAGCCAGCACGATGTTCCCCTGTTGCTCGATCGTGAGTTGGACGTGTCCTCCGTTGGGCGTGTATCGGGTTGCGTTGTTGAGCAAATTGGAGAAAACCTGGGCGAGCCGATTCGGATCGGCGTTGAGATAAATCGCGCTCGGCGGCATGCTCACCGTCAGTTCGTGCCCCGCCTCATCGATCAAGGGGCGAGTCGCCTCGACGGCACTCTCGATCACGTCTTTCAAGGCGACCCGACAGGTCCGCAATTCCATTTTTCCCCGTGTGATGCGCGAGACGTCCAGAAGGTCGTCGATCAGGCGGACCATTTGCTGCAACTGTCGCTCCATCGTGTTTCGGATTTCAGCCAGGGTCTCCGGGTCGTTTTCGGCGAGTTTCATGGCTTCCAGGCCGGTCCGAATCGGAGCAAGTGGATTGCGCAGTTCATGTCCCAGCGTGGCGAGAAATTCCGTTTTGCGGCGATCGGCCTCGGACAGCTCGGCCGCGAATTGCCGCAGTTCGTCCTCCATCCGTTTTCGTTCGGTCTGGTCTCGCATGACTTTCATGAAGCCAAGCAGTTTGCCGTCGTCGTCATGCAAACCGGTGGTGACGCCCGCCGCCCAGAATTGGCTGCCGTCCTTTCGCATCATCCACCGATCATCGCTTGCGCTGCCCGTCGCCGCGGCCATTTCCAGTTCAGCCATGGCGACGCCGCTTTCCACATCTTCGGGGCGAAAGATTGCGGGGACGATGTCCTGACCAATGAACTCATCTTCCTCAAAGCCGAGCACCTTCAGGACGCCCTCGTTCCAGCTCGTCGCTTGACCTTGTGCGTCCGTCATAAAGATAGCGTAACCCTCGACCTGTTCGACCAGTGTCCGGAATCGTTGCTCATGCTCCCGCAAGGCATCCTGAAGTCGCTTGCGGTCGGTAACATCCATGACGGTTCCGTTGAAACTGACAAGCCGTTGTCCCGCTTCCACGTTTTCAAAGTTCGCTCGTCCCTTTCCATAAACCCAGCGGATCGCGCCACTGGGGTGAACGACCCGGTACTCCTCGGCATACGGCACGGGATCGTCGGGACGAGTCGCCGCGGCGACAGCTTCCCGAATTCGCTGGCGGTCGTCAGAGTGGATGGCTGTGAACGTCTCCTCATAGGTGATTGGGTCGGTCGAACCATGGAATAAGATGCGAAACCGCTCGTCGGATGTTAACACGCCGGCTACCGGGTCGATGTTCCATGCTCCAAGTTCGGCCGCTTCGAGCGCCATACGACGACGTGCTTCACTTTCCCGAAGTTCCGATTCGGATCGCTTGCGGTCGGTGATGTCCCGAATGTAGCCCGTAAACAGCGGCGATTTTCCGTGCCGGATGCAGGTAATGGCAAGTTCGACCGGAAACTCGTCGCCGCCGGACCGGATCGCCGAGAGTTCAAGTCGCTGGTTGAGCAGCGGGCCTTCACCGGTTGCACGGAATCGAGCGATCCCCTTGCGGTGCGATTCTCTCAGGGCGCGCGGGATAATGAACTCAGCCATCTCCCTGCCAAGCATTTCGTCGCGCGAGTAACCAAACATCTGCTCGGCTGCCGGGTTGAATTCCAAAATCATACCCAGGTGGTCGATGGTAATGATGCCGTCGAGGGCGGTATTCAACATTGCCGACTGACGGGTCTGGTTTTCGAGCATCGACCTTTCCGCGATTCGACGCTCGGTGATGTCGCGAAAGATGAGCACAACCCCAATGACATTTCCCGTCACGTTGTGGATCGGTGCTGCGCTGTCATCAATCGATCGCTCCATTCCGTCTTTCGCAATGAGAATCGTGTGGTTTGCCAGTCCCACCACTTGCCCGTCCTGCAGCACTTTGGTCACGGGATTCTCGATCGATTGCCGGGACTGCTCGTTGATGATGTTAAAGACCTCGATGAGCGGTTTGCCCCTCGCCTCGGAGTTGTTCCAACCCGTCAGGGATTCGGCAACGGGATTCATGGAGACAACGCGGCCTTCGTCGTCCGTTGAAATGACGGCGTCGCCGATACTGGTGAGGGTGATTCGCAGTGTCTCTTCCGCCTTGACGATTCCCCGACCCACAAGGAAGCTGCTTGTCAGGGCGATCAGCATGCCGAGGACAAGGAGGCTGCCCAGCGTCGCCAGAATCGTACGAAAGTTCGCCAGAGCAAATTTGCGGTGGTCACTGACTTCGCCGCGTGTGTGTATTTGAACTTCGTCATCGAGGATGTCGTCAAGCTGGATTCGCAAGTCGATGAACCTCCGCAAGTCCGACTGAATCGGATCGCCTCGGTCCTGTCGTCGGATCAGTCCCTCGCCGAGCGTACGATATTCCGCAAAGAGATCGGCAATCTCACGGCCGAGTTCCCTCTGACGCCCGGTCGTTGCCATTCGATCATATTCGGACTTGTAATGCATGAATTCGCCGACGTCGTCCTCGAATCGTTGTTGCTGGACCGGCTCGCCGAGATGGAGATAGTTCGCCACCGACACTCCCATGCCGTTAACGTTGATCTCCAGTTCGTGAACGGCCTCGTTCATCGGCCCGGCGACCGAGGCGAGCAGGTTCACCCTCTCCTGAAGCGCATGGAGCCAAATCCAAACAGGGACGACGATCAGCACCAAAATGCCGATGAGCGTTCCAAATCCCAGCCAAAGCTTCCCGGTGGTTGTCATCGACAAAAACCCTGTTACAAATCCGGCACGTTTTGGCCATCTTAGTTTGATAGTTTCAAACCGGCAACGGAGCCACTTTTACGAACGACATCCCTGGATCAAGTCGAAAATGCAATGAAATCGCATACCGAATACCTGACGCTTAATCTGCCAGCACGGATGGGGTTCGAGAACATAACGTTCCGCGTCGAGCAAATCGTTCACACCAGCGGCATTCGGGAAGGACTGGTCCTTTGCAATGCAATGCACATCACCGCATCGGTCTTTATCAACGACGACGAATCGGGTCTGCACGAGGACTATGGGAAGTGGCTCGAAAACCTTGCGCCCTTCGACGCCTCGCCCCGGCGATACGCGCACAACCGAACGGGCGAGGACAACGCGGACGCCCATTTGAAACGACAGATCATGGGCCGCGAGGTGGTCGTCGCGATCACCGACGGACGCCTCGATTTCGGTCCATGGGAACAGATTTTCTACGGCGAATTCGACGGACGACGTCCAAAACGGGTGCTTGTGAAGGTGCTTGGCGAGTAACGTGGGCAGTCCTTCCTCGAGCGGATGCAAATATTCCCATTCTTCCCATTCTGCTCAATCGATCCCATTCTTCGTGTCTTCGTGGTTAAGCCGTGATGTCCCTTGACGGTGGGCGGGCGTCATTCTACCCTCCCTGCCCGGTTTAGCATCACCATCCAGCGGCGACCCGGCGCAGGCCCGTCGAAAAGGCACCTCACGAAGGGAATCCAGCCCATGCCCCAATGGCGAATAGACGCACAGCCCGGACGTCGAGTCGGCAAATCAGCCACGCAACCTCGCTTGCTTTGCGCGCTTGTCATGGTCGCATCGATTGGTGCCATGACAATCACCGCCGCGTCATCATGCTCGCACATCACCAAACGCGGCCAAAGCCCTGATACCGAGGGGATGGAGTTCAACGAGAAACTTGAGCACGGAACCTATGTTGGCGACGTCTCCGGACCGATCGGACTCGACAAGCTGAAAGTCGAGGGGCTTGGCCTCGTGACGGGACTGGACGGAACGGGCAGCGATCCGCCTCCTTCTCCCCAGCGTGACTTTCTTGTCGATGATATCGAGACCCATGAAATCGAGAATGTCAGCGAACTGCTGGCCGATCTGGACAATTCGATGGTCCAGATACTGGGTTTCGTACCGCCCGGTGCCCAGCGAGGCGATCGATTCGACCTTGTCGTTCAGTGCATGCCCAAATCAAAAACAAAAAGCCTGGAAGGGGGATTCCTGTTGTCGTCGCGGATCAAGCCATTACTGGTCACCTCCCGCTCAGTCCAGATGGGACACAACACGGCAATTGCCGAGGGGCGCGTCCTTGTGGACCGAGTCTTTGATTCGCGCGATGGCGACAAAAACCTTGTCAGCGGCATCATTCCAGGCGGCGGAGTGGTGACGCGAGACCGCGAGACGGGATTGCAGCTCGTCGACACCGCGCGTTCCATTCAGAACGCCACGTCGATCGCGCGCGCCTGCAACGCAAGGTTTCGGACCCGCGTTGGAGGGACGCCCGAAGGGGTTGCCAATCCAGTGACGGATCGCCGTCTCGAGATTCTCATACCCGACGAGTATCGCCACAACATCGGCCGGTACTTTCATGTCATTCTCAATATCGTGTTTGACGAGACGGCGGATCAGCGGATCAACCGGCTCGAGCTGCTGGAGCGCCAGCTTCATAATCCGCCGACGACAAGCATCTCGGCGATCCGGCTTGAGGCGATCGGCGACGAGGGAAAGGGCGCGCTCAAGCGGGGACTTCGGAGCGACGATTTCCAGGTCCAGTTTCACGCCGCCCAGGCGCTCGCCTACATGCGTGACAACTCCGGGGTGGAGATTCTCAAGCGGGCGGTGCAGGTCGAACCGGCATTTCGGTGGCACGGTCTCTCCGCCCTCGCGTCGATCCGCGACGGGACGAGCGAGCAGGCACTCACCGGGTTGTTTGACAGCGAGAGTGCGGAAGCCCGATATGGTGCGTTTCGCGCCTTGCGTGAAAGCATGCCGGGCAGCCCGACCGTTGACGGCGATTTCGTCAACCGCGAGTTCATGCTGCACCGCGTGGCGAGTCAGGCGGAACCGATGGTCCACTTTTCACGGACTCGAACGCCGGAAATCGTGCTTTTTGGAGGGGAGCATCGTTTCAATGAGAAGCTCCTCTATGTCGACAAGGGGTTGACGATTCGCGCGGCGGGTCCCGACGAAATCCAGATTCTTCGTTATCAGGCTCGGTCCGAGCCCCAGCGTCGTACCTGTTCGACCCAGCTCGCGGATGTCTTTCGAAGTGCCGCCGCCATCGGTTGCGACTATGGTGATCTGCTCAAGCTGGTGAGGGACGCGACGAACAGCGGCGCGATCGATTCACGTCTTGTGGTCAACGCGTTGCCGCAACTGAACCGCAGCTACCGCGCCGGCGTGGAGCCTGGCGAAAGCGCCGCGGAGACGTCGGACACCTACATCTCCGAGGAAATGCCAGAGATGTTCGACGACGCGGAAAAGGAGCCAACCAGTAAACCGGAGTCCAGGCGATGGGGACTTTTTGGTAAATTGAAGGGCACGCACCGGCCCTGATTTTGCCTTTCCCGCATGCTGACCGCCCTCGAACTTTACGGCTTCAAGAGCTTTCCCGACCGGACGCGGTTCGAGTTTCCGCCGGGAATTACGGTGATCGTTGGCCCCAACGGATCGGGCAAGTCGAACATTGTCGACGCCGTCAAATGGGTGTTGGGTGAACAATCGGCCAAAAGCCTTCGCGGCAAGGAAATGGCTGACGTCATTTTCAAGGGGACGAGCGGCCCAGGCGGACGCAAACCCTCCAATACCGCCGAGGCAACTCTCATTCTCGACAACCAGTCGCGTCGTTTGCGGCTGGACGCTGACGAGGTGCGGCTGACCCGTCGTGTCTATCGCAGCGGCGAGGGGGAATACCTGATCAACGGCGAGCCGAGCCGCCTCAAGGACATTCGCAATCTGGTTCGCGGCACTGGAGTCGGCACCGACTCGTACAGTCTCATTGAACAGGGCAAGGTCGATCAGCTCCTCCAGGCCTCGCCGCGCGAACGTCGCGGGCTGTTCGACGAAGCGGCGGGAATCAGCCGTTTCAAGGCAAGAAAAGTCGAAGCCGAACGGCGACTTGCCCGCGTCGAACAGAACCTGTTGCGTCTCGCCGACATCGTCGAGGAAGTGGGGAACCGGTATCGCAAGATCAAGGCCCAGGCGGGCAAGGCCGCGCGCTTTCGCGAACTGACCGAACGACTCCGCGAGCTGCGAACCGACGTCGGTGCCGCCGACTGGCGCGAGTGGTCGCGCCGCCTCGACGCCGCGACCCGCGACAAGGCATCGATTGACCAGCGGCTTGCCATCACGCGCGGCGAGCTGGCGGAGATGGAGGATCGCTCGAAACGGCATGACTGCGAACTCTCCCAGTGGTCGTCGCGGATTCTCCGCTTTCAGGAGGAGATCAACGAACTCATTCGCGGGATCACCGCGCAGCAATCGAATATCGCGCTCCACCAGTCGCGAACCGACGACCTGCAAGTCCAGGCGACCGGCGGGCGCGAGTCGCTGGAGCGCGAAGCGCGGCGGCTGGAAACGCTCACGGAGCGGCTGGGCGAGGCATCGCGGCGAGTCGAAGCGACGACGCTCGCCAGTGATCAAACGGGCGGCGAACTGTCCACGCTTTCCGACGAAATCGAACGACTGCAAACTCAATTTACGAACGACCGCGAGTTGGCTCGCCAGCGGCGCGAGAGCCGCGATACCTTGTCGACTCAATTCACCGAGCTTGGCAAACGGATCAGCTCCGACGAATCTCGCCTGCAAATGTCTTCGGGCGCGCGGCGTAACCTCGACGAATCACTGGTCCGCTTCAAGCAGTCCATTTCCGCACTTGAGAAACGGATCGACGAGCACCGGCAAAACGGCCTGCGGCTCCAGAACGATGCGGCTGAAATGGATTCGGCGCTCGCCGACGCGCGCGGCGAGCGCGGCACAACGCGCGAGCGA
>JBGTFW010000265.1:0-3655 GCA_041747075.1 Pirellulaceae bacterium
GGGGATGACGCGCCTTCGCGGGGATGACGCGCTTTCGCGGGGATGACGCGCTTTCGCGTCCCCGTCATTCCCGCGGAGGCGGGAATCCACTTGTTGCATCTCGGGTTCCCTGGGTCCCCGCCTTCGCGGGGATGACGCGCCTTCGCGGGGATGACGCGCCTTCGCGGGGATGACGCGCCTTCACGGGGATGACGCGCCTTCACGGGGATGACGCGCCTTCGCGGATGACGCGCCTTCACGGGGATGACGTGCCTTCGCGGATGACGCGCTGGTGCTGACATTGTACCCGCCCGCGTTCCTGTTCCACAAATCCCGGCCGGGCGAAGCGATCGATTACGCCTTGATGACAAAATTCACCAGCCGGTCGGGCACGGCGATCGTTTTGAGCGGAGGACCACCGCCCAGCAACTGCTGAATTCGCTCGTCGGCCAGCGCCATGCGGACCAGTTCCTCGCGCGAAGTGCCGCGAGGTACATCGATCCGCACGCGAATTTTGCCGTTGATCTGAACGGGAATCTCGATTTCCGCGTCGAGCGTCAGTGCTTCATCGTACTCCGGCCAGCGTTCACAGGCGAGCGACTGGCCGTGTCCCAATACTTGCCACAACTCCTCGGCGATGTGCGGGGCCATCGGTGAGAGCAACAGCACAAACGGCTCGACGACTGCACGTGGGCGGCGTTCGAGCCGCGTAAAGTAGTTAACGAATTCCATCAGCCGGGCGATCGCCGTGTTGAAACTCAGCGATTCAAGGTCCTTCGTCACGGCCTTGATCGTCTTGTGAAGCACGACCTGTTGCTCGCGAGTCGGTTCATCGTCCACAACCGCCGCCGTTAATCGCATCTCCTCCGGATGGATTTCGACGATCAATCGCCAGGCACGGTCGAGGAATCCGCGCACGCCGCTGACGCCGTTCATGCTCCACGGCTTGGACTGCTCGATCGGACCCATGAACATCTCGAACAACCGTAGCGAATCGGCCCCGTACTCGCGCACGACGTCGTCCGGATTGACAACGTTGCCGCGGCTCTTGGACATCTTGTGTGCGCGCGATTCAACGCGCATCGATCGATCGGACTTCAGCACAAAATGGTCCGCGTCCCGTTCGACGTCGTCCGGATCGACTCGCGTTTCTCCATCCGGCATCGTGAACTCTATTTCGCCGAGAATCATGCCTTGATTGACGAGCTTCATGAAGGGCTCGATCGTGCTGACGTGACCGCGATCAAAAAGCACCTTATGCCAGAACCGCGAATACAACAGGTGCAGCACGGCATGTTCCGCCCCGCCAATGTACAAATCCACCGGCATCCACGCGCGCTCTTTTTCCGAATCGATAAACTTTGCGTCGTTGCGCGGATCGATAAAGCGAAGGTAATACCAGCAAGACCCGGCCCATTGAGGCATCGTGTTGGTTTCGCGCCGGAAGCGGACGCCATCGATGACCGGGTAGAGCCATTCGTCGGGTGCCTTGGCCAGCGGAGGTTCGGGCCGTCCATGCGGCTTGTAGTCCTCCAGATGGGGGAGATCGACCGGCAAGTCCGCGACATCGACGGCGCGAAGCACGCCCGTCGGTTCGCCGTGCTCGTCCAGTTCATGAAGGATCGGAAACGGCTCGCCCCAGAACCGCTGGCGGCTGAAGAGCCAGTCGCGGAGCTTGTAATTAACAGCCGCGCGACCGGTTCCTGAACGCGCAAGATCGGCGGTGATTCGACGCTTGAATTCACCGGTTTTCAGTCCGTTGTATTCGCCCGAGTTGACGGCCCTTCCCTCACCACTGAAGCAGGCGCGGCCAGCCGCCAGCGCCTGGCGGTCAACGTCGCCGGAATCGTCAGGTTCGTAAACCGGTGTGATGGGCAAGTCGAACGCCTCGGCGAACTCAAAGTCGCGTTCGTCGTGCGCCGGGACCGCCATAATCGCCCCGGTTCCATACGAAGCAAGCACATAATCGGCGATCCAAACGGGAATCGGTAATCCGTTGACGGGGTTGACGGCGACCGAGCCGGTAAAAACGCCCGTCTTGTCCTTTCTCACATCCAGCCTCTGGCGATCGCTCTTGGCCGCCGTCGCCGCGAGGTATTTCTGTACTTCCACTTCGTGTTCGGCGGTCGTCAAGTGCTTGACCAGCGGGTGCTCCGGCGCGATCACCATGTACGTTGCGCCAAACAGCGTGTCGGGCCGCGTCGTATAAACACGCAACACGCGGCGGTCAGGCTCGGCTGGAAAACCGATCGACTTGCGCTGGTTGGCCCAAACGGAAAACTCATCGGGAGGTCCCACGAAGAAGTCGACTTCCGCCCCCGTGCTCCGGCCAATCCAGTCCGATTGCAGCTTCTTGATGCCCGTCGGCCAATCGACTGTCGCCAGATCGTTTTCGAGGCGTTCGGCGTATGCCGTGATTCGCAGCATCCACTGCCTCAGCGGAATGCGATGGACCGGATGTTCCCCACGTTCGCTTTTTCCGTCGATCAATTCCTCGTTGGCCAGTACAGTCCCCAGCCCCGGACACCAGTTCACCAGTTCGTCCGATTGGTACGCGAGCCGATGCCGGTCGCGATATTTGGAGACTGCGTCTTTTCCCTGGTGGCTAACGGATTCCGGGATCGGCAGTTCGGCAATGGGGCGGCCCTTCTCCCGGTCCGGGTCGTACCAAGTGTCAAAAAGCACCAGAAAAATCCATTGCGTCCATCGAAAATACTCGACGTCGGTGGTGGCGATTTCACGTTCCCAATCGTAACTGAAGCCGAGCATCTGGAGCTGGCGGCGAAAGACTGCGATATTCTGTTCGGTCGACTGGCGCGGCGGGGTATTCGTCGCGATCGCATGTTCCTCGGCGGGCAATCCGAACGAGTCAAAACCCATCGGGTGCAGTACGCTCTTGCCCTTCATCCGCGCGAAACGGCAAACAATGTCCGTCGCCGTGTAGCCTTCGGGGTGCCCGACGTGCAGGCCGCTGCCGCTGGGATAGGGGAACATGTCCAGCACATACAGTTTCTCGCCGACCGGCATATCCGGCGTGGCGAAGGTCCGGTGATCTTTCCAGTACGCTTGCCAGCGCGGTTCGATGATGGCGGGGTTATAGCGAGGCATTTGGCGGATTTGCCGAAAGGGAATTTGTGGGCAATTAACGTCGGGAGAGCACGTCATAACGTCGGGAGAGCACTCCATCATCACGATGACAACTCAAAGTCATCTGGCGTTCATTGGACCATGAAATTTCCCGATCCACGAGGCCGGTACCCGGCGGCACGGAGCCGTAAACCGCACGCGCTAGCGTCGGGCCTCCGTAAACCGCTTTTTGCGCTCGGAATTCAGATTGTCCCGTTCGGGTTGCCGCGCCGATCCGCCACTGCGCAATGGTCGTGGGGGCGTACCAAAAACCGTTGACGTTTTCACGCCTGTGTTCGCCCCTTCGGCAGGTTCCGCTTGATTGTCGCGGCGTTCGAACGGGGAACCGGTTCGCGCAGAGCCTGCCAATTCGCGTCGATTTGGTGCTATGGGTGCCGTGTTGTTCAAGAAAAATGCCGAAATTGGTTAGTTCCAGTTTTGCACTTTTCCCTGGAGTGCGGGGACTTGGCACCGCTTTGGATTGCCGAACGCAGGTAATCATTGGAGGTGTGGACGGCAACGCCCCAGCCCGAAGGTGTCTCAATGCATC
>JBGTFW010000266.1:0-6347 GCA_041747075.1 Pirellulaceae bacterium
AACCGCACGCGCTAGCGTCGGGCGGCGCGCACCGATGCGCGCATTCCGGGCGGCGCGCACTGGCCGACGCTGACATGCGCCGGCCCGCGGCTAGCGCCGGCGGTTTACTGGAATCCGCGAACATGACGCTGATTAGGTAACACCCGACGCGTAAAACCAACTGTTGCCAGTCCGGCGACGAGCGGGTGGACCAGCCGCTTGACCGGCGGGCGAGAGTGACCCAGGCTATTGGCTTTGCCAAAGGTTTCCTGGACGTCTTGGGTTTCCTGGACGTCTCGCCAAGGGGGTTTACTCATGTCACTTCGCGCGTTTTCCATCGTCTCGTGTTTCCTGGCGGTCTGCGGGTTCCTGACCGCGCCCGCCATCGGACAAAACGATGCCATCCCGATTCCCGAAAACCTCGTCGCCGACGGTGTTCCGCCGATCCCGGCCGCGATTGCCGATCAAGTGAGGCGCTACACCGAAGCCCGCGGCGCGTCCCTTGCCGACTGGCACCCGACACGCCGCGAATTGCTCATCTCAACCCGCTTCGCGAACACGAATCAGTTGCACTTCGTCAAGCAACCCGTCGGCGCACGGACCCAGTTGACTTTCTTCAACGAACCGGTCGGCGGAGGCTCGTTCGACCCGGCGTCGGGTGAATTCTTTTTGTTTGCCCGCGACACGGGCGGTAACGAGTTTTCGCAACTCTATCGCTACGATCTCGGTGATGGGATGGTGACAATACTCTCCGATGGCGGACGCTCGCAGAACGGCGGGCTGGTCTGGAGCAATTCCAAAGACCGCATTGGCTATGCGTCGACGCGACGCAACGGCGCGGACCGTGATTTCTGGACGATGAATCCCGCCGATCCAGGCACCGATCGCTTGCTCGTGGAAAACTCCGGCGGCGGTTGGGGGATTGCGGACTGGTCGCCCGACGATTCTCAGCTCGTTGTTGTGGAATACATCTCGGTCAACAAGAGCAATTTGTACCTTGTCGATTTTGTTAGCGGCCAAAAAACGCCGTTGACCGATCGGGACGCTACGGTCTCTTACGGCGGTGCCGAGTTCACGGCTGACGGCAAGGGTCTCTACTTGACGAGCGACGAGGAAGGCGAGTTCCAGAACCTGGTGCTTATGAACCTGGCCGACCGGACAACGACGAACTTGACTGGCGGGATTCCGTGGGACATCGATAACTTTGACCTCTCCGACGATGCAAAACGGATCGCACTGACGGTCAACGAGGCCGGGTCGTCGAAACTGTATCTGATGAACACGAGCGATCATCGCGCGACACCCGTCGAGGGTCTTCCCGCCGGGCAGGTATCCGGCCTCGAATGGCATTCCAACAGCCGCGACCTGGGTTTCAGTATCAATTCGGCCCGTTCGACGTCCGACATTTATTCGCTGGATGTCGATTCCGGAGAGGTCACGCGGTGGACCGAGAGCGAACTGGGCGGACTGGTCGCGAGCGAACTCTCCGAGCCGGAATTGATTGGCTGGAAGAGTTTTGACGGCCTCGAGATTAGCGGTTTTCTTTATCGCCCGCCGGCAACATTTACCGGACCGAGACCCGTCATCATCAACATTCACGGCGGGCCGGAGGGACAGGCGCGAACCGGATTCCTCGGCCGCAACAATTATTTCCTCAACGATATGGGAGTCGCAATAATCTATCCGAACGTTCGCGGTTCGTCGGGCTTCGGCAAGACGTTTGTGACGCTTGACAACTCGATGAAACGCGAGGATTCAGTCCGCGACATCGGGGCACTGCTTGACTGGATCGCGGAGCAACCGGACCTCGACGCCGATCGCGTGATGGTCACCGGCGGCAGCTACGGCGGCTACATGACTCTCGCGGTCGCGACGAACTACAACGACCGGATTCGCTGCGCGCTGGACGTCGTCGGCATCTCGAACTTCGCAACTTTTTTGAAGAACACCGAGGACTATCGTCGCGACTTGCGGCGAGTGGAATACGGTGACGAGCGTGACCCGGAGATCGCGGAGTTCTTCGAGAAGATCGCGCCGCTCAACAACGCCGGCAAGATCACCAAACCGCTGTTTGTTGTCCAGGGTGCCAACGACCCGCGCGTGCCGATGAGCGAAGCGGAGCAAATGGTCTCGATCGTCAAGTCCAATGGCACGCCCGTTTGGTACCTGATGGCGCGTGACGAAGGCCACGGCTTCCGCAAGAAGGCGAACGCCGATTTCCAGTTCTACGCCACGATCATGTTCGTGAAGGCGTTCTTGCTGGAGGAGTGAGAATCATTCCTCGCGCGGCTTCCAGGGGATTGTCGGCTTCCGGCTTGCACAGCTTCCATTCAACCATCTTACTTACGGACTTGGTATACTCTGTTCGGTACGTGAGAGACGGTTGATCGTCGATGAGGTTGCCAAAATGCCCATGCATGACTGGACGCGAGTATCCGCTGGAACGTATCACGGATTTCATACCCTGTGGATTGCGGAAATCACTCGTCTGTTGAATCAGGAACTCTTGCCAGGACATTTCCATGCGGAACCTGAGCAGGTTGCTGGCGAGACGTTTCGTATCATGCGATTTTTCCGACGGTGGCCTATATCGAGCCGATGGCGGTCGGTTCACCGCTTCCCGTCATGCCGGTCTTCCTGACCAATACGCATTACGTCAACCTGCCACTGGACGCGACCTATCAGGCTGCCTTTACGGCCGTTCCCAAACACCATCGCGAGCGTTTGTCACGGGACTGAATGTCATTCCTTGATGCCGCTGGTTGCGATCCCCTGGATGAACGTCCGCTGGGCAAGGAAGAACAGCGCGATCATTGGAACCGTGAACATGACCGAGGCGGCTAGCAGCAGATGCGTGTGGTCGCCGTACGAACTGACAAATCGCTCCAGCCCGTAGGCGAGCGGGAACTTGTCCGGATCATCGAGGTACAACAAGGGGCCGCCAAAGTCGTTCCACGTCTGTACGAACTGGAAGATCGCCACCGTTGCAATCGCCGGGCGGGAGAGTGGAACGCCGATCCGCCAGAAGAGTCCCCAATGGCCGAGACCGTCGACCCGCCCCGCGTCGAGCAACTCGCGCGGCAACGCCCTGAAAAATTGCCGAAGCAGGAAAATGTAGAACGCATCGCCAAGAAACGTCGGAACGATGATCGCCCACAGCGAATCGTACAGCCCAAGCGAGCTGATCAGGACGAATCGCGGAATCATCGTGATCTGCCACGGCAAGAGCATTGTCGCAACGACCAGCGAGAACATCCACCGCCGTCCGCGCCACTCGATCCACGCCAGCGACCACGCCGCCAGCGAACAGGATACCACGGAACCAATGACGCAGCCGGTACACAAGAGCAGTGAATTGAACAGGTAGCGCCACCAGGGAATCGCGCTCAGCGCGTCGGTGTAGTTTTGCCACCGCCAAGATTCCGGCAGGAGAGCGTAGGGATTGCGCGCCAGTTCTTCGGGCGACTTGAGGGAGGAAAAGACCATCACGAGCAGTGGCAGCGCGAAAATCGCGGCGCAGCCGAGCAATAGCACATGCGGCGCGAGTCGCTGAAAGACTCTTTTTGCCGTGCCGTCACTCATGTCTTGCTCCAAATCCCGAACGAATCATTCGTCGGTTCGCCTGGTCCAGCACCTCCGCGGCATCGGTCTCCGGATGCGACATGATCTCCGAGGCGGCTTGTTCCACCGTGCGCTTGAGCAGCGGCGCGCCAGTGACGACCGGGATCGGGAACTGGTTCGGGCTGGCGGCCAGGCGAACGAACTCGGCAAAAAGCGGCTCACGCTCAAGAAACGCCTGAAAGTCGCGATGCTCGACGACCGAGGGCGAAACGGGAATCCAGCCGCCTGTGACGCATGTGCGCGCCGCTTGACCGGGATTCTTCAGTCCGATCCAGAATTTCATGAACTCCACCGCGCCCCTGGTATTCTTCGCGCCGCGCGGGACAACAAAAAAGTTTCCATTGACCCATCCCGCGTCACGTCGTCCATCCGGTGGAACGGGGAGCGGACATAATCCGAATTCCGGCGCGGCAAGCGATTGTGACTGGCGGCGATCGAGAAAGGCGCGAATGTCGCGAACCCGCCATTGGCCGTCCATGATGACCGCGTATCGACCCGCTTGTTCCTCGTTCGTCAGCGGCAATAGCGGAAACGACTTGCCGGGGAGCGACTGGTCACCGGCGCGAAATCGATTGATGGTGTCCGCGCCGTACGATTTCGAGTACGCTTGCATCCACTGGGCCGCGCGAATGACGCCCGGATTGTCGAGCGTCGGCGTGCCGCTTGACGGGTCGACAAAGTCGCCGCCAAAGACGTACCCCCATGCCCACAAACGCCGCGAGTCGGGCAGGTACCCGAAGTTACGCGATCGGAAATCTGTCGAATCCGGCGGTGCGATCGTCCGCGCGATCCGGTCGAGGTCGTCGATCGTTTGCGGAACCGGCAAACCGTGCTGGTCCAGAATGGACTGGTTGAAGTACAGCGCCCGCACGTCCAGTCCGTTGCAAAGGGCAAACAAACGTCCGTCGCAGGTTCCCAGCTTTCGCGCGGCGGGAAAGAGAAACTCGTTGATGGCATCGGTCTCGTCGCGCGTTGCTATCTCGTCGAGCGGCAAGATGATCCCCCGCGCCGCCCAGTCGCCGACGATCGGATCGTCCTGGTTGACCAGATCGGGCGGGTCGCCGCCGGCGATCGAAAGAAAGAGCTTTGCCTGCAAGTTGTTGCCGGGCATGGCGATCGCCCGCACGCGGTAACGGGCCTGGGACTCGTTGTACCGGCGAACGACTTCATCAACGACGTCGCGGTCGTCGCCCCCCCAGAAGTGCCAGAAGACGACTTCGGATCGGTCGTCGAGGCCGGTAGCGCGCGGGTTCAGCGCGCGGGCAAGGATTCCGCTGGCCGCCAGGACAACGGCCAGCGCGGTGATGGCAAGCAATCTGGGCAGGTTTCGCTTCAAGGGGAATTCGGTTTTGCACCACGTGGGATCATTTGTACCTTTCCAGCGAAAGCAAAACCATTCCAGTCAGGCTCCCGCGCGATAGAAGACCCAGTAGCGGGATGTCCGGAACAGCAACAACGTGCATACCACCAGCAGCACGAAGACGATCCACGCCATCGCCGAGGCGTAACCCATCTCAAGGTCCGAGAAGGCCGAGAGGAACAGGTGCAGTGAAAAGACCAGCAACGACTGGCCAGGCTGGCCGGTCCCCTCGCTCAGAATGTAGACCGACGCAAATGTCTGGACAGTTCGGATGAGTCCCATCACGAGGTTAAAGAGAATTACCGGCGAGAGCATCGGGAGCGTGACGTGACGGAACTTGCTCCACCAGCCGGCTCCGTCGATGGTAGCCGCTTCATAAAGGGATTTTGGCACGTCGCCCATCGCCGCGAGGAAGATGATCATCGAGTTCCCGACCGTCCAGACGGACATGAGAACCAGTGCGTCCATCGCACCCATCAACGTCAGTTCGTTTTTTCCCGCCAGCCAGCCAGTAAACGTCGCGACTCCATCGGCCGAGACCGCCGGGCGCGCCTGCGTCAACCAGTTTTGGTCGGCGATCCCCAGCCAGCCGAGCAAAAAGTTAACCATCCCGTCGGCCGGGTCGAGCAGCCACAACCAGAGGATGCTCGCCGCGACCACCGGGATAACGGCGGGCAGATAGAAAACAGTTCGATAAAACGCCTGGCCGCGAATGGGCCACGAGAGCATGATCGCCAGCACGAGGCCGACGATGACCGAAAGGGGAACCGAAAGCAGCGCGTAGTAGGCCGTATTGCGAAGCGCAACGGCGAACCCGGTCCCGTCGCGCAGTTCTCCGGCAAGTCGCTCATAGTTGTCCGTCCCGATCCATTGCGGTGGATTGATGAGATCGAACTGGCAAAAGCTCCAGTAGATCGACGCGGCGAAGGGCCACGCAACGAGCAGTACGAAGCCGATGATCCACGGGCTGGCGAAGAGCGGGCCGGGAGAGGGACGACGACGAACCGTTGGCCGAAATTGGGAATTGGAAGCCATATTTGCCAAGTTTCGTGGGTATGGGTGCGTTCATGCAAGGGCCTTCGCGCGGATGACGCGCTTCGCGGGGATGACGCGCCACGCTTCCGTCATTCCCGCGCATGCGGGAACCCAGGCGCTTCAGCCCCCCCCGTCATTCCCGCGCAGGCGGGAACCCAGGCGCTTCAGCCCCTACCCGTCATTCCCGCGCAGGCGGGAACCCAGGCGATTCGCAACACATTGGGCGGCAGCAAAGGCCGTCGCGCGGCTCAAGGCCACTCGATCCCCGCCTTCGCGGGGATGACGCGCGCCTTCGCGGGGATGACGCGCGCCTTCGCGGGGATGACGCGCGCCTTCGCGGGGATGACGCGCG
>JBGTFW010000267.1:0-7068 GCA_041747075.1 Pirellulaceae bacterium
ACCGGCGTCGAGCAGATGGGTTGCGAAACTGTGTCGCAGGGTATGCGGCGAGGTGCGCAAATCCAGCCCGGTTTCCCTCAGATGCTTTTCCAGCATCCGCGCGACGCTTCGCGTGGAAAGCCGCGTTCCAGACTTGTTAACAAAGACCGGCGAATCATGCCCCCCCTTTTGCCGGGGCGAGAGCTTGCGAACCGTGAGCCATTTTCGCAGCGCCCTGACGGCGTGCGTGCCAAGCAGTGCGAGCCGCTCCCGTTTTCCCTTTCCCCGAACGCGGACAAGACCCCCGGAAAAATCGAGGTCACCCTGATTGACGCCCGTCAGTTCGCTGACGCGAAGTCCGGCGGAATACATCGTTTCCAAAATCGCGCGATCGCGGAGACCGGACGGATTGTCGGAGGGCGGCGCGGCGAGCAGTTTGCCGATTTCCCGCGTTGTGAGGAAGTGAGGCAGTGTTCGCTGGCGGCGCGGATTGCGAAGCGGTTTGGCGGGATTCCCGCCGGCCAGTCCCTCGCGCTGCGCGAATCGAAAGAAACTTCGCAATGACGCCAGTCGCCGCGCGATCGATGCCGGTGCATATTCCGCCTGGTGTAACGCCGCAACGTAATCGCGCAACTGCCCCGGCGTGATCGAATCCGGCTCGAGTGCCGGTGCGTCTTGACCAAGCCACTCAAGCAGACTTTCCAGGTCCTCGCGGTAGGACTTGATCGTCAGGTCCGAAGCGTTTCGTTCGACGGAAAGATAACGGAGAAAGCGGGGAATTGCCGTATGCATGGCGGCAGCGAATCGGTGATTCAGGCGGCGGGATCATCGCGGATCCACACGTCATCGCAGTTGGGAAATTCGAGGCCGGACATGTCAGGCGTGCCAGGGAGAAGTCCCCTGGAACGGCGCGCAACCGGTTCATCGGCAAGTTCAAGTGGCTGGCAGGCGGCGGCCGTACACGCGGTCTGGCGAATTTTCTGGCTCAGCACGGCGGCGTCATACCAGCTAAAGGTCAATTCGGGATTGGAAGCAAATCGGCCAAGTGTCCGCAATGTTTCGGCTCGCGTCGCGTCGTCGAACATAAAAACGTAGCGCTCGTCACCCTTGACGATTGCAACAATGTTGATATCACCAGCCATGCCCGTCGCTCCAGAGTCTTGTGAACTGTTAACGTATCGGCGCGAACGGCGCTGTTAATAACGCCGGAACGACGCCGTGCGGGCGATTGCCGGACGACGCGTGGTCAAGGTCGGATAAACGTCACGAACCGCCTTGATTGCTGGCGCGCGAGTGTGCCGTTCGCAGCGAAAGGACGACTGGCTAGTTGCCTTTGCTCAGGAAGCTGAAGAGTCCCTTTTTTTCCTTTTTATCACTCGATTCGTCATCACTCGCGGAGTCGGCGTCCACGTTGATGAACTTGCCCGCCAGCGCGATGATGTTTTGGGTGATTGACGAGTTCGGTGCCGAGTCGATCAACGGCACGCCGTTATTGCGGCTTTCGCTGACGGCGGAAAAGTTGTTGGGAATTTGCCAGAAAATACTTCGGCCAATATGCTCTTCGGCCTTCTTCAGGCTGATCTGCTTGTTGTCCAGCCCGGCCCGGTTGACAACGATGCGGATTTTCCGTGAAAGGTTGTCGAACCGTTCGAGCGACGTCAGGAGGCGGACGACGTTTCGCAGGCAGGGCAGGTCGAGTTGCGTGAGGAGGAGCACTTCGTCCGCCGCCTGCAGTGTCATCAGGTCGAGCGCGTTATAGGACTTGGACAAATCGATGATGAGGTGCGTAAAGGAGGCCTTGAGCAGCTTGAGCACCCGCCCGAAGTCGCTCGACGAGACCGCCTCGATGTCCTGCAACTGGACGGGCCGCGGCAGCAGGTAAACGCCCGATGAATGCTTCGTCAGGCTTTTTCTCAATAGCGACAGGTCGAGTCGCGATACGTTCTCGGCCACGTCGAGCAGCGTGTATTCGGGAATCGCGTCGAGGAAGACGTCGGCGTCGCCGAGACTCAGGTCGAGATCGATAAGGGCGACGCTTTCCCCTGGAACCTGAGCGATGCAGCAGGCGAGATTGACCGCAATCGAAGTCGTTCCTACTCCGCCCGACGACCCGGCGACCGCAATGATTGTTCCGGTTTTCGGACGCCCGCTGCCTGCCGCGCTGCCGCTCTCGCAAACGCGCTCGAGCGCCGCGACGAGTTCCTGGACCTCGACCGGTGCATTGACGAACTCGCGCGCACCGGCTCGCATCACCCGGAGAATCGTTTGGCCCTCGGAGCAGCCGCTGATGACGACGATTCCGCAGCGCGGAATTTCCTGGCGGAGTCGCACGATCAGGTTGATTGCCGATTCCTTGTCACTGTCGATGTTGACAAGAATCGCTTCCGGCGTCGTTTGCTTGACGACATCGACAAAAAACTCGTACCGGGAGCAATCCGCTTCCAGGCATACGCGATCAATTCCCATCACCATGCGCTTGAGGGATTCGCGAGATTGCTCGGCGGGGTCGCAAATTGCCAATCGCAACGCGCTGCTCATGATTGTCCTGTCCGCATGGTTAGGTTCCCTGTGAGTCCTGGAGGACCAGGGTGTCCGGGGGAGGGCGAAACTCACACTAGTATGTAGGCCATATATATTCGGCGCGCGGCAAAAATGTTGCCTGAAACCCACCGCGCCGATACCGGTCCTGACGATTGCAATGAGAGTGAGGCGACCGATCTCGTGACAAGTCAAAAACAATTCAAAAAACGAAAAAAGGGACGGGACAACAAGTCCCGTCCCGCGGATTCAACGACTAACCTGGCCAGCGACTAGCGACGAATGAACTTCTGCGTTTGCCAGTGGCTGGTCCGAGCAGCCGGAGCGGGCGTTTGCTGGTTGGCGGGAAATCCGAATCCCGATGGATTAGCGAGCCGCGGAGTCGCCGGGGCCGGATACGAGCCGTTTTGGCCAGGCGACTTCCCCTCGTCCGAAATCGAGTGCGAAAAGCCGTGGTGCTGGCCGTGAATCGGCTCATGGCACTGGCACGACAATCCGCCGCAGTCCGGACCGCAACGCGGTACCTCGATATGGCCCTTCCAGAACAGTTCACAATCCGAGGGAGAAGCGGACTGGCGACCGGGCAGACACGTCGGCAGCAAGGACGGATCGACTTCGCCAACGAAACGCGGCGTGAGAAGCATCACCAGCTCGATCTCGGTTCGCGTCTCTTCCACGCGGCGGAAAAGCGATCCGATGTACGGCGTGTGCATGATTCCTGGAATGCCGCTGGTCGTCGCTTCGACTTCCTCGCGAATGTCCCCCGCAAGGGCCAGCGTGTGACCAATCTTCATGTCCACGCCCGTGTTGACGCGACGGACGCGAAATCCGGAAACACCCGAGTTGTTCGACAGGTCGGCCGACGGTTCGGAAATTTCCGCGCGAACCTCGAGGCGAATCGTTCCTTCGCCCTGGACGATCGGAACGACGTCCAGCTTGGTGCCAAACGGACGGAACTGGATCGAAACCTGGCCAAGGCCCTGGCTGACTTCAAAGGGAATCTCGCCCCCTTCGAGAAATTCCGCCGGGCGACCGTTCTGGGTGACCAGCACCGGTTTGTCCAGCAAACGCGCAAGGTTTTGGCGTTCGAGCGCCTGGAGAAACCCGTTGAGGCGGTTGCTGTCGTTGACGACGCCAAATGACAGGTTATTCAGCGGGTTGCCCGCCCCCGACACGTTGAGGCTCACGTCGGTCGAGTCGAAGGTCCAGTCGATCCCCAGTTGGCGGACCTTGGTGCGTGCCACTTCATAAACCTGGACCTCGATCGCGATGAGCTGCGAATCAGGGAGTTTCAGGTGATTGTGGACGTTCGGAAAATATTCGGCGGCGATCGCAACGACTCCGGGTACGTCATCGGCGCGAGCGAGTGTGCCCGTCAGGACGACGCCCGTCTCGAGCGCCGTCGCGCGGATACCCGAGTTGGGGTGAAGATGCTGCAAGGCCAGTTCGAGGGCGCGAACGTCCCCCTGGACCATCACGTCGATTTTTTGAATCTGGCCGTCAGCGTCGCTGACCGTAATGGCGGCGAAGCCCGGTTTGAGGGCTGTCAACAGCACCTTGTCCGCGGCGATCGGGGTCGCCCGAACGATCGTCTGGTTGTCGACGACCAGTTCGGGAACGGAGTAGTCGAACTGCAACAGCCGACTCGTCTTGGTTATCATTTCGACGCGAGTCGTCGTGCGATCGACTTGCACCGGTTCACTGGAGGCCGTGTTTTGGGCAATCGCCGGCGTAACGAACACCGCCACGGGGGCGGCGAGCGTCATCGCGACAAGCACCATCATGCGAATGGGTCGCGGCGTGTTCATCCTTGAATTCCTTTAGTACAGGTTTGACCGGCATGGCGTCCGGCACGGTCCGTCGTTGAAAGCCGCTACTTCCAGTAGGGCTGCGGGTACAGTGGGTTCATTCCAGTGAAACGAAAGGCCGACCTTGCTGCTGTCAGTTTTTTCGCTATCAACTGAAAAAGGCGGACAAGCGCTTTTCACGCCATGTCCGCCTTAACTAGTTCGATCAATTCGCTCAAAAATTTGATTGCATCAGGCACCAGGCTCAGAATCCAATTCATCGATTAACAAGTCAGAATCGGCACCAGCCTCATCACCCTCAAGGTCGATGGGAGGCTGTTGCTCGTCTTGATTGTCTTGAGAGGCCTCGGTTTGGGGCTCGGCCTGCGTCGTCAGACCGCCGAATCCCTCGTATCGTTGCGGAATGTTGCCCAACCGGCGGTCAAAGTGGTACTGCGTGGGCCCATCCGCCGTGTAAATCGTCATGACGAACTGGTCGGCTTCCGTTGGCTCGTCCCCGGTTTCCACTTCCGGTTCGGTCGGTTCGGTCGAGGCATTGAAGCTTTGTGACAGCAACCTTGCGAGGCCATCGGCGTTGGTGTTCGAGGACTCGCCGTTGCCGGTCAAGTCGCCGAGCGACGTGCCTCCGGATGAACTTCCGGCAAGATCGTTATCGTTTTCCTGATCGCTACGCATTGCCAGCTTGAGGTCAGCGACCTTGTCAACCAGCGCAATTTGTTCCGACTGCTTCTCGTTGACCAGCAATCCGACCACCGTGTTCCCTTTGACGCTCGCGCGGCCTTCCGGGTCCTTGCTCGTGTTTGCGTTGATATTGAAAATCCGCACCTTGCGGAGAAAGGTCTGTGAACTGGGACCGGTCGTCCGATTACTGCGGAAAACAGCGATCAGGTCGACGGTGTCGCCCGGCTCAAGGAGTCCGGAGAGATGATCGTCGGAGCCGAGGGTCACGCCAAAGACCTTGTATCCAGGGGGAATCTTCTTGCTTCGCAATTCCGATTTGTTCACGAGGTTGGTTAGGGTAACCGTTCCGTTGGCGCTGACGCGCGACGTCACGACCTTCCCCTCAATTTCGTCAAGGCTCTTCAGTACATTTTCCGGGATGTACTCGGCGGGCCATTGCTCTTCCTTGAACAATTCGGGCGTCAGTTCGGTGTTGATGTCGAGGTCCTTGACCGCGACGAGGACGGTTTCCTTGGGGACGTCGGCCACCGGTTCGGGCTTGTTGCGCCCCATGACCTGGGTGATTCCGATCGCGGCGACAAGGCCAAAGCCGAGCGAGACCGCCATCAGAAAAATGGATTTGGATTTCATGGATGGTTTTCCTTGACAAGAAAAAGTTTACAGATTGTGCGGCCAGGGGCGGCTCTTCATTGAAACCCCCCTGTCCTTCCGACAACATCCATGAAGATCAGGTCCCGCCGCCGCGGTGCTTTCGCGAGCGACAGCGTTATGACCCGAATCATTGAACCTCTCCGTTCCGGCCAATGTCAGCCGTGGTGGAACGAGCATTGTATTCCGGTGAGTGCATCGTCCGGATCGCAACGCTCGTTCCATGTTTTACCGATCGTGCCGAACACGACAAACATTCGGCACAACCGCTTGTTCCAATGGCAACCCGCGGGGTGCGGGCTGCCCAGGCGGAACAGTCGTCGGCTCTTGCGAGCGGGACTGCCCGGCCAGCATGATTTTTCTCGCTTCGTTGGGTGTCGCCCGGACCGTTCCGCCGGTCGACTTGTATCGATCAATCCGTTCGGGATCCGCTATATCAGGAGTCCCGACCAGGCAAAGTAAACGATCGTTCCGATGCAGATCGGAATTCCGTAGGGGAGCAGCATCATCGAACTCTTTCGTTCCGCCGCGATCGTGGCGAGTGTTTCGGGGTTCTTGACCGTCATGATTTCATTGACAAGGAACATGAACTGTCCCGAGTGTTTTCTCGTTTTCCCGGCGATGAGAACCATCGCAATGGCGATGATCGCGCCAAAAATCGCCGACAGACAAAAGGCATAAAAGGTAATCCAGCAGTGAACCCATGCGCCGACTCCTGCCATCAGCTTCACATCGCCCGCGCCCATGCCGCCAATGGCGTAGGCGGGGAGGAGAAGACTCAGTCCGATTGCCGTCCCGGCAAGGCTCCACGCGAGACCGACGTACCAGCCTTCACCCGCCATGCCATAGGCCATCGCGCTGAAGACCCAACCACTGAAAATCATCGGGAAAGTCAGCCAGTTGGGGACCTTGAGCTGGATTCCGTCGATCACGGCCGCCACAATCAGCACGATACTGACGAGCCAGTATTGCCAGTTTTCAATCATTCCATTTCCAAGTGATTCGAGCACGTTCATGCCTGTTTCTCCGAGGGGTTCAGAAACGCATCGTCAAAATGTAGCTTGCAAGGGCGGCCAGGACGGCAAAAAAACAACAGGCCATCTCAATTGCCTGGGCGTAACTGTCGGCGGGAATGACAGGGTACATGACGATTGTTGCAACCGGAAAAACAGAACCAGCGTGAACCAAACGGACGATTCGTTTAACGGAAAAAAAGCCCTCCCCGGCGCAATCGCCGGGGCGGGCTTTGATGACCAAATCGCTTGCGAGGCACAACTAGTTGACGCTGCCCTGGCGAGCCGAGTCGAGGTCGGCCGCGATGTCCTCGAACGTTGAGTTGGCGTTCGTGCCGATCGCCTGAATCGCCGTCAAGCAGACGATCACGATCAGGGCCAGCATGATGGCGTACTCGACA
>JBGTFW010000268.1:0-7816 GCA_041747075.1 Pirellulaceae bacterium
GCTTCCTCCATCGACCAGTTTTTCCAGATCGCTGGCGAATTGTTTGATCAGCTCGGCCGATTCGCTTGCCTTGCCGCTATTAAAAAGCCTCCCGGCGGGCAAAGCGGTCGGCGCCTTCTCTCGATCAGCGGCAGGCCTGGATACCGGTTGCCCGGCTCGCCTGGCTTCCGCTCCAGGTGCTGGTTTGGCTGCCGGTTGCGCCGCTGGCTTAAGTGCCTCCACAGCTCGTTGGGACGCCGGTATCGCCGGGGGTTTCGGTGCTGGTTTTTCAGGCGCGGCGTTCTCGCCAGTGACCATTTTCCCGGCCAGACCAGCGGAATGCCCAACGGCCGCCACTGTCGCGCTTTCGGCGAGGGTATCCCCGAACTTTCGCAACACGCGGATCAGCGCCTCACAATTCTGGAACCGGTCCTCGGGTTTCTTTTCCATCATCTTGTCAACGATTTGACCCAATGTATCGGGACAATCGGCGCGAAGTGCACGAACCGGTTCAGGCTTGACAGACTGGTGTCGGGCGATGCGTTGGGCAATCGTTCCCTCGTGAAAGGGAGGCCGTCCGGTGAGCATGTAATAAAGCGTGCAACCGGTGCTGTAGATATCGGCTCGGACGTCGACCTGATGACTGTCGACCGCCTGTTCGGGGGAAAGATAATCGGCGGTGCCGAGCACCTTCTCGTTGTGGATGACCGTCAGCGACGAGTCCTCTTCGCGAAAGAGCGCGAGGCCGAGATCGAGAATCTTCACCGTGCCGTCGTTGGTGACCAGCAAGTTCGCGGGCTTGATGTCGCGATGAATCAGTTCGTTTTCATGCGCGTGATTCAAGCCCGTCAGCGACTGGATCGTGTAATCGACGGCTTTGGAGAATTCAAGCGCTCCCGATTCACAGACCTTTTGCTGGATGTCGCGGCCTTCCACGTACTCCATTACGAGGTAATGCGTGTCCTCCTCGTTGCCAATGTCGTAGACGCGGACGATGTTGCGATGGTTGAGCGACGCGGCCGCGCGACCCTCGCGATAGAATCTTTCAAGGTACGATTTGCCTCGTAGCCGGTTTTTTGGCAGGACCTTGATCGCGCGAAGCTGGTCAAAGATCGTATGCCGCGCCAAATAAACCGTGCTCATTCCCCCCGTGCCGAGGTGTCCGAGCAACTTGTACTTGCCAATGAAAAAGCCCTTGAACTTGCCCGACTTCAGCTTGTCACGATGCCACTCCGTAATCAGTCCCGCTCCAATCAGATGGCTCGTCAGCCGGTCGAACGAAATCGTATCGCCAGCCGCCTCGCGCGAAAGTCCGGCAAGCGACGCCTTCAGCACGGACTCCTCGACCAGTCCGCTTTGGCTCAGCAGCTTGAGAAAATTCCTTGGCGTTACAGTGGACATGGATTGGCGCGACCGAGGTCATTCCCCTGACAAACTTGAGCGTGTAAGGTAGCGGGCTGGAAGCCGTGGAATGGACGATTCGCTCCGCGCTCCAATTATGTACCGAATCACCCGCCAGTTAAACCGGAACCGTGAATCATCTCGGCGTTTTTGCCAAGGCATGGCGTCCCGGATACGTCAAAACCCGTTTGGCCGCGCAAATCGGGGCCGTGGCGGCAGCGCGACTTTACGCCGCCATGGTCCACGCGACCCTCGTCCGAATGGAGCAAGTCGGCGACCAGCGAAGTCTCTGGTTCTGGCCGCCCGAAAACCGCGACGACTTTCAACCTCTCGCGACCGACCAGTGGAAACTCCGCGAACAGCCATCAGGGGACCTTGGTGCGCGAATGGCGTGCTTCTTCCAATCCATCCCGGGAGCACGCAACGTGCTGATTGGTTCCGACAGTCCGAACCTCCCGGTGGAGTTCCTGAACGGCGCGTTCACAACTCTCGCTGATCACGACGTCGTTATCGGTCCCAGTGAGGATGGGGGCTATTATCTGATTGGAATGCGGTGCGAATGCGATTATCTCTTTCGCGAAATGCCATGGAGCACGCCGGATGTGCTCGTCGAAACGCGGAAACGCCTGGTAGCAAATCGAACGCCCTTCGCAATGTTGCCCCCCTGGCGCGACATTGACCGCCTGGATGACGTCCTCTGGCTCCGCGAATTGCTGCAAGCCGCGGAAATTCCCGACGCGCCCGGCGAAGCCTTGCTTGCCGCCGTCCGGACGGCTTTGGATTCACATGATCCATGACGGCGTTTTCGGAAACGATTTACGATGTACTGGTCGCCGGAGGAGGCGTGATCGGCCTTTCCATTGCGCGGGAATTGGCCGGTTGTGGCTGGAACGTTTGCCTGGTTGACGCTTCAACGCCAGGCTCGGCGTCGTGGGCCGGCGCGGGAATCCTCCCTCCGTCGGCGATCGAGTTCGCCCGGCATCCAGGCGAGTTGATCGCCGCCGAGAGTTTCCGACTGCATGGGGAGTGGGCGCGGGAGTTGCTTGAGGAGACCGGGATCGACAATGGATTCCGCCATTGCGGGGGGCTGTTCGTGGCGCGGACCCGCGGCGAACAGGCCGCACTGGCCGGACAACGCGGCGACTGGGAAGCCAGCGGCGTGCGCGTCGAACCTTGGACCCCCGAAGACCTTGAAAAATTCGTTCCCGCGCTGGCCAACCGCGCCCGCGACATAACGCTCGCCGCGTGGGTCCCCGACGAAGTCCAGATCCGCAATCCCGATCACTTGCGCGCCTTGGACGCGAGCTGCCTCAAGCGAGGCGTCGTGATCCGGCGGGACGCGCGAGTTTCCGGCATTCGTTTGCAGGACGACCGCTACGAGTCGATTTGCGACAATGCCGAGCCGGTTTATTCGCGGCGAGTATGTCTGGCTTCGGGCGCGTGGACGAGCCGGCTACTCGAAAGTATGGGCGTCCCTATCGGGACGCTGCCGGTTCGCGGGCAGATGCTTTTGTACAAGTTGCCGGAACGGATTTTCGAGCCGATTCTTTATGAGGGGACCCGGTATCTGGTTCCACGCGATGATGGCCACGTCCTCGCAGGCTCGACGCTGGAACAGGCGGGCTTTGACCCCTCGACGACACCCCAGGCAATAGGCGACCTCAAACAGTTCGCCGCGTCGTGGTTCGATGAACTGTGCGACTCGCGGCTCGTCGATTCGTGGGCCGGATTGCGACCGGCGACGTACGATGGCTTTCCGTACATTGGACCGATCCCCGGCTATGAAAACGCCTGGGCCGCGTGCGGTCATTTCCGCAGTGGACTTCTCATGTCGACCGGTACGGCTGTTCTCATCCGGCAACTGATCAATGGTGAAGAGCCGTTGTTTGACCTCTCGCCATTTCGCCTCAGCCGAGGCTGATTCGTGCCCCTACAAGCCCGAAGCGCAAGCGAGTGACCACGTGGGACAAGCTGCCAGCTTGTCGATCATACAAGCCCGAAGCGCCAGCGAGTGAACTACAGCGTTCGCCCGGCGCGTTGGACACCAACACGACGCGCCGCCTGCGCCATTTCAAAGGCATCGTCGTCGCCGTACCTGGCAATGGAAAAACTTCGCGACTTGCGACGCCCAGGTCCATTTGTCCATTGAGCGACCCAGAACCGATAAGTGCGGATTTCGCCGTCGCACTCGACGGTCCGGGCTCCCAACCGGACTCCCACGACGCCGGAAGTATTTCGCCGCGAGCGAAATTCCGCCAACATGGCTGTCGTGTAGGGCTTGAGGCGGCCTTCGAGTTTGTCACGAAACTGTTTGGCCCGGTTCAATGCACCCCGCTTGCCGCCGCATCGTCTGTCCGCGAAAAACCGGTTGAACTTGCGCCCTTGCCGCTGGATGCGGACTTCCCACCCGCCGTGCTGGCGTCCCCCAGCCGAGGTCAGTTCGATGCGCGAAATGTTTCTGCGGGGATTTCGCCGCGGCATGGTTGATTGTCGGTGATCACATCGTTGGTTCCCGTCACGCTTGAGCGGAGCACGGGGGGCAACTGGCACTCTCGGATCGCATCGATCGTCGTCTTGAGATAGTCCGTCGTCAAGTCCTCGCTTCATTTGTAGCGGAACTCGCGGAGAGTTTCGATTTTAGCAGCGATTAATAAGTGAGCTTTCTGTGAACTACACGTTCTTGACTTTCCCTGTTTGCGCTGGTCATTTCTTGTCGCTCTTCTTGTCGTCGTCAATCCCCTCTTCGATCACTTCTCCTGCTTCGATGGCTCCCATGGGCATGTCCAAATCGTCTGAAAATTGACTCATTAATTCTTCCATCTGGAGCATCTGCATGCCGAGGGACTGAGCGATCAACGTGGGAATTCGATCGGTACGTTCGAGGTCGTTCACGGTCAGCCGAATCGTCGCGCCGTCCCGCGCAACTTCCGCTTTCTCGACCGCCGTTCGAAAAAAGCCGATCAGATCGCGGTTCGCCTGGAAACCCTTGGCCATCAATTCGTTGTCATGTCGCGCTTCATCGACGGCAATCATGCCGAGAACGTTATCAAGCCACGCGGGCGCGTCGGCAAGGACCGTCTTGATCGCCTTGAGTAATTTTTCGGCCTTGGCCTCACTGGTCGCTTCGAGGGTGATCCGGATCGGCGTGGCATCGTTAATGCTCGCGACAATCTCCAGCCGAGCGACCGATTCGACCAACTCGCGAACATCCATGCCGGCGACACCGGGGACCGGCGAAACCATCATTCCAAACCAGGGCATGGCGGTCAGATTCGACCCCTCCTCCAGCACCAAATTCAGTACCGCCGCACTATCCAGGCCGTTGACCAGTTCCATTGCGGCACCCGGATTGGCCTCGCCATCGATCATCTGGCGGGCCATCGACTCGTCGGTCTGAACGAGGGTGTTTTCGGCTGGAAAAAAGTACGCAGGCATCACGCCACCGAACATCACGCCGTCCTGATCGACCGTTTTCCCGACATGAATCAGCTGGCCTTTGTAGTCTTCCGGAGAAAGCTGGATGGAGTCTCCGAAATTCTCTTGCGCTTTTCGCAAGATTGCCTCGCTGTCGATCGCGTCCCCGAATTGCAACAGGTTGGCCACTGGCGGCGGCGAAAATTCCGAGGTTTCATCGATTCGCGATGAGACCATCAGGATTATGCGTTCGAGCTGGCCAAAAGGCAGTCCTCCGTCCTCTTCGGCGCTGTCCAGTAATTTGCGAACGAGTGGATCGTCGCTGTCGATTCGCTCCAACATCGCGCGCCAGTTGATCGAAATCGCAAGGTACGTATCCTCGGCGACAAAGCGCGTCGAGTCGAACTCGCTGAGCTGCGCAGTCAGGGGTTTCGCGGGAATGGAAACCACAAGAGAAATTGCCACGAACAACGACAACGAACCCGATAGGGGGTAATGGAATGATCGGCTCATGATTCTATTGCGTGGAAAAAAGTGCTCCAAAAACCGGGTGCAATCGTGCTGGCGCCATTCGGCAAATGCGTCGGTTTGCGAATCGACTCGGACGGTCGAGTTATTATAGCTGATGGAAGTCGTGCCGGCGCAGGTTGTCGAACTGGCTGGACGCTTACGCCACGTTCGGTGGGCATCTCCAGCACGATAACCGCAAGCTGGAAGCTTGCGCCACACGAGCTCATTTAACGCGCACCATGGTGCATTTTCCGCCGCCGCTCGGCCTTGGAAGGCCAAGGCCACGGTGAGGCCGGTGAGGCGCGGCAAAGCGTGCGCCCGGTGACCTGGGCACCTACTGGGCCGTTGATCGGTAGCCACCGGGGCCGCCAGAGATCGGACTGTTGCCCGATAACGGCCAGCAGGCCGTGCGAAATCCCCGTTCATACAACCATTGCTTGAGCCGGTTGAACTCGCCAAAACTGTCCGGATAGACCCAAACGGAAATCGTCGTTTTTTCCGGATTCCACTCGTCGAGGCGGCGGCGGAATTCAGAGTCTTCGGAAAGAGCTTCGTCGAGCGGGGCACCAATCGACTCGCGCACCGGAACCATTACGAATCGCGTGAAGCCAGGTGTTCGCCTGGAAACCGGGCCGTAACCCGTTTGCTGCGTTTCGTCCTCGACGTCCAACTGGTATTGCAGGCGAAAGTCGCCCACCGGTCCAACCGTCTCGAGAGTCTGCCGCGCCGTCTCCAGCTTGCGGGCCTTTTCCTGCCACTCGTTTCGCATTATCTCGACAAGCTCATTCATGGGCACGTAGACAAGACGTCCCTCGCGAAGTCTGAAGTGAACTTCGTCGCTGAAAACGGTTTTTGCGATCGGAGTCGGAAAATGCTCGATCACCTGACGCCGGTTCGCCTCGACGGAAAGCGCCTCGACTCCCGACCGGGCCTCGCGGAGTCGCCGCTGCAATTCATCGCGCCGCGCTGCCAGTTCAATGCGTTCCCGCTCGTTGCTGGAAAGCGCGGTTGTTTGCGCTTCGAGTTTTCGTCGCGCGGATTCGATGACCACGAGCATTTGTTGCCGCGCCTGGGCGCGCTGTTCAGCCAGGCGGCCCTCGAGGACGATTTTCTGTTCCAGATCGCGATGGTCCGCGAGCAGCGATCCGGCGGTGCGACGCGCTGATTCCAGTCCGGTTTCCAAACGCGTCACTTCACCGTCGTCGACTTCGGCGGTCGCGGGTTCACTCAGTCGCGACCCGGCGTTAACTCCGACGACCACGACGAGAATGATGAGCACGCCCACGAGGTTCGCGACGATGTCGAGAAAGGACTCTTCGCCCGGTGGCGATCCATCGACGGTCTTCCGGAACTTTCGCGGTTTCATCGCCATTGCCTTTCAATTTCGATGCCCGATCCGCGGAGCTTGCCCTCAAGTTCCACGGCGCGATGGATTCCCGCGTTGTCGTTTGCCGAGATGCGAAGAACGGGCTTCCAGAACCCACCCTCCTCGGCCATCCCCCAGTCCTCGATCTGCGTCCAGATTTCGTGAATCAGTTCATCAATCGATTCGTCGGTCGAACGACCAATCGTGATGTCGACGGGCGGGCGGTTCGAATCGGCGTGAAAAAGTTTGTACTTTGACCCCGTGCAGTGAATTCGCATCGGTCGGCGGTACGCCGTCGCTCCCTGGGTCCTCGTCGGCAAGGCCCAGTCGGCACCGCGCGTCTCGGCGAGCGGACGCACAGTGGCGGTACCCGACTGCATTGCGTCACCGGCCGTCTCGGCGATCCCTGATTGCGTTGACTCGTCGCGCGAATCGTCTGTATTTGCGGAGGTCCGCTCTTCGCCTGTTTGCCCGTTCATTCCCGGATTTGACCGTGCTCGCGCAACGCCGCGTTGCGACCCCCCGAATTCGCCGTTTGCCGCGTCGAATGTCGCGGCATCGCGGGCAATCGGCCCGGCACCGGCATCGTTGTTGCCTGTGAACTCAGTTTTCATTTCGCGACCCGAACCATTACCCAGAGGCTCGACGGTCCCCAAAGCGACCAGTTGTTGTTGGCGCCGTCTGGAATCGGCGATTGCCTGGTTGATCGAGCGATTCAAATCGTGATCCGCCTCGCCCCAATCAATTTCACGGTCGTTTTCGACAAGTTCGTATCCGAATTCGTCGTCCCAACTGGTCATCCCGCGTCGCGCGATGGCGTAGGCGGTTGCCCCGCCAGGACGAACCACGAGAAGTGGGTAGGGGTCGCCGTTGGCACCCGCGGCATCGAGTCGTTTCCAGTGTTCACGATTCGCCAGGAGTGCCGCGTCGAGCGGGTTGCCGGCCAGCATCGGGAGCGTGAAGTCGTCCGGCGAAAGACGAATGTTGGAGGGCCGCAGCCAGATACCGTCGGGCCGGCATTCCACGTAGATCGGCCTTCGCGCGGTCGCTCCGGGCGCCTGGGTGGGAATAATGGAATAGAGCAGCGCCTCGTCAGCCGCCTTGCCGCGAAGCCTTGCCATTTCTATTTTTTCGTTTTCAAGTTCC
>JBGTFW010000269.1:0-6064 GCA_041747075.1 Pirellulaceae bacterium
CAATGTCCGGAAGCCGCAAGAACGAAACGCGTCCGTTCACGAAGTCCTCGATCTCCCGGTCGGTGAGGCAGGCAATCAGTTTGGCGTCGGTCGCGTTCACTTTCGGCCTTTTGGCAATGTCCGTTAAGTGTAGAACAATTCAGGGTAGAACAATTCAGTGTAGAACAATTGTCCTCAATGGTTCCTCCAGACATGAATCGAGGGTGAGAACAATTGTCGCCGCCAGCGGCAGGGAACGGGGAATCGGGGGAAGGGTCAGGATTTGGTCCGTTTTAGCCTGTCAAACATTCGCTCCCGCCGGATAAACCTGCAGGGGGGCGACATGAACCTGGCGCGCGCAATTGTTACTTGGGCGCGCGCAATTGTTCTACGTTGAGACCGGTCGGCCATTGGGCCAAACGAGGCATGCCAACGGCATGGAGGAACCATGGGACAATTGTTCGACCTTGCGAAGCGCACTGCCCATGCGTCGCCGATTTTGCTAAATTGACGCTTGCCGCCATGGGAGCGGCGTCGATCTGGCGCGAGGAAATAATCTCGTTAATTCGCGGAGTCCTGAATGTCGGAAAAAGTTGCCCCGCTCGAGCGGCGTGGCTGGGGTGAAACACTGCGGCGCGACACTTGGTGGATTTATCCAGCGATTGTCTTCCTGATTCTTTCGGGTTTCATTATTTACGCCACGTGGGCCGCCTTTCAAAATGCGCATTTTCAGCACAAGAATTACCTTTCGCCCTTTTATTCACCCATCCTTTGGGGGGACTCGCACCATGGCTGGTTCGGCGAAAAGCCGTCGTTTTGGCCTGGCTGGCTACCCTTTTCCCCGGCGCTGCTGATTCTCCCCTTCCCCGCCGGGTTTCGACTCACCTGTTATTACTACCGGGGTGCCTACTACAAGGCGTTCTGGTCCGATCCGCCGTCGTGCAGCGTCGGAGAACCGCGCAAGGGTTATCTCGGAGAGAACTCGTTGCCGCTCATCCTCCAAAACATTCACCGGTATTTTCTTTATTTCGCATTGGTGTTTATTGTCATCCTCGCGTACGACGCCGGGAAGGGATTCTTTTTCGACGACGATGGCGACGGACACTACACGAACTTTGGAGTTGGCGTTGGCTCACTGGTTCTGACCCTCAACGTCATCCTCCTCGGCGGGTACACGTTCGGGTGCCACTCGCTGCGACATCTGGTGGGGGGCTACATGGATCGGTTTTCCGGCAACCGGGTGCGAACGGCATGTTACGACTGCGTTTCGTGTTTTAACCGGTGGCACATGACGTGGGCGTGGTGCAGCCTCTTTTGGGTCGCGTTCTCGGACGTTTACGTGCGCCTTTGTTCGATGGAAATCTGGACTGACTTCAGGATTTTTTGATGGCGGACTTTGAACCATTTGAATTCGACGTGCTCGTGATCGGCGCGGGCGGGGCGGGATTGCGCGCGGCGATTGAGGCGTCGGCTTGCGGTGCCTCGACCGGCCTGATTTGCAAGTCGCTACTCGGCAAGGCCCATACGGTGATGGCCGAGGGAGGGATGGCCGCGGCGATGGCCAATGTCGATCAGCGCGACAACTGGCAAACGCACTTCGCCGATACGATGCGCGGCGGCCAGTACCTCAACAACTGGCGGATGGCGGAGCTGCATGCAAAAAACGCCCCCGACCGGGTTCGCGAGCTGGAGGCCTGGGGCGCCGTCTTTGACCGTACCGGTGAAGGCCGCATTAACCAGCGCAATTTTGGCGGTCACAAGTATCCCCGGCTCGCTCACGTCGGTGACCGTACCGGCCTCGAGATGATCCGAACGCTTCAGGACCACGGCATTCATCAGGGGATCGACGTCCACATGGAATGCACCGTCACGAAATTGCTGCTTGACGGGGGCCGTGTGGCGGGGGCTTTTGCCTACGAACGCGAGCGCGGACGGTTCCGGTTGTTCAAGGCGCGGGCCGTCGTCCTCGCCACCGGTGGCATCGGACGTGCTTTCAAGATCACCAGCAATTCGTGGGAGTACACTGGCGACGGTCACGCGCTCGCCTTTCGAGCCGGTGCCGAACTGATGGACATGGAGTTCGTCCAGTTCCATCCGACCGGGATGGTTTGGCCGCCAAGCGTCCGGGGGATTCTCGTCACCGAAGGCGTCCGCGGCGAAGGAGGCATCCTTAAAAACAGCGAAGGCCGCCGATTCATGTTCGACGACATTCCGCCGCTGTACGCCCATCAGACGTCGGACAATCCGGAAGAAGGCTGGCGTTATGTAACGGGCGATCCCAACGCGCGGCGACCGCCGGAACTGCTTACGCGCGATCACGTGGCGCGGTGCATCGTTCGCGAAATTCGCGAGGGTCGCGGCAGCCCTCACGGCGGCGTTTTTCTCGATATCGCGTGGATTCGTGAAAAGATGCCCAACGCCGAGGAACACATCAAGAAGAAATTGCCCAGCATGTACCATCAGTTCATGCAACTTGCCGGCATCGACATCACGAAGGAACCGATGGAAGTCGGCCCGACGACTCATTACGTCATGGGCGGTGTCCGCGTCGACGGTGATACGCAAATGTCGACTGTGCCAGGGCTTTTCGCCGCGGGTGAATGCGCGGCGGGACTGCACGGGGCAAACCGCCTTGGCGGCAACTCGCTCTCGGACCTTGTCGTTTTTGGAAAAATTGCCGGTGAGCAGGCGGCAGCCTATGCCAAATCGGCGGGCGAACTTGCCATCGACCCGTCCGAGATCGAAACGGCCCGGCTCGAGGCATTGGACCCTCTTGATGAAAGCCGCGAACGAGATGCGGGAGGTCCCTACCAGATTCAGTACGAGCTGCAGGACCTGATGCAGGAAAAGGTCGGCATCGTTCGCACCGAAGACGAAATGCAGCAGGCCATCCGCGACATCGAGGCGCTCAAGCCGCGCGCCGCGCGCGTCGGAGCGGTCGGCAACCGCGAGTACAATCCGGGCTGGCACACGGCGCTCGACTTGCAAAACCTCCTGCTCGTGGCCGAGTGCGTCGCGCGTTCGGCGGCGTCGCGCAAGGAGAGTCGCGGTGCACACTTTCGCGAGGACTTCCAGGAAAAGGACCCGCAACTGGGCAAGGTCAACACGGTCCTTCGGTGGCGGTCCGACGGCGGAATGGATGTCGTCCACGAACCGATCCCGCCACTCCGCGACGACTTGAAAAAAATCATTGAGGAGAACCAGTCCTGATGGCGACCGCAACGTTCAAAATCTGGCGCGGGACGGCCGAGAGCTCCGGGTTCGAGGAGTACCGGACCGAAGTTGGCGAGGGGATGGTCGTCCTCGACGCCGTACACCAGATTCAGGCCGAAAGCGCCCACGATCTTGCCGTTCGCTGGAACTGCAAGGCCGGCAAGTGCGGATCGTGTTCCGCCGAAGTCAACGGAGTGCCCAAGCTGATGTGCATGACGCGCCTGTCGGACATGGACCTTGACGAGCCAGTGACGATCGAACCCATGCGGGCCTTTCCGCTGCTCCGCGACCTCGTGACCGACGTTTCGTGGAATTATCGCGTCAAGAAGAAAATCAAGCCCTTTCGCCCGCGACCGCCCGACAATCCGGACGGGTCGTGGAACATGCAGCAAAAGGACATCGAGCGGGTCCAGGAATTCCGCAAGTGCATCGAGTGCTTTCTCTGCCAGGACGTCTGTCACGTGCTCCGCGACCACCACAAGCACGACGAGTTCACAGGGCCGAGGTATTTTGTCCATAGCGCGGCGCTGGAAATGCACCCCCTCGACACGGAAGACCGGATTTCCGACCTGAAAAAGGACAACGGCATCGGCTACTGCAACATCACCAAGTGCTGCACCAGGGTTTGTCCGGAACACATCACGATCACCGACAACGCGATCATTCCGCTGAAGGAGCGCGTGGTCGACGAATTCTACGACCCGCTCAGGAAACTCTATCGAATCCTCGTGCCAAAAAAACGAATCGGTCCGGGCGGGTCCTGATCCGCGAAAGTGTGGAGGAAACGGAAGATGGCTGAACACCTTAAAGGCATGATGGACCCGGATGACGTTGTGATGTTGTTGATCGACTATCGCTGCCTGGTGGAGAGTTACGACAAGGCTCAGTCGGTTCTGAAAGACGGCCGCGAAACGATGATGGACAAATTCCAGTGATTCGTATGGAGTGACCTGATGAAGAAGATTCAGCGTATCGTTCGTAATGTTGCACAACATTGGGTCGGCGATGGATTCCCCGTGCAAAGCCTGTTTTCTTACGGCGGTGGAAACGAGTTCGATCCGTTTTTGTTGCTGGACTACGCAGGCCCGTATGAGTTTGCTGCTGATGAAGCTCGGCGCGGCGTCGGCGAGCATCCGCATCGCGGTTTTGAAACCGTCACGATCCTCTATCAAGGCGAACTGGAGCATCGTGATTCCAGTGGCAGTCATGGAACGCTTGGGCCGGGCGATGTTCAATGGATGACCGCCGCGTCAGGGATCGTTCACGAAGAGTTCCACAGCCACCGGTTCGCGAAGGAAGGCGGCACGCTGGAAATGATACAGCTCTGGGTCAACCTTCGCAGCGATGACAAATCGACGCCGCCCAAGTATCAGGACTTGCGAGACGATCAGTTTCCGCGTGTTGAACTTGATCGCGGTGCGGGAACGGCTCGCGTGATCGCCGGGCAATTCGCGGACGCTCGCGGTGCTGCCAGCACGTTCTCGCCGATCAATGTCTGGGATTTGCAACTGAATGCGAATGCAACGGTCGAGTTAAAGGTTCCCGCCGGACACACGACGGTTTTGATCGCTCAATCAGGCAGCGTGACCGTAAACGAGTCGCCAATGAAAGCGGTCGAGCTTGCGTTGTTTGAACGCGACGGAGATTCGATCCAGGTTCAGACTGAATCGGAATCGCGAGTTTTGATCCTGACCGGTGAACCACTCGGCGAACCCGTTGTCGGTCAGGGACCATTTGTGATGAACTCCCGCGACGAAATCCACCAGGCGATTCAGGATTACCAGGCGGGTAAGATGGGACATCTCGCCTGACCCTTTGGAAACTCCACGGGCAAACACCGAATGACCACTTCGCGATTGGAAGCGTTCAGCGATGGTGTGTTGGCAATCGTCATCACCATCATGGTGCTGGAAATGAAAGTGCCGCACGGCACCGACTGGTCGGCACTCGCGCCGTTGCTTCCCGTGTTCGGGTCGTATGTGATGAGCTTCATCTACATCGGTATCTACTGGAACAACCATCATCACCTGCTGCATGTGACGGAGAACATCAGCGGAATTGCCTTGTGGGCGAACTTGCATTTGCTGTTCTGGCTGTCGCTCATCCCGTTCGTCACCGGCTGGCTCGGCGAGAACGAGCAAGCCGCCCTGCCGACTGCTCTTTACGGCGTCGTTTTGCTGATGGCCGCCGTCGCATGGATCGTTTTGCAAACCGTGCTTGCGAGTTGCCAAGAGGAAAATGCGCGATTGAATGCAGCCGTGGGAAAAGACTGGAAAGGGAAACTGTCCCTTGCGTTGTACGTCGTCGGAATCGGTTTCGCGTTTATCATGCCGTGGGCGTCAATCGCAATCTACGTGCTCGTTGCAACAATCTGGTTCATCCCTGATCGTCGCTTCGAGAACGCGGTGCGTGCGAAGGAGTAAGTGGCTTGCAAGCATCTGTCATGCCAAGATGTTGACCCACTTGAGGCACTTGATGGTCAATGTGCCTTGCCATGAGCAAGATTCCGGCGGAGGGTGGACAGGACGCCAGGATTCAGAAGCGGAAATGGATTCCCGCGCGGCTGCCGTGGTACGGACCGTGGCACCACGGATCGTGCCAGTAACCATGAGGGTCGTAGCCCGGAGAAACCCAGTGCTCGCGAACGATGACCGGTCGCGCGGGCACAAGGGTCGGCGGGGCATGTCTAACCGGCGGAGTCTGTTGCCACGCCGAAATCACCGTGTCGCTGACGCCATTTTGCTTGAGGGCAACAAGGTCGCTGGTGGAAAGCGGTGCAAGGACGCCCTGCGTGCGAATCTGGTTGGCAATCACCTGTTCACCGAGACCGGCGTGCGTCATTTGAATGACTTGATCCATCGTCATGGCCGAC
>JBGTFW010000270.1:0-1767 GCA_041747075.1 Pirellulaceae bacterium
AAGCAAAAGCGCGGCGATCACCTGTTCGACAACATATTTGATTTGGAAAAAACGCGCCGGCCGGAAAACCTGATCCGACAAATCAATATTGTAGGACGTGCATCGCGCACCTGGTGAATCCGTGAAAAAATCGGCAGGGAGAGCGTCGACGAGAACGCCGTCGTGAATGGCTGAAGACATGGCGTGGGTTCGGGGAAGTAAAAAGGTGGGAGAGCCAGTCCGGCGGGTAACCGCGAGGTTTAGCTGCAACCGAGGTGGAAGGAACAATGGTTGTGGATCATCGTGACGGCCCCACACCGTCGACGAAAAATTGTCGGAAGGGATACATTGTAATCGTGGAAACGGTTCTGCCTATCCACTTTTTTCAAATTGCGAAAAAAAGTTGGGCAGAGTGCTTTTGACGAGCGGTGAGCGGCTGGCTAAACGGGGAGCGCGCCATTTGGCGAGAACTCGAGGAAATGGAGGCACAGTGCGAGAGTGCATCGCGGGGGGATGAAGCGGAGGGGATGCTGTATCGCGGAATCACCTGGATTCCCGCCGGCGCGGGACTGACGCGCGACCGCCGGCGCGGGAATGACGTACGGACGCCGGCGCGGGAATGACGTACGGACGCCCGGCGCGGGAAATGAAGCGGAGGGAATGAAGCGGAGGGGATGGTGTATCGCGGAACCTGGATTCCCGCCTGCGCGGGAATGACGCGCGAACGCCGGCGCGGGAATGACGGGTTGATCAAACATGGCGAAGTCCAGCTAATTGGCCAATTCCGCGAGTTTTCCCTGGATGGCCGCTACGAAATCCTTCATGCCGCGGTCGTCATCCAGTTGCTGCCGATCGGCAAACCGTCCGACGATCTGGACCTTGAACAGGTAGCGACTATCGGCGAACCAGAATCGGGGCTCGGGAGGTGCTTGCCATGGGCCGTCGACGGTCCATGCGTGCCACGACCTCAACCAGGTGGAGTTGGCGTCACGGGACTGGAATGTCGATTCGACGCTGGGAATTTCCTGACCGCCGCGAGTGCCGACGGGGACGACCTGTGGTTTTCCCACGATCCGAAACGCGCGGCTGCTGATACAAACCTCCGGCGTATGAACGGCGGTCGGGCCAGTTGGCCCCAGCAAGAGGAAGACTTGCGCCTGCCGACCCGTTTCAGGATGGTAATAGACACGGTTAACGTACGCGAACGGCTGTAGTTCGTCGATGGCCGACCTGTCGAGGGCCGTATCCGAAATGGTTTCCCAGCCATCAATTTCCCTGGGAAATGCTTCCAGTCGATCCTCGATCGTCTGAATCTCGGTGTCGGTGCCCCAGCGAAAACGCCGTTGGCCATCCACGATGGCCGGAACAACGGTGATTGCCAGGACCAACAACGAAGCAAGGATGAAAAACATCTTCATGGATTGGCTGATCGGTTGACGGTTCATTGGGTGCGGGCGGGTTGCGACGCGAGGTGTTGCTTGAGGGCCGCCAGACGTCGCTTTTCACCTGGAGTGAATACCTGTTTCTCCAGCCCCATCTTTACTGCCCGGTCATACGCCGCGCGGGTCTCGTCAAGGTCCTTGCTGTCGGAAGACTTCTCGAACTGCTTCCAGTGCACTTCGGCCAGGTGCCACCACACGCGGGGATCGGACTGTTGATTCACGATGCCGGCGAGTTGCTTTTCGGCCTCGTCAAGTTCGCCCTTCAGCATGAGGATGGTGGCGAGGGTATCGATCAGTCCGGGATAGTTGCCGTGTTTGGCGATCGCTCCATCGATCACTTCAAGGG
>JBGTFW010000271.1:0-23591 GCA_041747075.1 Pirellulaceae bacterium
GCTGGCGACGACGATGGCCGCGGGGCTGGGAGTCGTGTGCCTGCTGGAAAGCATCCGGCGGCTGGACACATCGATCCGCTTTTTCCAGGCGTCGAGCAGCGAGATGTTCGGACGCGCCGCGGCCTCGCCGCAAAGCGAGTCGACGCCCTTCCAGCCGACCACGCCCTACGCGGCGGCCAAGGTCCTTGCCCATACAAGCACCGTTCAGTTTCGGCGTCAATATGGCCTGTTCGCATGTTGCGGGATTCTCTTCAATCACGAATCACCCCGTCGCGCTCCGCATTTTGTAACGCGGAAGATCACCCAGGCGGTCGCCGCGATCGCCCGTGACAAGAGGATCAAATTGCGGCTTGGAAATCTTGAGGCGCAGCGAGACTGGGGGTTCGCCGGCGACTATGTGGAAGCAATGCGGCGCATGTTGCAATGCGATGAACCCGCTGATTGTGTCATCGGAACGGGTCGCGCGCACCGCGTCCGCGATTTCGCCGAAGAGGCCTTTCGACACGCCGGTCTCGACTGGAAAGACCACGTCGTGGTCGATCCGGAACTCTGTCGCGCGATCGATCCGGAACTCGTTGTTGCCGATCCCTCACGCGCGCGTGCGAACCTCCAGTGGGAACCCGCCGTCTCGTTTGAAGGCCTTGTCGAAATGATGGTCGATCACGACTTCGCCGCCGCCGGCCTGATTGGGGAAGCGGTTTCCAGCCGCGGCGCTGTGGCAGCACTCGAGCAAAATGCCCAAGCCACGATCAACCAGGGCAACCATCCGTCCACTACTGAGGCAAACCGTTGTTCACCGGGACGCCCTCGACGACAGTAGCCACCGGCGGTCATCACAACGCAGAGGGTGCCCCAAGGATCGTGCCCCGGCACTCGCCCATCCCGATGCGGCGGCGGCCGGTGGCCTCGCAATAACCGTGAAAAATCACCTCGTCGCCGTCGGCAAGGAATTTTCGCTTCTCGCCTGTCGGCAGCTCAATCGGAGTTCGCTGGGTGCCAGGTACGGGGTCGTCCAATTCGCCGTCCCACGTCAATTCGAGCAAACAGCCGCGCGAGGTGCGAGCGCGATTGGAAACCGTCCCGCTGGCGAGCAAGTCGCCCGGTCGCATGTTGCACCCGTTGCTGCCGTGGTGAGTCAACATTTGGGCCAGCGTCCAGTACATGTCGCGAAAGGTCCCGCGACTGATCTCATGGGGTGCCAGCCCGCGCTCGCGCATTTGTTCGCTTCGCAATGAGACCGCCAATCGCAAGTCGAATCCGCCGCCCGTTTCGTTGGACTCCAGCGACAGGTAATCGAGCGGCGAGGGGTCGCCCCGCGGACGCTCGAAGGCGGCACAGCGGAACGGAGCGAGCGCCTCGAGCGTCACGACCCACGGCGACACGGTCGTTGCGAAGGACTTGGCGAGAAACGGGCCGAGCGGCTGGTACTCCCACCGCTGCATGTCGCGAGCCGACCAGTCATTGACCAGCGTCAGTCCGAACATGTGGTCCTCGGCGCGATCGATGGGAATGGTCGTCCCCAAGTCATTTCCCGGTCCGACGTAGCAACCGACCTCGAGTTCGTAATCAAGCAGCTTGCACGGTTCGCGAGTCGGCGCGCCCCCATCCCCGTCGGGCGACAATTGCCCAATCGGCCTGCGAATGTGCGTTCCACTGACGACCAGGCTGCTCGCCCGACCGTGATACCCGATCGGCACGTATTTGTAGTTGGGCAGCAACGGGTTGTCCGGGCGGAACATACTGCCGACATTGGTCGCGTGAAAAATGGACGCATAGAAATCGGTGTAGTCGCGGACCTCGACCGGCACCCACATGCTTGCGGCGGATTGCTCGACGATCAGCGACCTGGTTCCGCCGGTCAGATCGCGCAACTGGTCTTCACCGGTACTGAGCAAGCGGCTGATATTTCGGCGCAACCCGATCCGATCGGCAACTCCGAGCGCCATGACCTCGCGCAAGGTCGGCTGTTGCAGCGCGGCGGCCAGAGTCGATTCAAAAACTCCCGCGCGAACGGTCTCGCGCAGGTCGAGAATCCGGTCCCCAATTCCCACACCGATGCGGGTTTCGGATTCGCTTTCGCCGAATCGGCAAAAGGGGAGATTCTGGATGGGAAAGTCCGTGTCGGGCGCGTTGGCGCTTTCGACCCACGATTGCAATTGCGGGTCGTGAGTCTTGTCAACAGGTCGCATCGCGGTCTCTTGTCCGGCCGTTCAGTCCATCAGGTGACTTGAAGTTGTTTCGCGGCATCGAACGACCTTGCCGGAGCGGCCATATCGTTAGCCACGCCGCGATTCACAGTGTCATCGTGATCGAAAAAAAATCAGTCACCTACAAATGGCAACAAGGCCATAAAGCGGGCGCGCTTGATCGCTTCGGTCACGGCGTGCTGGCTGGCCGCCGAGCAACCGGTCTTTCGGCGGCTGACGATCCGCCCGTGACGAGTAACCAACTTTTTCAGGAATTCCACATCCTTGTAATCGACGTACATGGGGCGCGGCCGCTCGCCATCGACGAACAAGGGGTCCTTGCGGGGGGTATTGGTTCTTGGCTTGGGCTTGCGCCGCGGACGTGCGTTGCGGGGTGGTCTGGGCATTCGGTCGGGCTGTCGTCTGGATACGGAATAATGAAGTCGCGTCAGTTGCTCGCGTTGCACCGTCACGGAATCCGGATGGAGCATCGGGGTTTTCGACATTATGCCAATTTCGGTGCAGCGTTCAAGCCGTTTTCCGGAAATCCACCCTTTGCGGCGGGTATCCCTCCACCGTCATTCCCCCTCACCGTTTTTCCCCCTCCCCGTAATTCCCCCGCAAGCGGGAATCGAGACGCGCGGCGGGGATGGCGCGCGGCGTGGATGACGCGCGGCAGCAGCAACGACGCGCGGCGAACGGGCGGTTCACAAACGACGTGAATTCCCGCTACAATGCTCCTTCGCGGACATTGAAAGCCTCTTAATTGCCGGAAATTGAATGCTTGACAATGAAAACGACTTGCGATCCGGCCTGACCACGGTGCAGTGGCTGATTTGCGCAATGGCCGCGATCGGGTTTGCTTTCGATATTTACGAATTGCTCATGCTGCCGGTCATTCTCAAACCGGCATTGGCCGAGCTGGGAGGCCTCGCCCCCGACGGGAGTGGGCTGCTTTACGCGCCGGGGTCTCCGGCATACGCGGCCTGGGCACGGACATTGTTCTTTATTCCCGCCATGGTGGGAGGAATATTCGGTCTGCTTGGCGGTTACCTGACCGACTTGCTGGGCCGACGGCGGGTGTTGACGTGGAGCATCCTCTTGTACGCCGTCGCGGCCTTTACCAGTGGATTTGTGACGACCGTCTGGCAATTGCTGTTCCTCCGATGTCTGGTTTTTACCGGTGTCTGTGTCGAGTTCGTCGCGGCCGTTGCGTGGCTTGCCGAGGTGTTTGACGATCCGCGACGGCGCGAAAAGGCGCTGGGGTACACGCAAGCGTTTTCCTCGGTCGGCGGATTGCTCGTTGGCGTGATGTTCTGGTTAATTGCCCGAATCGCACTCAGCCTGCCGGAAATCCGCGGCGGGCACGAGCCGTGGCGGTACATGCTGATTTCGGGCGTGATCCCCGCGCTGCCGCTCATGCTGATCCGCCCGTTTTTGCCGGAGTCGCCCAAATGGGAAGCGCGCAGAAAAGCGGGTCTGTTGCAGCGACCAAGCATCGTCGCGCTTTTCACGCCCAGGCTGGCCAAGACGACGATCGTGACGACGCTGGCCTTCGCCGCCAGTTACGGCATGGCCTTTGGGGCGATTCAGCAACTGGCGCAGATTCTGCCAGGTCACGCCGCCGTTCAGGCGGAGATGAACGCCGCGGTCGTCGCCGCCCAGGCGGAATCCGCGACGCCGCTGGCTCCCCCCAAAATCGGTGCGATCAAGGGAGGGGCGCGCGACGAAGCCGTAGGGGCGGTCACGATCTGGCAGGAAGTGGGCGGGTTAATCGGTCGAATTATTCTCGCCGTTCTTGCGCTGTACATCGTCAGTCGCCGCAGCCTCCTTCGCATCTTTCAGATTCCTGCGTTGATCGCGGTGCCGCTCATTTTCTTTTGGATCAGCGGCGTGCTTGACCAGGAGGACTCGTTGATCTGGATCAAGATCGGGATTTTCGTGTGCGGTTTGCTTGTGGTGGGTCAATTCAGTTTCTGGGGCAACTATATTCCCCGCGTCTTTCCGCTTCACCTGCGCGGGACGGGCGAAAGTTTCGCAGCCAACATCGGTGGCCGAATTATTGGCACGGCGGCGGCGTGGCTGACGCTGACGTTTGCGGCATCCGAGCCAGCCGACCCCTCAAGGATCGCCTGGGTCGGTGGCGTCGTCGCGGGAGCCTACTGTCTCGTCGGAGTCGTCTGCAGTTTCCTGCTTCCCGAACCGCCGTCTCGCATCGATGACGATTTGTAGATGAAGTATCTTGCGATTTTGCTGGTCGCGCTGTTGTTGGTGGCCCACCAGGATTACTGGCAATGGGGTCGAGACGATCTTGTTCTTGGCTTTCTGCCGTACACGATGGCCTGGCATATGGGTCTTTGCCTTGTCAGTGCGGTGGTGTGGGTGTGGATCACCTTGATTTGCTGGCCCAAACACCTCGACTCGACAACGCCCGACGGCCCGTCGAGGGAGCGCGCTCCGTGACGCAACTGATCGTCATCGTCGTGTACCTTGCCGCGCTGCTGGTGCTGGGCGTGCTGGCGAGCCGCTACTCGCGCGGCACCTCGGCGGACTACATGCTGGCCAGTCACACGATCGGACCCGTGCTGTTGCTGATGTCGCTCTTCGGCACGACGATGACCTCCTTTGCAATGGTCGGTTCGACCGGCAAGGCATGGGTGCTCGGCGCGGGGGTCTTCGGATTGCTTGCGTCGGCGGCGGGAATTGTTCACTCGCTTTGTTTTCTCATCATCGGCGTTCCCCTCTGGGCAGCCGGTCGCCGTCACGACTTTCGCACACAGATTCAGTACTTTCGCGCTCGCCTCGATAGCCACCTGATTGGCTGGTTATTGTTTCCCGTCCTCGTCGGACTGGTGGTCACGTACCTGCTGCTGGGGGTCGTGGGCGCGGGCGAAGTGATCTCGGAAGTCACCGCGGGTGCCTTCGCACAACAGGAGTGGTTCGCCGAATCGGGACACGGCGTACCCCGGTGGCTCGCGTCGGCCGTTATTTGCGGCGTCGTGCTCAGCTACGTCTTTATGGGCGGGATGCGCGGAACGGCGTGGGCCAATGCATTGCAAACAGCAGTCTTCATGGTTCTTGGTTTCGTAACGTTCGTGACGATCGCCCAGGCGCTTGGCCGGTCCGATTCATTGCTTGAAAACCTGAAAACCGCGTCCGAATCCGTCCCCTTTTCTCACGTCACGCGCGAAAAGATTCCTCCGGCGACATGGTTTTCATTCCTCCTCATCCCGCTGTCAGTGGCGATGTTCCCGCACGTCTTCCAGCATTGGCTGACGGCCCGCAGCGCGCGGACGTTCAAGCTGCCGATCATCCTGCATCCGGTTTTCGTGATGATCGTGTGGGCACCGTGCGTGATGATCGGAATCTGGGCCGCCGGTAGCGGAATTGAATTCGACAATGAAAACGTGGTACTGGCCCGAATGGTTCAACAACTTGCCAGTCCCCTGCTCGGTGGTTTGCTTACCGCCGGCGTCCTCGCGGCGATCATGTCGTCGCTCGACAGCCAGTTCCTTTGCATCGGGACGATGTTCAGCGAAGACATGGTGCGCGATTCGCTGGGCCGCCGACCGAGCGACCGGCAAACGGTCTGGCTGACGCGGAGTTTCGTGGTGCTGGTGGTCGTGGCGACATATGTTCTGAGTCTTTACGTTCCGCAATCGGTCTTTGATCTCGGCGTCTGGTCGTTCAGTGGATTCACGGGCCTCTTTCCGCTCGTCTTCGCAGCGATTTACTGGCGGCGATTAACGGCCGCCGGTGCGGTCGCCAATGTGCTCGTGACGGCGGCCACCTGGACATGGCTATTTGGAAAATCGCAATGGGGTGCCGACAAGCGGTTTGCGTTTCCGGAGCAGCCCATTTCGCTGGGCCTTTTCGAAATCCCGCCGATGTTACCCGTTGTTACCATCTTTGCACTTTCCACGATCGCCCTCGTTGTCGTGTCGCTCCTCACCCGTCCGCCCGAAAGTTCGACGGTCAACCGGTTTTTCCCGGACAGGATTCGCCGATAGTCCCATGTTCACTCCGCGCAAGGTGTCGGCACTCACGCCGGTTGTCGATACGAGTCCCGCAACTCCGGTGCGCATTTCCCCCTCACCCCGGCCCTCTCCCCCTCGAAGCGGGGGGCGAGGGGGCAGAAACGGCTTTATTGATGACACCATTCGCGGAATTTCCGCAGCGTCGCTTCGCTCACGTGGTGCTCGATCCCTTCGGCGTCGATCGCGGCCACTTTTTCGTTGACGCCGAGCGCGACAAGGAACTGGTAGACGATTTCGTGGCGTCGCCGGCATCGGGCGGCCAGCCGCTTGCCCCGTGCCGTCAGCTCGACCGGCCGGTAGGGCATCGTATGCAACAGGCCCTCCTTGCATAACCGATCGACGATCCGGTTGACCGTGACGTGCGAAACGCCGAACCGCCTGGCGAGGTCGCGGACGCGGCACTCGCCGTCGCGTGCCCGGATATCAGCGACCGCTTCCACGTAGTCCTCGGCGGTTTCCGACTTGTGATCGCGGCGCGTCCGCCGGTGCGTGTCCGCATGTCGTATCAGGTCCATCGTTTGAACTTCCCCCTCGGCGCAGGTAAGCGTGGCGGTGAAGCGCCGCGGCACCGGACTGCTGGCCGCCGAGCATCCAGCATACATTTTAATGCCAGCTACGGAGTTACCTACCCAATCTACGCGCTTGACAGGTGTTTAGCAATAGCTACAATTGGGAAATTGTAGCACAGGCTACGGATCGACCGGGCATGATTGAAAACGTGAGAACGTGAGAACGGCAGAAGGGGAGTACGGGATGACGACGGCAATCAGAGCCTGGTTCTTCATCGCCATGGCGGGGGCGATCTGCCTGGCCGCGTGCGGATGTTCGGGAAACGGGGTGTCTCCGGATTCAGGCACAGGCCAAACCGCCCGCTACCGCGGAACGGGGCCGATTCACGCCGTCACGACGGTGGGGATGGTCGCCGACATTGTGCGTCACGTTGGCGGGGACCATGTTACGGTCCGCCAGATCATGGGAAGCGGCGTCGACCCCCACCTCTACAAGCCGACTCGCGACGATGTCCGCGCGATCGGCGATGGAGACATCGTCTTTTATTGCGGACTGATGCTCGAGGGCAAGATGACGGACACGCTGGTCAAGCTCGCGAGAAAGAATCCTGTCTTTGCCGTCACGGAAATGATCGACGAGTCGACGCTGCTGGAACCCGACAGTTTCGCCGGCCATTATGATCCGCACGTGTGGATGGACGTCGCCGCGTGGCGCGATTGCGTCGACGCAGTCGCCGCCGCGCTGGGAGAGTTCGATCCGGATCATGTCGAGGTGTATAACACCCATGCGGCGAGCTACCGAAAACAGCTTGACGAACTGCATCAGTACGGAATCAAATCAATTGGTTCGATTCCGCGCGACGGGCGGGTGTTGATCACCTCCCATGACGCTTTCAATTATTTCGGCAGGGCCTACGACCTGGAAGTCGAGGGGGTTCAGGGGATTTCCACGGAGTCCGAGTCGGGCTTGCAGCGGGTCAACGAACTGGTCGACTTGATCGTCCACCGAAAAATCCGCGCCGTGTTTGTCGAAAGCAGCGTGCCGCGAAAGAACATCGAGGCGCTGGTCGAGGGAGCCCGGTCGCGCGGTCACCAGGTCGTCATCGGCGGAGAACTCTTCTCGGATGCAATGGGGGCGGAAGGAACCTGGGAGGGGACGTATGCGGGTATGCTCGACCACAATATCACGCTCGTCACGCGCGCGCTCGGTGGCGAGGCACCTGAAAAGGGACTGTATGGAAAGCTCTCCGGGAATTAGCGGAACTTTATTTTAACTGAACTTTTTTTTGCGATACTCCGATGAGCCTCCGCGTCGAGGACCCCCAAACGAAACAGCCCACACTGGCCCCTCCCGCGCCCGCCCAAGTGCCGCTTTCGGTCGAGGACCTTACCGTGGCGTGGTATCGCAAGCCGGTCCTTTGGGACGTCGGATTTGAAATCCCGGCGGGTTCGCTGGTTGGAATTGTCGGACCCAACGGGGCGGGAAAAAGTACGCTTCTCAAGGCCGTGATGGACCTCGTGCCGCGCGCCTCCGGGAGGGTCAGCGTCTTCGGCAAGCCTTACCGCCGGAGCCGTCACCGCGTTGGTTATGTACCGCAACGCGAAAGCGTCGATTGGGATTTTCCAGTCGACGTACTCGACGTCGTGACGATGGGGTTGTACAGCCGAATGGGCTGGTTCCGACCCGTTTTGAAAGAGCATCGCGAAGCGGCGCGAGAGGCGCTGCGGCGAGTCGGTATCGCCGATCTTGCCCGGCGGCAGATCAGCCAGTTGTCCGGCGGCCAGCAGCAACGCACGTTTCTCGCCCGAGCGCTCGTCCAGGACGCGGACCTCTACCTGATGGACGAGCCGTTTGCCTCGGTTGATGCCGCCACGGAACGCGCGATCGTCGAATTGTTGCGCGACATGAAGGGTCGCGGCAAGACGGCTGTCGTCATTCATCACGACTTGCAGACCGTCCCCGAATATTTTGACTACGTGATCCTTCTCAATATGCGGATCGTCGCGCACGGGGCGGTTGAGGAAGTGTTTACCTCGGAGAACCTTCACAAGACGTACGGCGGTCGCCTCACGCTGCTCGACGAGGTGTCGGAAGCGATGCGCCGACAGGGACGCTCGCTGTGATGGAAAAGTGGTTTCGTCCCATCGTTCGACTTGCGTTGCCCGTCGCGGTCGCGATGGCGGTTTGCGGGTCCATGAGCCATGACGCAACCGCCGCTGCGATCGGACGGGTCGAAAGTGGCGCGCCCGTTGTCGCCGATTCGACTTCGCGTGGATTCGACTGGGAAAAATGGCTTCGCGTGCTGCTGCTGCGCGACTATAACACGCGCGTCGTGATCGCCGGGGCGACGCTTCTGGGCGGTGCCGCGGGGATTGTCGGCAGCTTTACGCTGCTTCGCAAACGCGCGCTGATGGGTGACGCGCTCAGCCACGCAACTCTGCCCGGAATCGCCATCGCGTTTATCGTCGCCAACGCGCTGGGACATGCCCGGTCACTGCCGGTGCTGTTGATCGGTGCGACGCTCAGCGGACTATTGGGAGTCGCGGCGATATTGCTCATACGAAACCTCACGCGGCTCAAGGAAGATACGGCTCTGGGTGCCGTGCTGAGTGTATTTTTTGGCGCGGGACTTGCGCTGATGGGCGTCGTGCAACAGATGAAAGGCGGACATGCCGCCGGGCTGGAATCATTTATCTACGGCAAAACGGCGTCGATGGGAATTTCCGACGCGGTACTGATCGCCAGCGCGGGATTCGCGTGCATTCTTGTGTGCGTGCTCATGTACCGGGAATTCAAGCTTCTTTGCTTTGACACCGAATTCGCCGGTTCCGAGGGCTACCCGGTGTGGATACTCGATTTGTTATTGATGGGACTGGTCGTGACCGTCTGCATGGTCGGCCTGCAAGCAGTCGGGTTGATCCTTGTGATCGCGTTGCTGGTGATTCCAGCCGCGGCCGCCCGGTTCTGGACCGAGAACCTCCGCGCGATGATCGTCATTTCGGCGCTGCTGGGAGGGGCAAGCGGGGCGACGGGGGCGGCGGCCAGCGCGTTGTTCGCAAGACTCCCGTCGGGAGCGGTGATCGTCCTTGCCTGCGCGGCGTGCTTTGTCATCAGCCTTTTTTTCGGGACGTCGCGGGGACTGGTCGCGCGGTGGTGGCGCGCCCGTCGACTGAATCGTTCCGTGGCCGAGCAACATTTGCTGAGGGCCATGTATGAAATCCTCGAGACGCGACTCGGTTGGCCGGCGCTCGCGGATCAGGACAACGCGGAAGAACTTGCCGAAACCGTTTCCGTCGCGGCGCTGCGGGACAAGCGAAGCTGGTCGGCCACGGCCCTGAAACGGGAAATTCGCCGCGCCGAACGAGCAGGCTGGATTCGCGAAACGGGCGACCATGTGCAGTTTCTCCAACGCGGCCTCGAGGAATCGGCGAGCCTCACGCGACTTCACCGGTTGTGGGAGCTGTACCTGATCACGCACGCCGACGTGGCACCCGCGCATGTTGACCGGGAAGCGGACGCGATCGAGCACCTCCTTGCACCCGAAGTCGTTTCCGAGCTGGAGGCATTGCTCGAACGGCAATTCCCCCAGTTCCCCGCCAGCCCGCACGCGCTGGCCGGTTCGACAGCCGCACGAACGGACTTCCGCGGCGTGGAGTCGTAACCGCAATATGGCTCGATATCTTGTCGTCGCGCAGTGGTCGTGGGAACTTGACGGGTGGATCGTCGCGGCGGGAATTCTGTGCGCGGTCGCTTCGTCGCTGTTGGGGAATTTTCTCGTCCTTCGCCGCATGAGCATGCTCGGAGACGCCATCAGCCATGCGGTATTGCCGGGCCTTGCCGCGGCTTTCCTGGTGACGGCCAGCCGGGCGACGGCGCCCATGTTCGTCGGCGCGGTCGTCGTTGGCGTCCTCACGGCGTTTTTCTCGGAATGGATTCGACGGGTTGGACGCGTCGACGAGGGGGCGTCGATGGGCGTCGTTTTCACATCGCTCTTCGCGCTCGGACTGGTGATGATCGTGCGGGCGGCCGACCATGTCCCCGACCTCGATCCAGGTTGCGTATTGTACGGAGCGATCGAACTGACTCCCTTCGACCTTGTGACGGTCGGCGAATTCGAGGTGCCTCGCGCGGTGTTGACGCTGGGTGTCGTTGCCGTGATCAACCTGGCGTTCGTCGTACTTTGTTTCAAGGAACTGAAGATCAGCTCGTTTGACCCGGCGCTTTCAACGGCCTCCGGATTCGATTCGCGCTTGATGCATTACTCGCTTATGGTTCTGGTCGCAGTGACGGCGGTCGCCAGCTTCGAGTCGGTGGGGAACATTCTCGTCGTCGCGATGTTCGTGGTGCCGCCCGCCGCCGCGTGGCTGTTCACCGAGCGGCTCGCGCCGATGGTCGCACTCAGCAGTTTGTTTGCCGCGATGTCGGCGGTGGGTGGTCATCTCGCGGCGATCAACGTACCGGGCTGGTTTGGATTCCAGAGCACGACAACGGCGAGCATGATGGCGGTCATCGCGGGGGGACTTTTGCTCATTGCAATTCTTTTTGCTCCCCGCCAGGGGATTGTTGGAAAGTTTTTTCGCCAGCGGTGGCTGGCTTTTGGAATCCTTGCCGACGACGTGATTGCCCTGCTTTACCGGTGGCGTGAAAAGGGGGCGACCCAGGTCGGCAATTTCGCCAATTTGAAACGCACTCTGTTCAGCGGGTGGTTTTCACTGGGCGCGACGATGGCGTGGCTTTGGCTTCGAGGGAAAATTCGCAGCGAAGGGGACGCCTGGCGGCTGACGCCGCAAGGAGTGGCCAGCGCCGCGAACCTCGTCCGCTCCCATCGCCTGTGGGAACAGTATCTGGTGACCCGCGCCGGTTATGAATCGGATCGAATTCACGACAAGGCCGAACGTTTCGAGCATTTTACCGACCCCTCGCTGCGCGAGCGGCTGGATCAGGTTACCGACGCCCCGTCGATCGACCCCCACGGCGCGCCCATTCCGGAAGAGGGCGGGGGACAATAGCAAATAGCGCTTCCGGCATCATTTCTTACTCGTACTCGTACTCGTACTCGTACTCGTACTCCGTCTCGTTCCGCCCTTCAAGTCACTCCCCCAAACGCAGGATTTCCACGCGGCGGAAATCGATCGGATGACTCTCCGACTGGAGCGCGAGAAAGCCTTCCCTCAGACGCACGGCGTCGCCGACCATCAGGTCCCGCGCGTGAGGATCGTTCCGGTCGAGTTGCGGCTTGCCGTACTCCAGGACAACGTTGCCGTTGATCGAGTGGCGAATGACTTCATCCTTGCGAACCTCGATTTCGACGGCGACCCACTGGTCGCCGTGGAACGTGTCGCTGGTCGATTCAATACAGTGCCGCGTGATCAGCTCCCCGTTCATCTCGATGTGCGTCCCCGGCGTGCAGACGTTGGCGTTGGTGCGGTTGTTCGTGCCGTCGCCGCCAAGTAACTGCACTTCAATCGAAACCGGAAATTCCTGATCGCGCGCCATCGTCGCCGGGTCCTCGCAGTGCAACATGACGCCGCTGTTGCGAAACGCCCAGCCTGGCCCGTCGGCGAGTTGCTCGCCAACGAACCGGTACTCGACGCGCAACCGGTAACTGGAGAGTTTTTCGCGCCAGAACAAATGCCCGAACTGTTGTCCGAATTCGCCACCGTATTTGTCGTATCGAACCGACAGCAGTCCCTCCCCGACGCGAAAGGTGTTGGCAAAGTTCTCGCCGAGGTCGTGGCCGCGAATTTTTGGCGTCCAGCCCTCGAGATCACGCCCGTTAAAAAGGGGCGTCCATTCGTTGTCGCCGTCCTGAAGTGCAAACGCGGGAGCGACGAACAGCAGTTGAACCGCGAAGGCCAAACGCGCAAAGACTTTCGAGTGCATGGTGGTTGCCGCGGGAAACATAAAGGAAGATCGATAAACACGAGCCGCCATCGTACCTTGAGCCACATCCCGCTCGTTGGCGGCCTTGCCCACCGGGTGAGTCAATGGTTTTTTATATCGACCAACGAGCGATGAGGTTCACTCGCTTGCGCGTCGGGCTGGTACTGCGTCGAAGTTCACTCGCTTGCGCTTCGCGCTTGTATTGCGTCGCGGTGGACGAGGATCGCGATCGTCTTGAGCCGGACGTAGGCCTCCGACATATACAACTGCCCCTTGTAGGGCCCCGTCTCGCCCCACGAATTCTTGATGAGATAATACTTGTTGCCAAGCTGATCGCGGGCACGACCGACCAGGTGCATCAAGTGATCGTCCGTTGTCGAAAGTTCCTCAAAAGTCGCCTGGCGCATTTCCTGAGTGACCGGAATCTCCTCTCCGGGAACTTTCATGGCGTCGCGGCGACCGGCAGCCGGAAGCACCGCCAGCCCGTCGCCGCCGGAAAAGCCCGGTTCGCTGACGTCGCCGTCCCACGCGATCGTAAATCCCTGATCGAGGGCGGCGTCAATGATTTCAATCAGCCGATCGACCGGCACGTTCTCAAAAAGTCCGCTCGAGAAATTGTCGGGGATTTCCAGGACAAACGGGCGGCCAAAGGGGTGATGCGAAAACGACGTAAAGCTCACATAGTCGTCGGCGTTGAATCCAACATGCTCGGCGAACGACTGGGGTGTAAAGGTCTGGCCGTGGTAACTGAATTCCTCCGGGGCGGCACCGAGATAGACGTCAAGAACGGCGGCATATGCCTCGTCCCAATCGGTCCCCAGACGACGGCGCGCGGTCAGCGCCTTGAGCATCCCTTCCAGCACGGCGGCCATCTCCCCGTGATCGTGTGCCGTCGCGCCATCGGTAAGTCCGGAATAGACTTCGTCGGGGACGAGTCCGTAGCGGCCGGCGGCATTGATGAAATCGTGAGCCAACGCGCCTTCGCCAAAGTTCGTTTTGCCCTGTCGCAGCACGTAGTTGAGGGCCTTGTCCTTGTAAATGTTCCGGACACAGAACATTTCCGACAGTTCATGGCGTCCCTTGCCCTTGCGAAGCACTTCCGACTCGATGAACGAAGCCGTTGCGAAACTCCAGCAGGTGCCGGTGCGGTCCTGGGCCTTCACGCCGGTACATTCGAGATTGACGTCCGGCGTAAACTCGTACGTTTCGATTTTCGCCGCGTCTTCCTCGGCGGGCGGACTGGCCGGTTCGTCCTGGGCGAACAAAACGGGGCTGACGGAAATGGCAAACAAAAGCGTTGCCCACAGGGCCTTGCGATTCCAGATGCGGCTCATGGTTCCTCGACGCGTTTGATGAAGGCAGGCGAAATTTCATGTGTCCCGTGCATTGTACTTCAAGTGCCCCGGTGTTTTGTAGTGACGACCACCGCGCCGAAAGGGTAAACTGGGTGAAATCGTTCACATTGCAGCGGCCGTAGCCAAGTTCACCTAGCCGAGTTCACCTAGCCGACTTCACGTAGCCGAGTCTCTCCGAGACCCGGATCAGCGTCTCGGAGTGCCTGAAAATGTTTCGCAAGCGAGATCCGATGGCCGAATACTCGGATTACTACGACGATACCGAGACGGAAACACCCGGGCAGAAGGAGACAGCGCGAGGCTCGCGTCAACGACGTGACCGGACGAGACCCAGCGGGGCACCACCTGGCTTGGCGCGACACGGACGCACCAATGGAAGCTGGTTCATGCACATCGCCGGATTCGCGCTGGTGCTGGCCGCGGCGCTGATCGCTGTGCGTGGATACGCCGGTCAGCCAATGTTCGAGAAAACCGTAAAGGCGCTCGTGGCTCCGGTCGGCGTCGTGTGGGTGATTCTGATACTGGCGATGTGGTTGAGTGTGCTGCGGCGGCAGCCGTTAATTGCCCTCCTTGCGACGATTGCCTGGCTGGTCCTGACGATTGGCGGCAACGCGATGTTTGTTTCGTGGCTCGGCGACTCGCTGCAAAGCCAATGGATCGCGTTCGACGTCGACGAAGCCGCGCCGGTAACGACGTTGCTGGTCCTCGGTGGCGGAACCGAATCGACTCCAGCGGGGAAGGCACAAGGAGGCGCGGCCGCGGATCGCGTCCTCGTCGCGGCACGCATGGCGCTTGCCGGCAAGGCCGAACGAATTGTCTGTTCGGGGGGCCGTTCTATTGGCGCGGTTGAAGGCGACTTGACGGCGGGCGAAGAATCGCGCCAACTGCTCGTCGCGCTAGGGGTATCCGACGAGCGGATCGAATTGATCAGCGGACGAAACACGAGCGAGGAAATGCAATTATTCGGTGATTGGCTCGATCAATCGCCGTCCGAAAGTGGATTGACTGGTAGCGGCGTGGAAACAATCGGAATCGTGACGTCGGCATGGCATATGGAGCGGGCGTTGCGGCTGGCGCGTGCACGGGGAATTGAAGCGACGGCAATCCCGTGCGACTTTCGCGCCGGCAATCCGCGGTCGACTCCGCATTTGCTCGTCCCAGGAGCTGTTTACCTGCTTCAAAGCCAGAGGTTCCTGCACGAACACCTGGCGCGCCTCGCGAGCCGGTAGAGCCAAGGTACTCGCCAAAACTTCCGTACCTGCGGACCGCTGAAACGTCACGCCCGCACTCGGCGAAATCGTCGAAGTCCGCGGACAGCCCGAACGCTTGCGCTCGGTCACAGGATTCATCAGCGTGGCTTGCCTGCGTGCTCCCGGCTACGGGGTCATCCCGAAAAGCTGGATGAACATGTTGGCGACCGTGCTGCTCAAGGTCGTGTCGTCCGGCTGCCACGTGTTACGCGCCATGTCGAATGCAACCATCGCGCCGAACATGACGAGGATCAGCGCCGCGACCAGCGAAATAATGTTCCAGATCGAATAGGGCGTCTCCGGGATCACCGCGACCGGAGCGTTCGGATCGAGTTGACCATAGGGGTCCTCGAGCATGACCGGTGCCGCGTACGCTTCATCCTCAACGCCCAGCATCGTGGGGGCCGAGTCGTCGGTGTAGATCGACGAGTCCTCAAGCGCGATGACTTGCGAACCGCTCGAGTCGTCCATTCCGGAATCTTCGAGCGGCGTCAGGTCAAAGTTGTCGTCCGAAGCGAGCAACGTCGCGGAATCCAGCGCGCCGGATGCTTCGAGTGAAATGACATCCTCGTCTTCGGGCAACTGCAGGTCGTCGATGTCGCTGCCGCCGCCGAGCGTGAAGGGTTCGTCAAGAGCAATGCCGCTTTCGTTGGGACTGAGACTGACGTCGGAATCGGCGCCCTTGAGCTCGAGTGCCGGTTCGTCGCTCGAGTCGCTGTCCTCGAGCACGAGGTCACTGTCCTCGAAATCGCTGCTCAGGTCGCCACTGTCGACCAGGCTCGCGCTGTCTTCCAGGGAAATCTCGTCGTCGAAGAGGTCGTCTTCGGACAATTGCAGTTCGGCTGAATCGGCGAGCAGTTTTCCGGTGTCCGACGCGCCCCCTTTTTCAGCAGGCTCGTCGCCGGCCAGAACGTTTTCGTCCGAGCTGGCCGCCAGCGCAAGGTCGCTGCTGCCAAATGCGAGATCATCGCCGCTGCCAATGACCTGACTGCCTGAATCGGAACCTTCAAGCACGGCGTCGGCACTGCCGAAGCTCAATTCAAGGGAATCGTCGGAGAGCCGGAAATCCGAATCGTCCGGCATGTCGATCGGCTGGAGCGAGATATTGCGATCGTCGGCAAATCGCTGGACTTCTTCCAGCTTGAACTTCCACGTCGCGCCGTCGCGGGTTCCGAAGATTTCGTTTTTCAACCGCATGTCGTTAACGCGGTCAGGGGTCATACCAAGCAGCCCGGCGGCTTGTTCCAGCGATACGAGATCAGACATATTTTCCTGGCCCCACGGTGATTCAATCAAAGGTTTCGCAATGAAAACGCGTCAATTCATTGTAAAAGCGGGAACGGGCGATTCAAGTGACGGAATTTCCTCAAACCTCCCTTTTTCGCCACCTTCGGGGGGGCTGAGCGGCTTTCAAGCGTCGCGACGGCCTCCCGCCCCGGCATTGGGCCAACTGCGTCCGCTTGCTGCGCCAAGCGAAAAGGTCAAAAAAAAACCGAAACCTCGGGCGCTTTCATCCTGAATCGGCCTAGCTGCTGGCGCTCCGATAGCTGGTCAGCGCCCATCGGAATATTTGGCGCGACACCAACAGACTAATCAGCGCCGCCGCGACAAGCAGACCAATCATTGCACCCTCCCAACCCGACCCGCCGCTTCCCCGCAACGGCTGGGCCAGCGTCCGCGCCGGGACGTTTGCCACGACGAGGATCGGGATCACAAACATAAAGAAACCCCACAGGCCCCAGCCGATCATCCCGCGCTGGTAGATTTCCATGGGGTAACGATAAAAGTTCGTCAGGTAAAACCAGATCATGTAAAGATTCTGGTTTCGGCCCAGCCAGACGCTCGTGGACGAAAGGGAAATCATCACGCTGTACATGACGACGACGCCCGCCGCAATAAACAGTCCATAGAGGATGACAGTCCACGGCGTCACGACCAGCGGATTTTCCGTGTCGCGTGCCAACCGGGCGGCATACCACGCGACAATCAGGATACCGACGAAAAAATTCGACAGTGACGGCCAGTTGAGGCGTGGAAAGGAAACGAGGAACTGCGTGTCGATCGGCTTGAGCAGCGCGAAATCGAGGTTGCCGGTCCGGATCAACTCACTGAACTCCTCGGCGTTGGGCATAAAGAAGGTCTGAACGATGGCGTTGATGATCCACACCGTGCCGAGAAAAATAAAGAACTCCGGCTCGTTCCAGCCCGTTCCCTTGCCGATCGACGTCGCCTGCAAAAAGATAATCTTGAAAAAGGCCCAGTTCATCAGCGTCCACGAGACACTGGTGATGCACTGAAGGATGAAATCGGTGCGAAACGACATGTCGCGCACCAGCGAATTGCGCGCAAACGTGAGGAAGATGCGTAAATAGGGTGCCCGAGCCATCGACGTGCCGCAACAAAAATGACCTTGCCGCGAACTTGCGGCAAGGCCATGAATTGTAGGTGATTTCTCGACTCGCGCGATTAGCGCCCGCGGCGGAGCCGCACCAGGGCCAGACAGGCCAGGCCCGCAAGGCCACTCGTGGCAGGCTCGGGAACAACGATGAACGCGCTCAACTGACCGCGAATTTCACCACCGGGAAAATCTCCGTTGTGAATGTTGATATATGTCAGGCCGGCAAGTACCGAAGGGATATCACCCGCTGCAATCGTATTGTTGCCGCTGAAGACGCCACTGGTCGACGGGGAAACGGTCAACCCAAACAACACCGGGGCGTTGACCCCTGGCGACGAGAAACCGTGCAAATGCGCCATGGTCGCGTTGCCACCCTCGAGGCCGGTAAAGGTCCCGTTAATGGTGATATCTCCAGTAACGTCGTCGAACAACGCGGTGAAATCACCGGTAGCGGCCGACATGTTCGACGGGACTTCCTGGCCGCCGTCCAGGGTTCCGGTGAAAAGAAACAGATCGCCGTGGGCAGTCCCTGCCGACATCAACAAGGCGATTGTCGAAAATAATGCGGTACGAATCATGGCACGTCTCATGGGCGAATGAAAAAAAGGGCGAAAAGGGAATACCATGGATGAACGGCACAGACCGCTACGATAAACCGTCCGGCAGCGATGGTCAAGCGATTACCCGAAACCTGATGGCACGAGCCGGGGAACTATCCGGACAGAAATTGGCAAAAAACGTCATGGATTTCCGCGTTAACCGTTAAAGCTTGACATTCGGTTCGCACCGCGCGTCGTGTCGAAAAAGCTGCGATTTCGCACCCGATGACAACCGATAAAGTCGATACGACTGATAATTGCTGTTGTCCTGGCGTGCGAACCATGAACCCGATTTCCAATCGCGTTGTTTTCATCCTGCTGGTCGCCGCAGTGACGCCGACGGCCCTTGCCCAGACCTCCCGATCCATCAGCGATATCCCTTCCCCGACGGGAATCAACCAGGAGGCGGGGCAACGAGGGCACCAATACATGCCGCCGGGCGATCCGCCGGACGCGCCCCGCGAGATTTTTCGCGCCGACGAACCGTATGCTGACGGCCAGGAGATGTCCCTGGCCAGTTTGCTGGCGATTGCCGAAGCGAACAATCCGACGATTCGTCAGGCAGGTTTACATATCGACGCCGAGTTGGGCAAAGCGATTCAGGCGGGTCTCTATCCGAATCCAGTCTTTCGCTATTCCGCCGAACAGATTGGTGTTGAAGGAACGGCGGGTGAATTCCATGGCGGAATCATCAGCCAGGAGGTTGTTCGCGGCGGGAAATTGAAGTTGAGCCGGGCGAAGTTTCTCGAACGAGTGGCCGTCGCCGAGGCCAACGCGGTCGCGCAGCAGTTTCGGGTTTGCAACGACGTGCGCATCCTTTTCTACAGCGCCCTGTCGTGGCAACACCGCGCCGACGTCCGGAAGGAACTCGTCAAGGCCGCGGAGGATGCTTCGGTCACCGCTCGCGAAGCCTACAACATGGGCCAGGCGAATGAAGCGGGAATCCGCCGCTCCAACGCCATGCTCCAGCGTTCACGACTGCGGTTAATGGAAACCGAGAACATGACGCTCAGCGTCAAACGCCAATTGTCGGCGCTCGTCGGCGTGAATGTCGACCACGCGTTCCTGGTCGGTGAACTGGAAACCGCGCCGCTCACCGTCGACTTCGGATTAACCCTTGAGGCTTTGTGGGCGAACAGCCCGGAGTTGATCGCCGCACAGGCAAAACTCCGCTCGGACCGTGTTACCGTTCAGCGCGAATTCGCGGAACCCGTCTCGAACATCACGATCGAGGGTGGTGCCGGTTATCACTTCGAGACGGATGAAACGGTGGCCGTCGCCGGGCTGAGTTTTCCCGTCAAGGTCTTCGACCGGAATCAGGGGACGATTCGTCAGGCGAGAGCGGATTTTCAGCGACAGTGTGCTGAAATCAAGCGGATCGAGGACGCCCTGAAACGGGACCTTGCCATGGAATTTGAACACCATGAAACCGCCGCCTCGCACGTTGTCGAGTACCAGCAGGTAATCCTCCCGGAATTGAGAGAAGCCTACCGGCTGTTGCTGGAAAGCTACGGCGAAACTCGAACGGACTGGAATGAAGTCCTGCACGCCCAAACGGATTATTTCGATGCGCGGATCGAGTACTACGAATGGCTTGAGAAACTTCGCGAGTCGGAGGTCCTGATCGATGGGATGCTGTTGCGAGGGGGCCTGACCGCCGCCGAAGGGACCGTGCCGCGGGGCCACATCGATGCCGTCCCCAAACCGCGATGAAATCTTGCCGCTAAATGGGTGCCGACCATGAGCCACTCCACTCCCCGCAGAAAGTTTCTTAAGTCGAGCGCCGCGGCGGCGGTCGCCGGGCTCGTCGCGACGGGTTCGCGCTGTGCAGGTCAGGAGACCGAAGGTCAACGCTCAAACCCGCGTGGCGAAAGGCGGCGGGAGGACGTTCAGGACGAGTTCGACGGCTTTTCGCGTTACCGGCCTGGCCGCGGTTTCGATCCGGACAGCGACTATTATTGCGGCAAACTCGTTCCGGGCTTTCGTTCGCCCGCCGCGACGCCGGTTCCAATCACGGTTCCCGACCTGGAAAGACTCCCCTTCCGGATGATCGACGGGGCCAAGGAGTTTCACGTTTCGGCGACGCCGGTCAGCCGTGAATTCCTCCCGGGCTACCGAATGAATGTCTATGGCTACAACCACAGCATGCCAGGACCGCTGATCGAAATCAACCAGGGAGACCGCATCCGGATCATCGTTACGAACGAATTGCCGGAAGAGACCCACTTTCACATGCATGGATTCGAGATGCCGGTCCAGTACGACGGCGGTGCCGGGATGACCGAGAATCCAATCAAGCCTGGCAAATCATTCAAGTATGAATTCGACGTTCACGAACATGGCACGTTCTTTTACCACTCGCATGTTCCGATGCAGGAGGCGATGGGGATGGTCGGGCCGGTTGTCGTCCATCCGGGCAAGGCATTCGATCCGCCCGTCGACCGTGATTTTCTGCTCATCTTTCAGAACTTTTTTATTGAACCGAATCAGACCATTTCCGACTCGTGGAAAATGGACTGGAACTGGCACACGATCAACGGACGCAGTGGTCCAATGACGACTCCGCTGGTGGTCAGGCACGGGGAACGGGTCCGCGTGCGGCTCGTTAACTTCAGCCCGATGCAGCATCATCCGATCCACATGCACGGCCATACGTTCTGGGTGACGGCCCACGAAGGCGCCCGCGCTCCCAAAACGGCGTGGATTCCGAGAAACACCGAGCTGGTCGCCGTCGCGCAGGCCAGCGAATTCGAGTTTATTGCCAACAATCCAGGGGACTGGCAATTCCATTGCCATATGATCCACCACATGATGAACCACATGACTGAGCAGTTCGGACCGAGAATTCGAAAGGACTCTTCGGTAGATGCGTTTCTCGCCAATCTGGATTCCCGCCCGCGGGTCGAGGTGACACCCGTCGCAAAAGCGTCAATGGCACCCGGTTATCCGCAGAAAATGTCCGGCATGAACATGAGTATGGACTCGATGATGAAAATCTGGCAACGCCGGGAAGTGCAGGGGATGCGACCCGCCGCGCCGATGTCGATGATGGGTCTGATGACGGCAATGCGCGTCCTTCCCGACGACCTGTTCGACCGGGTGATGAACAGCGACGAAAAAATTGGCAAGGGAGAAATCTTTGCCGAAATCGTTCGTCGCTTCGGAAATCCCGCGGACTACGAGCACGCGCCTGCCATGGAAATGAACATGGATGACAAGGATGCACCTGAAAACGAGATGCAGCACGGCGGCCACGGCAAGGGGGGGCAGGAATAACCTGGTTAACCGACCGCGAGTTGGTCTTCCAGCCGGAGAAGAACTCGCGAAAGAGGGATTTTGCGCGATTGCACGTCGATTTCCGCATCGGACTCGGCCAGCGATTCAATTCGCTTTCTCGCCGCGACGATCGTGCTGTGGTTTCGCCCGCCGTAATACTCGCCAATCTCGGCCAGTCCGGCGGTCGTATGCCGCCGGCTCAGCAGAATCGCAAGACCCCGCGCCGTGCTGACTCGCTGGATACGCTTCTGGCCTCGCAGCTCCTCCGGCATCACGCCGCAAACGTCGCACACGGCTCGCTCGATTCGCTCAAGGGAGACGATGGGCGAGTGGGCCTGAAACAGGTCGCCAAGCAATTCGCAAGCGGTTTCCGGATCGATCTCCCTCCCCAGCGCAAGGGTCGCGTTATGCAAGCGGTTGATCGCTCCCTTGAGCAACCGGACGTCGCGGCCCATCCGCCGGCAAACGAGCCGCAGCGTCTCGTCGGAAGGCTCGAACCCTTGCTCGCGTGCGTGGTTGCGCGCGATCGTTTCGCGCGCTTCGACGTCAGGCCACGAGATGGGGCAGGTCATGCCGCAGGAGAGTCGCGTCCGCAGCGAATCGCCGAGAAACTCCATTTCATGCAGGGGCCGGTTAGCGGTAATGACCAGTTGCCGGCGCGCCCGAAGAAGCGATTCAACCGTATTCTGAAACTCGACGAGCGTCGCGCGCTTTCCGGCAAGAAACTGGAGGTCGTCGACGGCCAGCAGTTCGATTTGGCGGTACTTTCCGCGAAACAGCGGCAGTCCCTTGCCTTGCAGTCCTTCGATAAAGCCGCTCGTGAACTGCTCGGCGGTCTGGCACAGGCATCGCCGGTAACTGCCTCCGCGCCGCGCCGCGTGGACGATCGTCTGGAGCAAATGCGTCTTGCCGCAACCGACGGGTCCGTGCAACACCAGCGGATTGAATTTCCCGGGATGCTCAAGAACCTGGCGAACCGCCATTTCCAGCATCACGTTCTGTTCGCCATAATGAAACTCTGACGGCGCAGAGGTCGAAACCGGCGCGGAGGCGGCCGGTTTGTCCCACAGCAGCGTTGGCGAATCGTTTCGCGCGTGCGGTTGGCGAGCACCGACACCACTGACATCCGCCGCACCGCGTGCGAGGGTTGCCGTCGCAGGGCTTGCCGGTTGTCTCTTCGCCGCTTGTCCCTTTGCGGCCTGCCTGCCGGCGGCATTCAGTTGCTCGCTGGAGAACAACTCGGCCTGTTTCGCCAGGCGGTCGACCGACAATTCGAATTTGACCGGACAACGGGAACCGACAACCGCGTGAACCGCCTGGTCAATCGCTTCGCCAAAATTCCTGCGAATGAACGCCAGCGACAGTTCGTCGGAGTGCGTCACGACGAGAAAGCCATCAGAAGCACATAGACTGTCCGCGCCAAACCACATGTCAAATCGATCGAGTCCGATCGATTCGGCAAGCTGCCGTGCAATGGCCGAATTAATTTCCGTAAAAGACCGAGTCACTTCCTGACGCTTCTTCCTGTGCGCGTACGTCGAGCGCAAAACTGTCCGGTGCGTCGAAACGCCCGAAGCCCTTTTTGGCGCTGGTCCCGTGATGGAACGACGTGGTGTCGGGAAAATCTGTTCTTGCGGGAGGCTTTTTTTGCCGCGAATCACTCCACGCCGTGTTGATTCGGCGTGAAATTTCCGCGACGGGACGACCAGTTTACGGCTGCTAGCAGACTTGTCAAACCGGCTCGTTAAAATTTTTTAACAGAAAAAATTCCGGCGCAAATTTCCATCGTTAAAACGCGACGTTCGCGCGAAAAAAAATTTCATGCGCGCCGTCGCTCGGTTGCGCCGTGGAGGGGGAAAAACTGTTTACCGATGTGTCGCTTCGAGCATGCCAGTCTTGCCGATAACGAACAATCGCCGACGAAAACAGGAATTTTGGCATCGTCGTGGATCGCTCCGCGATCCTGACGCGATGCATATTCCGTATCCCTCGGTAAAAATTATCTGAGTCTCGTTTTACTAGTTGAGAAGTTTTACCCGAGGAGAGTTTATGAACTGCATTTATAAAACTGTTGTGCTGTTGCTCCTGGGTTGCGCG
>JBGTFW010000272.1:0-3231 GCA_041747075.1 Pirellulaceae bacterium
GGATTAGTTTCGGAAAACGCGATGCATTGAGACAAATTCTGGAATGGGGCCTTGCCCTCCACACCGCCAATAATTTCCTGCCTTCGCGAATCCAAAGCGGTACCAAGTCCCCGCACTCCAAAGAAAAGTGCAAAACTGGAAGCTTGCGCCACGTTCGGTGATGCGCGCTTGGGCAGGGCACACTGACAAAATCGTCTTGACCCCGAGGGTATCAGCCAGACGTTTTGCTCCGCGAGTGAAGTGTCCTTGCCGAGTCAGCCCGTCGTCAAAGCGTGATGTTCTGTCAGCCGTTCGAACGCCGGATAAGACGGTGTGGAGCCATCGGGAGGTCTTCGTAGACGGGGATTTTCTTCTCGCGGAGTTCTTTGCGAAGCGTCGCACGAGCCTCAAGATAGCGTGATACGACCGCAGACATAACGGACACGATGACCGTTCCAGCAGCAGCAACGAGCGCCGCGCGGTATTTAGCCTCAAGGCCTGAGAATGCACTGATGAATGCGTGACTAGCGTCGCGGACCGTCATGCCCGTCAACCGGATTCCGGATCGCTCGCCTTGAATTTCGCAAGATGCCAGAGGGCGGGCGCGTAATTGGCGCAGTTTTCGACCGCCATTGCGAGCGTCTGCCGCGCGTGATTCATGTCGCCCCGCGCAATGAGGCCCTGGGCGACGTTGTAGAGCACGCCGGCACTGTAAGGATGCCTTTCGAGAATCCGGTCGTATCGATCGAGCGCCTTTTCAATCCGCCGCCGCCGCCTGAGCATTCGGTTGGCGGCGTCGAGGCCGCGAAGGGGGCCGCGACCGGTCGAATCCCGGTAGACGCGGGTCCACTGCGTCAGCGCCAGCGGCATACCGAGAACGCCTGGCAGATTGCCAAGGACCATTCTCCAGACCGTGGGCCTCATGCACCCGCTGCACCGATACACGACGTCGTGATGCACGCCGGCGTGGAAGATCAGAAAATAGAAGTACGCGATCGTGAACTTGCGCGGGCGAGAATACAACCCGCATTGCGGACAGAGCCGGTAGTCGCGTTCCGAGTCGCCAAGGTTTTCCACGGGAACCGTCGTAATGAGTGAGTCGCAGTATTCGCACCAGACTTGGGGAGCCACCGGCTCATCCTCGACGGTCAGCAATTTCGCCCGGCAATACGGACAGATCGTTTCCCTCGCGCGGCGCGCGTCGCCGTGTCGGGCGACTTCCTCCAGTCGCCGCGCAAATTGTCGCCGGCTGAGTCCAAACTGGATTGCCGCGAGGAGGCGTCGTGGATCGCCGATCACTTCAAAGGCGGCGACCGTCGTTTCGCCTTGTTCATCGTCGAACCGCACGACGAAATTCTGCTTGTCGGCGGCGGCACCGGTGATGCGTGCGTCGGGAACCAGAAGCTTGACGAGCACCAGCCGCGTCCCATCGTGCGATCCTTGAAGGGCGTCGGTGGTCACCCGTTGGTCATCGATCTCGAGGTTTCGGAATCGGAACGCAACTTGCGGCGGATCGAATAGTTCGGCCTGTCTCACGGAATCCTCGCACGCTCATCCATCGAGCCGGGCGCGAATCTGCTCGAGGCATTCGCCCGCGGCGACGCGCCACTGGTGGAGGCTGTCGCGATCGCGGATCGTCACGCTGCGATCGTCAAGTGTTTGTCCGTCGATGGTGATGCACCACGGGGTCCCGGCCTCGTCCTGGCGTCGATAACGGCGACCGACGGCCCCCTTGTCGTCATAAAAAACGTTGAAATGCCGCTTGAGTTCCAGGTAGATTTCACGGGCGATTTCCGGCATTCCGTCCTTTTTGACCAGCGGGAAAACGGCGGCCTTGACCGGTGCCAGCCGCGGGTGCAGTCGCAAAACCGTACGCGTCTGCAATTTGCCATTCTCGTCGGGGGCCTCATCCTCGCACCAGGCGTCACAGAGAAAGGCCAGCGCCGCGCGATCGGTCCCCGCCGACGGCTCGATGACATGCGGCGTGTACCTTTCGTTTGTCAAATCGTCGCGGTAAGTGAGGTCCTTGCCACTGCCGCGCCATTTCGGCTTGCCATCGTCGCCGAGCTGGACGGCGAGGGGCGAGGTCGTTTCGTCGAGTTTCCCTTCCATATGACTTCGCAAGTCAAAATCACCGCGGTGCGCGACCCCCTCAAGTTCCCCGTACTGGCCTGGCGGGAGGAACGGAAACGCATATTCGATGTCCGCTGTCCCGATCGAGTAATGCGCCAGTTCGGCGTGTTCGTGTTCTCTCAGCCGAAGCCGCTCAGCGGAAAGTCCGAGGTCCGTGTACCATTTCAGACGCCGATCGCGCCAGTAGCGATACCATTCCTGGGACGCATCGGGGTGGCAAAAGAACTCGATTTCCATCTGCTCAAACTCGCGCGAGCGGAAGGTAAAGTTGCGAGGCGTGATCTCGTTGCGAAAGCTCTTCCCAATCTGCGCGATGCCGAGCGGGAGGCGAAACCGTGTGCTGTCAAGAACGTTTCGGAAGTTGACGAAAATGCCTTGAGCAGTTTCCGGGCGCAGAAAGGCCGCGTCCTCCTCGCCGCCGAGCGCGCCGAGCGTCGTCTTGAACATGAGATTGAACTCGCGCGGCGCCGTGAGCGTACCGAGCGTCCTGGCGTCGGGTCCAAGTGCCTGACTGGTGTCGTCAACGTCGGTCAGCGGGCGCGGCGGGCCGTCGTAGAGGAGCTGGTCGGCGTTTTTCGATCGCAGATTGAACAGCTTCATCGCCTGGCGCTCGATGTTCGCTGCTTCATCCTCGCCGGCAAGGGAGGTGACGAACGCACGCCGGTTTTTTGCCGAGACCCAGCGGCCCACGATCTGGTCATGCCGATAACGCTTCTTCGACTCGCGGCAATCGACCATAAAGTCATGGAACAGGTCGTAATGCCCCGAGCATTTCCAGACTTGCGGGTGCATGATGATCGTCGAATCGATGCCGGTCATCGCGAATTCGGACGGCGCGCCGGAAAGCACGTCCATGTCGTTGTGGCTGGTCACCATGTCGCGCCACCAGACCTCCTTGATGTTCCGTTTCAGTTCGACTCCGAGAGGTCCATAGTCCCAGAAGCCGTTGATCCCCCCGTAAATCTCGCTGCTCTGGAAAAGAAAGCCGCGTCGCTTGCAGAGCGAAACGATTTGCTCCATGTTGCGAGTCGGTGCCGGGCGGGTTTCGATGCTCATCGGTGCTGTACGGGCGATTGGAGACGAACCCGGAATCCGGATCGGGTAGTTATTCCCGGATTG
>JBGTFW010000273.1:0-2634 GCA_041747075.1 Pirellulaceae bacterium
GGATTAGTTTCGGAAAACGCGATGCATTGAGACAAATTCTGGAATGGGGCCTTGCCCTCCACACCGCCAATAATTTCCTGCCTTCGCGAATCCAAAGCGGTACCAAGTCCCCGCACTCCAAAGAAAAGTGCAAAACTGGAACTTAGGAGGTTCAGGCATGAGCGCGGGAACGAATCGGTGCCCCAAGTGCAATGGCGATATGGTGCAGGGCTTCACTTGCGGGAGAGAGGGCCCCAACCGGGTCGTCAGCACTTGGGTTGAGGGGACGCCGGAGAAGGTCGGCAGCCTCAAGAAGCTATCGGATGAATTTGAGCGATTCCTGACTCAGCAGGCGATCTCTCGATGCAGTGAAGCGGCAGCACTGCGCCCTTGGGACCGCTCTCAACATGCGAGCTCCCCAAGGCGCAGGTACTGGTTCGATTCCAGTCGCGCCCACCAAAGACGCATAGCGCGGTGGTAGACGTCGCCGGCTCGTCGCGGGACCGAGGTTTTTAACACCCTCGCCAACTGGCATTTGCGTCAAAATGGCCTTTTGGTGCGCGAGCGAAATATGCGGCAATTTCAATGGTTTGCGATCGCGGGACCGGAAATCGCCAGTCACGCGTTTTGAGCCTTTTAGACGTACTGAGCCCCGCCAGAGGGAAAACCGCACGAGTGGCGGTCACGCGCCACCGGTTGCCAAGCGCGGCACATCGCAAACGAATCGCGTATTTCCGCGTAGAAACAAAACGACCCGCCAGACGCTTCTGACGGGTCGATTGTGTTTGAGCCAGGTTGACGCCTGACAATGATGGAGGCGGCGGGGATCGAACCCGCGTCCCGCGATGTTTCCACAAGGGCCTCTACGTGTGTAGTTGCTGATTAAGGTCTCGTCCATCTCGCCGAACAACAACACCCCGCCAGACAGACCAGCCGAAAACAGGTTTTAACCCCGACCGTGTTCGACATGAATCGGGACGATCCGGAATTGACGACGGACTTTTCAGGCTCTCCGGAGAAACCTGTCAATCCGGGCTGCCTGTTTAACTAGGCCGCCAATGCAAAAGAGTTATCTTTGGCACTTAAAGGTTTTGGTCAGCTATTTACGTGGCCAACTGACCAACCACGACACGCCACCCTTGCTTCCAGCATCCGGTCGAATCCAGTTCGCCCCCGGTCCGAAAGACAGCCCATGGCGGGCTACCCAAGATTATACCCCGGACCCGACAAAAGACAAAACGGACTACGGATGAAAGGACCACGGATGAAAACGGACCACGGAGGAGAGGACTACGAATGAGCGGGCAGGGGATGAAACGGAACGTCATGAGTCGACCGCGATAAACAGCCCGCTTTCTTCCACGATTTCACGCCACTGGAAGAATCGCCGGAAATCGGACATAATGTTCGGCTTCATTTAGACCACCGAATGACCGGGTGAAACGGGGGTCCAGCGGAAGCCCCGCCGGTCGCCAGACCGCCGGTCGCCCCCGGCGGACCATTGCGCGTCTCGACGCCGCAAGGCCGCCGCGCCGTCCCTTCACGACGATGAATGCCTGACAATCATTTTACAAGGAGTCAGAAAACACAATGTATAAGTTTCTATGCACCGACGGGATGGGCGTCAGCATGCGCCAGAACGAACTGATCGAGATGGCGCTCACGTTCGATTTTCAGGGAATCGAAATCGATATGGCTGACATGGTTGGTCGCGCCGAGTCGATGGGGATGCCTTTCGCGACCCAGTTCGTCAACAGTGCCGACGTGGAGATCGCAACGTATCGTTTGCCGATCGACTTGCGGGCCGACGACGAGACTTTTGAAAAGGAGCTTGCGAAGCTGGACCGCGTTTGCGAATTGTCCGAGGCGATTAACGCGCGGCAGTGCTATGCGAGTCTCGCTTCCACCCATCCATCGCTCAAGTATCAGGAGAATTTCGAAAAGCACCGCGCGCGAATCGCCGAGCTCGGCGAGAAACTGCAATCCGCGGGCGTCCGGCTTGGCGTTCAGATGACGGCGATCGCCGGGCCAGGCGGCGAGATGCAATTCATCCACAAGCCCGAGGAACTGGTCGCGCTGGTTAAGGCGATCAACCATACCAATGTCGGGGTTGTCGTCGATACATGGCACTGGCATCTCGCTGGCACCGACGCTGAAATGATTCGCCAGCAGGACCCCGATCGACTGTTTGAAGTACGGCTCGCCGATCCGCCCCAAGGCGCGACGCCGGAAAAAGTCGATCGCAGCAAGCGGCTTGAGCCCGGAACTCATCCTCGGTCGATCGCCCAGGAGACGCTTGACTGGTTGAAGGAAATCAATTTTGAAAACCCCGTTGCTCTTTCGGCGCACATTCCGCGGACACCCGGCAACGCCGGCGACTTGTTGTGGCAGCGGATCGGCAAGGCACTGGAACAGATGATCGCCGGCACGCACGGTCAGGAACCCGAACAGGAACCAGACCCGGAGACCGACGACGAGGCGACCGACCAGGCCGAATCCGACGAGGCCGAGACGGTTTCGACGTAATGCTCATTATTCCCCGCCCCCTGTTGGTTCCCCCTCACCCTGCCGGAATCCCGGATCCCCCTCACCCCAGCCCTCTCCCCACAAAGCCGGGGGAGAGGGGGCAAGTTACTCATCCCGGATCCCCCTCAC
>JBGTFW010000274.1:0-16248 GCA_041747075.1 Pirellulaceae bacterium
GGGGGAAACCGGAACGGGCGACACTTCGGCCATCGATACAGCCTCGCAAGCGTATACGGCGACCGGCTGATCGCATCCCCGAGGAATGAACCGGGCAACGTAGCCGCGCTTGCCAAAGCGTGGCTATTTAAATAGCGAAACCGGAATTCCCGCCGTTTGGCAACGGCAGCTACAGCCTGGCGCTGTCCAGCTAACCGGGCTGACCGAAGTCGCCCAGCAAATCCCCGATGGCCAGTGATCGCCCGCGCAGAAATTCAGCCGCCGACATGGCGCGCTTGCCCGCCGGTTGCAGCTCAAGCAATCGCAGTACGCCCTGCCCGGTCGCAACGTCAATCCATGATGGCGTGATCGACTGGACCCTCCCTGGTGCCTCGATCGCGGCCGAATCGGCAAAGGGTTCCGCCCGCAACACGATCATTCGCATCGAGCCGCGATCACCCATCCAGTGTGTGTAGCTGCCCGGCCACGGCTGGAAAGCGCGAATCTGGTTGAACAGTTGACGCGCCGAACGCGACCAGTCGATTCTCCCGTCCTCTTTTCTCAGCCGTGGCGCATGGGCCGCACTCCCGGATCGCTGGCTCATACCGATCGGGCCGGTTCCGTTCCACGCCGCAAGCATCGTGATCGCGCGAGAGACCAGATTAACACCGGCGTCCGCCATCCGCGGCTCAAGTTCGCCCGCGGTTTCCCGCTCGCCAATTTCCATCGACTGTTGCACGAGAATCGGTCCCCCGTCCAGCCTTGGCGTCATGTGAATGACCGTGACGCCGGTCACGGCTTCTCCGTTGTAAATTGCCCAGTGGATGGGTGCCGCGCCGCGATACGCAGGCAAAAGGGATCCGTGCAGATTGATCCCTCCGAAACGAGTCGCCGCGAGCGTCTCGCGCGAGAGAATCTGTCCATAATCACAAACGACCATCAGGTCGGCTTGCTCTCTTCGCAGGATATCGATCGACGCCCGATCATTGATCGAGTGCGGATCGAAAACGGGCGGTCCGCCACGCGCCACCGCGAGGTCGCGCACGGGGTTCGCCGCGCTTTTCCGACGACGCCCGGCGTCGTCAATCGGACGGGTGACGAGCAGGGGAACCGAATGATCGGACTCCAGCAACCAGCGATACGTCGGAACCGCGAACGGCCCCGTCCCCATCATAATGATCTTCATCCTGTCAAATTGATAGCTGGACGAGAGACGGTCTGGAGTGGCCGGTGATCACCCTCCCCAGCAACGTGAAGGCCGTCGCGTCGTTGATTCCAACAGGCACCAACTCTCCGGCCAGCCGCCGGTTGCCCGGAAAAACCACGATCCGGTCGCAATGCGTGCGCCCCGTCATCTGGACGATGTTTCCGGTTTCCTCGGTCTTGACCGATTTCTTGCTCGGACCCTCGACCAGTACCTCGACCGACCTTCCCACAAACTGTCGATTGCCCTCCAGCGAAATTCGGTTCTGGATTTCCAGCAACTCGTTGTTGCGCCGTTGCTTGACGGGGTACGGCACGTCGTCGGGCAACTGGGCTGCCGCCCGTGTTCCGTCCCGTTCGGAATACTTGAATATAAAGCTGTTCTTGAAACGGCACTCGTCGACCAGTACGGCGGTCTCCTCGAACTCTTCTTCCGTTTCACCGCAAAACCCGACGATAAAGTCGCTGGAAACGGCCGCGCCGGGCAAGTACTCGCCAATCCGCGCCATCATCTCACGGTACTGGCCCACCGTGTAACCGCGCTTCATTCGTCGCAGGACCGCGTCACTGCCGCTCTGCAAGGGGACATGCAGGTAGGGTGAGACCTTGGGAAAATCGCGCACGGCGGTGAGGACCTCGACCGTCATGTCGCGCGGGTAGTTCGTGACGAACTTGATCCGGTCGATGCCATCGACCTGGTGAATGTCGTGGAGCAACTCGGCAAACGTTGTCGTTTGACCGCCGTCGCGATACCTGTAGCTGTTGACGGTCTGGCCAAGGAGCGTGATTTCGCGGCAGCCCTGGCCGGCAAGAATTCGTGCTTCTTCGAGAATATGGGCCGGGGGGCGGCCCTGCTCGGGGCCGCGCGTCATCGGGACGACGCAGTAAGTGCAAAACTTGTCGCATCCGATCTGGATACGCAAATAGGCCTGAAAGAAAGTCGGGCGCATCGATGGATCGCGAAGCGGATCAAACGTCTCGTGACTTCGCTTGATCGCATCGAGCTTGCCGTCGGTTCGTCCGAGACTGACCGCCGTATGCTGTCCGCCATGTTCGCGCGCCGCGCGAATCAGTTCCGGGACGCGCTGCAACTGGCCCGGCCCGACGATCAGGTCGACAAACGGAGCGCGCTGAAAGATCAGTCCCTGGTCCTTCTGCGCCATGCAGCCCATCACGCCAATAATCGTTTCGGGATGACGCTGTTTCAGTTCCCTCAGCCGGCCCAGCGCGCTGTAAATCTTGTTCTCCGCCTGTTCGCGGACGCTGCACGTATTAAAAAGGATCGTGTCGGCGTTTTCGAGCCGGTCGGTCAGCGTGTATCCATCGCGGCGCAAACTGGCCACCACCATCTCGCTGTCCAGCATGTTCATCTGGCAGCCGACGGTCTCGACGTATAATCGATGGCTGGTGGCGACGGACGCGAGGGGCGAAACGGACTCGGAGATGCCGTTGTCGGGCGCAGTCGGGGAAAGGTTTTCGCGGGACATTTGCACATGGGGCCGCCACTGCCGCATGTACATCGCGGAATTGGCGGAATTTGGGTTCGCAATTTCGAGCCGTACAGTCTACCACGTCCAGCCCCAACGGGGCGAACCCAAATCAGCCCAAGGCAAGCGACGCGGGAAATCAATTCGCGTCCCGGGCTTCCTCAACGCTTCGCTTCCCCGTCCTCGTAGTTCATTTGCTTCATCTGGTCGACTTCCCATCGACCCGATTCGAGGTTGTAGATAATTCGCTTCGCCACCAGGTGGCCGCGCCCGGATTGGCCGGGTCGCTCGAACCAGAACTCGGCGTCACCACGCGTCGGTGCCTCGACCGTCACCACGTTGTTCCCCTCGAAATAACTGACACGCTCGGCGTTGGCGTCGAATTGACTCCCCTTGATCCGCGCGTTGCCCGACGCCGTCATGTCGACCACCGGTTCGCGGCCCGCCGGCGTCCATTGCACGAGGTCCAGCTCGTCACAGTCCAGCACCATCGCGCGACGATCCGGGTCACGAACGACCGATTCCGGGGGGACTTCGTCCCACTGACGGGAGTCGGTATAAAACGTGTGAACGTTGCCGAGGAACCGGAACCGCCGTTCCTCGATACTTCCTGAAAACGTGTCGTCGTATTTGATACGAATGAAATCGATCGGCCCGTTGCGACGTTTCGACGAAGTCAGCGAGGCGGGCGTTGAACCAGGCTGGTTGACGCCCGCCAGTTGGCGGACGATCAGTGAGCCGCGCCCTTCGCACTCGGCCTGACCGGTGTGCGCATCGAACGAAGCGCGCGGAGCAAGGATTTCATGCGTCGCGATCAATTGACCCGTGGCGTCGTAGCGCGCTCCCGAGACCCACGCCTGACGGTCTTCCTGCACCTGGTACGTATCGGGAAAGGCCGCCTGGCCCGCATCCATCCAGCCCACCATCACCAGTCGTTCGACTCGCAAGTCGTCGCGCGCCAGTGAGGACTGCGATTGCTGGAATTCCAGCCGCCGGTTGAGAATGATTGAAAGCGCCGCACTCCGCGTGGCGGTCATCGTGACACCGGCCTCGCCATTTTGTGTTTGCCGCGAGCGGGAATTCACACCCGTTTCGAAATAGAGTTGCTCGCCGTCAAAGACCATGCCGCCGGCCCACGCAACCGTCGTCACACCGCTGGCAAGCAGGTCCGGCGCGGCGGCGACGGGCTGAAGTGGCGGAGGGGCCGCGGCATCGTTATCGGGCGCGGGCGTCAACTGCATTTCACCCGCTCCGTCGATCCAAACGCGATTGGCGCCCTGGTCGAGATGAACTTCCACTCCCGACATCGTGATCTCGCGCGCGGCGATCGTGGCGGGCTGGCTGGACGATCCAGAAACATACAAACGTCCGGGCTGGTGCTTGTTAAGCACTGCGCGGAGTTTTTGACCGCGAATTTCCAGCGCAGTTTCGGCTTTTCCGCTGGCGTCCGTTTGCTGGCGCTGAACGACGACGTCTCCGTCTACCGTTAGTTCATCGATCGCGCCGGTGTCGCCGCCGGCGAGCATTTGCATCTGAATCCTCCGTCCGACAAAGCGGGTTTTTGCCGCGGGCTCGTTCGCACCTGCATCATGACCCGCGGAAACTTGCAACCCGACGGGGCGAACCACCCCCTGGACCTGAGGCGCTACACGCGAATTACGCGAGCCTTCACCCTGGCCACCTGATCCGGACTTGGGCGCGTCGCGTCGCGCAACCGCGTTCGCGTCCGGTTCCGGCCAAAACGCTGTCGCTTCACTGCAGTCTCCATCGAGCTGCGCGGTCCTCACGCTCACCTGGCCGGACGCGAACAGTTTCGCAAGCGCCATTTGATGCCGCGTCGTGCCCGATTCATCGGTGACTGGCGTTTCACGCATCCATAAATGCAGCTCGTTGCAAGCCATCTTCATGTCCGTCATCTCGACGGTCGCGCGGTGGAGCGAAAGGACCTTGCGGCCTGATTCATCGTCGCGAAGCGTCAAATTGTCACGCCAGCGACAGGTAAATGGCTGGCTTGACTTGTCCGCTTGCTGGACGATGCTGCCTGGACCCTGCGCGTCCGCCGTTCCGAGCCGTCCGTCGGCCGCAAACGTGTACTTGATGAACGGTGACTGGATTTGCTGGCCGTCGCGCAGCAAGTAGGCAAGCTGGCGGCTGGAAAGTACAACCGTCCGCGTCGTGACGTCGTATTCGATGTTGTCGGCGGTAATTTGCGCATTGTGGGCAGCGGCCGTCAAAACGGCGGGTGTTCCAGTCGCGACCAGCCTTTGCACTTTCCATCCGGGCGGTTGTTCGCCTCCGCCGGAGTCCGCTGCGTCATCCGCCGACGCGCCCATGGCGAGGACGACGGTCAGGTCCTCGCAGTTTAACTGGCTTTGGCCGTCCGAAGCACGGACCTCGACGTCGTCGGTAAAGGAAGCCGTACCCGCATCGAAATCGCAAATCATCGGTCCGGCGCAGCGGATGTGCATCGACTGTTCCGTGCCACTCAACAAGTCACCGTTGCCGGAGTTCGCGGTGCCGGAATCGTCGTCGCCCCGGTGCAGGTACATTTCATCAACACGGCCCAGTTCGAAGCGTTCGATGCCCGCCAACGCGCGCCGCCCTTGACGGCTTTGCGCGGGGCCGAACAAGTCGATTGTCAAGTGCCGCCCGCGGCCAAAACTCTTGCCAAGCTGGAATCGGCATTCGTAAAGCGTGAAGATTCGTTCGGGCGAAATCTGCACGTGCTCGGTGACAAGAGCCACGGCGTCGTCGCTGTCAGGGCTGGTCGCGGGACGGTAAATCTGAACTTCGCCGCTCAACTGGCCCATTTCGAGCCGGCCCGGATCGCCGCCCAGGGTGAGACTGTTTTCAAACTTGAGCTTTGCGCCGCGCGGCGCGCGCAAGACGATCGGGGGCGCTTCGGACGTCGGGTCGCTGCTGCTCGTCCCGGTCCGAAAGATCATCGTCAGCGGCTCCAGTTGCACCGTTCCGTCATCGAGGACCTCGTAGTCGCGAAACAACAGCCGGGCTTGCCGTGTTTCAAGAATATTGCAAGGCTCCCATTCCCAGCCGTCGTCGGGAAGCAATCCGGCGAGGTCCTCTTTGATCTCGTCAGCGGCCCGTTGTTCCACCATCAGAAGCGGCTGGTTCGGGACGCTCGCGGGCCGCCCTTCGATCAGCGGTGCCACCGCGCCGGCATAGATCGCGTACGCGCCCATCGTCACGCCCAGTGCGAGCAGGTACTGCAACCCGGACACGCCAAAACGGCGTCGATCGAGGCTCTTGTTAACGCGCGACGAAGTCAATCCCTTGTTCCCGCCTTTCCCTAACTGTCATGCTTGCTATTGGGTTGCCTGGTACTTGCGGACGAGTTCGTCCCAACGACCCTGCGACTTGAGCATCATTTCGATCAGTTCGCGGACTGCTCCCCTGCCGCCAGCGGCGCGCGTCACGTAATGAGCCGCCTCGCGAATCTCCGGGACCGCGTCGGCAACCGCCACGCTGAATCCGGCATGAGCCATCAGTTGCAGGTCCGGCAAGTCGTCGCCGACGTAACAGACCTGCGCGGGTTGCAGCGATTGCTCCTTCATGATCTGCCGCGCGACGGTCAGCTTGTCGGTAAACCCCTGGCGAACGACGGTGATTCCCAGCTCCGCCGCGCGAAGCTTGACAATGTGACTGGTCCGCGCCGTCAGCAAACCGAATTGCCACCCCGCCGCTTGCCACATCCGAATGCCCATCCCATCGCGAACGTGGAATGTCTTGGTCTCAATCCCCTGGTTGTCAAAACAAATACCGCCATCGGTCAGTACCCCGTCTACGTCGCAGAGGATCATCTGGATCAAGGCGATCCGTTGTTCGGGCTTCATGGCGCGGCCAACTCTTGCTTTGCTAACGCATTGTTCGGGGTAGCCGGATTCGCAAGAATTCGGGTCCGCTCAATGATTCCCTGAACTCTTGCGAGTCCAGCTACAAAGAACGCACCTTTTCGTAACGGACGCCGGCACCGAGCGGGATTCTAGTGGCCCGTCGCTCTCGCATCAACGCGAACGAAAGGCCGGAAAAAACGGCTTTCACTGCCGCCGGTTGTCACCGCTAGCAGTGCTGCAAGCAAAACGAGCACTCCGGGCTGGATGGTTGTTGCCGCCGCGAAGCGAGCCATCACGGGAGCCCCCAGGAGCGTCACGGCAATCAAACCGACGGGCAGCCAGTTGCGGCGGGTCGCGTCCGATCGCATTGCTTCCCTTGCCAGAATCGCCGCGGGCAACAAGAGGATCGTCAGGTCATAGATGTAGAAATGCGGTGCGACCAGTACCGTCGCGAGTGTCAACGCCGCAAAGGCACGCGCGATTCCGACTTCCTCGCCGACCGACAGCGCACGCCGGCACGCCAGGCCAGTCGCGATGACGAGGACGATCGAAATGGCCGCGGCGACCAACCGTGCTCCACCGGGATCGCCGACCAGCATGTGCGCGGCGCTCCACAGCGAGAATCCTTCCTCCAGCCGATATCCCCCGGTTTGCAAATAGTCGCCAAGATTCTGGCAAATGCCGACGTAGCCGCCGCAGACGTCGAGTCCTCCCCTCGCCGAAGCGACCAATAGAATTCCCAACGTAAAATACGTGCCGAGCACCCACCGCCAGTGCCCGGCGACAAGCATCATCAAACCGATCGGCAGCGCCAAATGCGGTTTGAATGCGATCAGCGCGAATACGGCACCGGACGCAAAGGCCTTGCCGGAACGAAAGAGAGCGAAAGTCGCGGTGAAGATCAGCAGCAGCAGCGTTCCCTTTTGTCCGGATGTCAGACTGACAAGAACCGGAGGCGAGAGCGCAAGGACAATCAGCAGCGCGACGGGAACGTGGAGAACACGTCGCACCAGTATCAATGAAGCGACGAGGCAACCGATCATCAATCCCAGCCACATTCGCGCGGACGTGAGATAGTCCAGTTGCGAAAGCGGGCCGGCGGCGGCGTACCAGAAGGGCGGGTAGACGGACGGAAAGTATTTTTTTTCGTCCCACGAAAACCCGGTGACTTTCGCGTCGTGCTGCACGGTGCGAAAGGCGCTCTGGTTGTACAAGTCACTTCGCAACGCCGGATCGGACCACATCCGCCCGCCGGTGTATTCCTGCAACCAGTCACCGCCAAGCGGATCGGTTCGCGATTCGCTCGTCAGGACAAAATTCGGCGCGAACCAGCCGATCGCGACAAACAGCGCGAGTCCCAACAACCCACAAGCCAGTCCGCCGCGGCGCGGAGGGCCAACGGGTGTTGATTGAAATGAATGGGTGCGAAACATGGAAAGTGCGCCCGATCTGAAAATGGCAACGGTACGCCCACTGGTCGACTCCTTTCCAATCCCTCCTGCTCGTACTCGTACTCCCTGTCGCATCATCGAGTCCGAGTACGAGCAGGCACGATTCCGTATCCGAAAAACCAGGGAACGGCGCGAAACCCTAGGCCATCCCTCACAAAATGCATGAACGTCGCCTTGTCCATCAGGGCGATCAGCGGGCCGATCACCGTCGACAATCGCGCGAATTGCTACAACCGGCCCTTCTGGTTCAAACCGTCAAGGACAACTTCACGTTTGCATCTCTCCACACCCAAATCTAGACCCTTAGCACGCCGCGGAATGCCCTGGAACCATAGTAAGATTGTGCGCCGTTGTGATACACGAAGACATGGCCGTAGCGGAAATCGGCAAAGATGGCACCGCCGAGTTTTCTGATTTCAGAAGGTGTTTTCAGCCAGCTCGATGTTTTCGTGTCGAATTTTCCCAGTTTCTGCAAGTCTCGATATTGTTTCTCCGTCAAGAGTTCAATGCCCATGGCGGCAGCCATATCGATCGCGTTGTTTTCCGGTTTATGTTCTTTCCTTGACTCCAGCCCCTGGCGGTCGTAACAAACACTTCGGCGTCCTTCAGGACTTTCCGCTGAACAATCATAAAAAATGTATTCGCCCGTTTTCTTGTCATGACCAACAACATCTGGTTCCCCGCCGGTTGTTTCCATTTCGTTGAGCGACCACAGTTTTTCAGTATTATCCTCCAGCCTGGCTTGCACGTTGGCCCATTGAAGACCTTTATGGCGATTCATGTTCTTCTCAAAACGCGCCTTTAGTATTCCAGGTAGTTCTTCGCGTTGTTTTGCTTTCATGACTTTTGATCTTTATTCAAACGTCCCGAATCACCGGACGGCGGGTGCCAGGAAGCGCGACTGCAACGATTCGACTTTCATCTCGTCCTCGCGCAGTGCGCGGATCGCCATCACCACGGTTTCAGCACCTTCGATCGTCGTGATGCAGGGGATGCCGTGCTGGACCGCCGCCGCGCGAATGCGACCCTCGTCGGTTCGCGCTCCCTTGCCCTTGGGAGTGTTGCAAATCATGTCGACCCGGCGGTTTTTCAAGTGGTCGATCAGGTTCGGCTGGCCCTCCGCGATTTTTTTCACGTACTCGACCGGCAACCCGGCGTCGGCCAGCCGCGCTGCCGTGCCACTGGTCGCCATTAACTCAAATCCCAGCTCGTGCAAGTCGCGGGCGATCTCGACGGCACGGTCCTTGGCGCGATCCGCTACACTGACAAAGACGCGACCCGACTGGGGGAGGACGACTCCCGCCGCCAAAAGGGCCTTGGCGTAGGCGACCGGAAAGCGCGGACTGATCCCCATCACTTCGCCCGTGCTGCGCATTTCCGGTCCGAGGACGACGTCGACCCCGGCGAACTTGCGAAAGGGAAAAACGCTTTCCTTGACCGACGTGTGGCGCGGTTCGGGCGTTTCCGTGAATCCGAGATCGGCCAGCGTTTCGCCCGCCATCACCATTGCGGCAATTCGCGCCACCGGGACCCCCGTCGCCTTGGCGACAAAGGGAACGGTGCGACTGGCGCGCGGATTGACCTCCAGCACATATACCGTCGCGTGGCCCTCCTCCTGCTTGACGGCAAACTGGATATTCATCAGTCCAATCACGTTCAGCCGTCGCGCCAGCGCGAACGTCGCGGCGCGAATTTCCTCGATCACTTCGGCGGCCAGACTGTAGGGCGGAATGGCGCAGGCCGAGTCGCCGGAATGCACGCCGGCTTCCTCGATGTGCTGCATGATGCCGGCGATGACCGCATCGCGTCCGTCGGCCACGCAATCGACGTCGACTTCGATGGCGTCCTCGAGGAATCGGTCGACCAACACCGGCTGTCCCTGTGCGACGACAAACGCCTCGGCGACAAATCGCTGGAATTGCGCGGTGTCGTAGCAGATTTCCATCGCCCGGCCGCCGAGCACAAAGCTCGGCCTGACCAGCACCGGAAAACCAATGCGATTGATCACGGCCCGCGCCTGGTCCATCGTGCGGGCAATTCCGCAAGGGGGCTGCTTGAGTCCAAGCTGCTCGATAATCGCCTGGAATTTTTCCCGGTCCTCGGCCGCCTCGATTGTATCGACGCTGGTTCCAATGATCGGCACGCCCGAATCGGCCAGCGCCCTCGCAAGATTCAGCGGTGTCTGGCCCCCGAACTGCACGATCACCCCGTCGGGCTGCATCCGGTCGCAAATGTTCAATACATCCTCGGCCGTCAGCGGCTCGAAAAACAGCAGGTCGCTCGTGTCGTAATCCGTGCTCACCGTTTCCGGATTCGAGTTGACCATGATCGATTCGATTCCCAGCTCGCGCATGGCAAAACTGGCGTGACAACAGCAATAGTCAAATTCAATCCCCTGTCCGATACGATTGGGACCGCCGCCAAGGATCATGATCCGCCGCCGCCCCGGTTCCCTGGGGGGCGTCTCGTCCTCGTCCTCCCAGGTGGAATAGAAATAGGGCGTCACGGCCTCGAATTCGGCCGCGCATGTATCGACGGACTTGTAGGTCGTCACGACGCCCATTTCGATACGCCGCCGCCGCACTGTTAGCTCACCGGTGTCCAGCAACGTGGCAAGCTGCCGGTCGGCGAATCCGAATTGCTTGGCGCGGCGCATCAGTGCTGCGTCGATCTGGTCGAGTGAACCGGCCGCGCGCAGCACCTCCTCCATCTCGATGATCTCCGCAAGCTGGCCGAGAAACCACCGGTCGATGCCCGTGATCCGGAAGACCTCGTCGATCGTCATGCCGCTTTTAAGTGCGTAGCGCAGATACCACACGCGATGTTCGTTAGGGCGAGCCAGCCGCGAGACGATGTCGTCGCGGTCCGGGAACTGGTCGGTTCCCCACAAATCCTTTTGGTCACAGCCGAATCCGAACCGCCCGACTTCGAGTCCGCGAAGGGCCTTCTGGAACGACTCCTTGAACGTTCGACCGATCGCCATCGTTTCACCGACGCTTTTCATTTGCGTCATGAGCGTCGAGTCGGCTTCGGGGAATTTCTCAAAGGCAAAACGCGGTATCTTCGTTACGACGTAATCAATGGCCGGTTCAAAACACGCTTTGGTCTTTCGCGTGATGTCGTTGGGCAGCTCCCACAGCCGGTAACCAACCGCCAGCTTGGCGGCGATTTTCGCAATCGGAAAACCCGTCGCCTTGGAAGCCAGCGCGCTGGAGCGACTGACGCGCGGGTTCATCTCGATGACGATCATCTCGTCGGTCGCCGGATGACAGGCGAACTGGATATTCGAGCCTCCCGTTTCGACGCCAATTTCGCGAATGACCGCCAGCGAGGCGTCGCGAAGCCGCTGGTATTCCTTGTCGGTCAGCGTCTGCGCCGGGGCGACGGTGATCGAGTCACCCGTGTGAACGCCCATCGGATCAAAATTCTCGATGCTGCAAATGATGACGACGTTGTCGTCGAGATCACGCATCACTTCCATCTCGTACTCTTTCCAGCCGATGATCGACTCCTCAACCAGCACCTGGTGGACCGGCGACTGGTCCAGCCCGCGCTGTACCAGCACATCGAGTTCGTCACGGTTGTACGCGATGGCACTGCCGCTGCCGCCCATCGTAAAACTGGGGCGGACGACGCACGGCAACCCGATCGTGTCGACGACGCGCCGCGCGTCGGCGAGCGTGCTGACGGTTTCACCGCGGCAGACCGCCAGGCCGATCCGCGCCATCGCCTTGGCAAAGAGGTCTCGCTGTTCAGCCATGGCGATGACGTCGGGCCGCGCGCCGATCATCTCGACGCCAAAGCGTTCCAGTACGCCATGGCGATGAAGGTCCATCGCGACGTTCAGTCCCGTTTGCCCGCCAAGCGTTGGCAGCAGCGCGTCCGGCCGTTCAAGCTCGATGATTTTGGCGACGATTTCCCAGGTCAGCGGTTCGATATAGGTCGCATCGGCCAGCCCTGGATCGGTCATGATCGTGGCGGGGTTGGAATTGACGAGGATCACTTCGTAGCCTTCCTCGCGTAGCGCCTTGCACGCCTGGGTGCCGGAATAGTCGAACTCGCACGCCTGCCCGATGACAATCGGCCCGGAACCGATGAGCAGGATTCGGCGAATATCAGTACGTTTGGGCACGAGTGCAGTACGGCAATGCCGCAAGAAAAGGCTTTCGGTGATTCGTGGATCGGACGGCTGGTCCGTTCCAGCAACAACGTCCAACGGACGCTATTCTATCGCCTTGACGGTCGGGTCAAGCCGTACCGCCGAAGTCCCTTGGGCACAATGTACCGCTCGGAAAACGCAAAGAGGCCTTGCACAACAAGCGCAAGGCACGCGGCGGGAACGGCCCCGTCGAGGATCAACCCGGTGTCGTTCAGGCGGATTCCGGTGATGATCGGCTGGTCACTCGACCAGCCGGGTGCATAATGGCGACGGAGGTTTTCATGGCACTTCATGACTGGACCAGGGTTCCCGCCGGAATCTATCACCACTTCCATAACGCCTGGATCACCCAGCTAAGCGATTGGCTTAACAGCGGCTCGTTGCCGGACGACTATTACGCCGTCGGTGAGCAACGGGCTGGCGATATCGGTCCCGACGTTCTCACGTTGCGCGAATCCAGGTCCGATGACGGAGCCTCCGTGAGCGGGGATTCCGGAACGCCGTCGGCCGCGCGAGGCGAATCGCTGGTTGCCGTCATCGACAGGCCACCACAGGTTGAAAACGTCGAGGAACTCGATTCGGAGTTGGCGTTTTACTCGTCGCGGCAACGGCAGGTTTCCATTCGTCATGTTTCCGGCGACGAGTTGATTGCCATCATCGAAATTGTCTCGCCGGCCAATAAACATTCGCGGCGCGAAATTGACAAGTTTGTCACCAGGATCGCCGAAGCGATCGATCAGGGCGTCCATTGCATGGTGCTCGATCCTTTTCCGCCGGGCAGCGCGGACCGCGATGGAATCCACGTTGAAATTTCAAGAACGCTTGGCGGCGAAGAGAATCGGCTGGTACTGGGCGACCAGCGAAACCGGGCCTTTTCCGCTTATGACGCCGGCCAGCGAAAGGCGTATATCCAATCGCTGGGTGTCGATTCGCCATTGCCTCAAATGCCACTCTTTCTCCGCACCGGCCAGTACATCAACGTCGACCTCGACACAACGTATCAACGGGCCTATCAGTTCTTTCCGCGACGATTCAAAAACGTTCTGGAATCCGCTTCGTGACCCCGGACGGCGGTGGACTCTTTTTGACCCCGAACGTTTGCCGATTCGGTTACCTCGCGTTTGGGTGACCCAATGCGTTGACGTAGGCGACCAGTGCGTTGCGGTTTCGCCTCGAAAGTCTCGTGTACGCCGCCGCGGATGCCGCGCCTTCGCCGCCGTGGGCGATGATCGCGTCGTGCAGTGTCGCCGCGCGACCGTCGTGCAGGTAGGGGGCCGTGTCGCGAACTCCCCACAACGGCGGAGTCCGCCAGCGACGAAACGCGTCCGGGTCCTGCACCTGGACAAAAATTTCACGGGGAGCACCGTAATAGGCGGCTCCGCTGCCACCGGCCGGAGCGCGCGTGATCATGCCGGGCGAGGCGAGGGGGTCCTCCAGTGCCTGTCCCATGTTGTGCAACAACAAATCGCCGTAGATTCCTCTCGCCTCACCGATCTGGCGAACGTGACAACGGACGCAGCCTACGGTATCAAAGTGTGACCGGCCGAGCATCGCAAAGGCCAGCTCGTCGGGGTCGTCCGGAATTTGCTCAGCGGGGGGGGGAATCGATCGGACAAAGGACACGAGTCGTTCCAGGTCGGCGCTGGACATATCGACCGGCAATTCACCCGCCTGGGTTCCGTCGGCGGCAACAGCCACTTTTTCGGGAGGCCGCGTTGGATCGACCGGTTGAGGCAGGTCCTGCAACTGCAATCCCATCTCCGTGACACACGCGCCGCGGACGAAATCCTCGAGGCTCGCCGTCTGTCCGCGCCATCCGAATTTGCCGACTCGCGTCGACTGGCCGTCGGGATCAATCAGTCGCGAGACACGCCCGGCGATTCCGTCGTTGACTTGCGACTGTTGCATGGCGATTGACTCAAGGGCTTCGTCCGGTATGGAGTCGATCAAATTCGCGCCCCACAGCGCCGACGAATTTCTGCTTGTGACCATGAAATCGATCCCCCGGTACCCCGGCAAGCGAACAACGGCACCCTGCTTTTCGAGCAGTTTCAGCCGCCGGTTGCGCGTCGTTTCGGACATCGGGTGAAAGGGGTCATCGGAGCGCAGACCGAGAATCCTCTCGCGCCACGAACCGAACTGTTCGCTCGTGCCCTCGGCGTGCAACATAATCGAACTGGTCGTCGCGAAATCAGGATGCAGTGCCGTGAGGCTTTTGCGAAACCGTTCGCGCTGCCCGGCACTGAGGTCGTGCTTCGGTGGCATGACCGTCAACAAATGGACGTTAAACCGGTTATCGCCGGCACCGCCAATCCCTCCCTGGTGATGACAGGCGAAACAGGAGCGCGCGTTGAAGACCGGACCAAGCCCATCGGCTCCATCGGTGTTGTCGGCAAGCGGCTCAAATTCTTGCGTAAAGAGACGTGCCCCTGGATGGTTTACCAATGGTGAATCCGGCGAATCGGCGCTCCTTTGGGCATGGAGAGCGGACGAAGCTGGAAGCGAAAAAAGGGCCGCCAGCCAAATCGGGATCAACGCGCGACGAACGGAAATACAAGCGCGGCAGCAAAGCACCGAGACACGGCGCGGCAACAACACCAGGCGAGGCAAACTGACGGGAACGTGTGGGGGAAGTGCGAAACATCGCATGACAAACCTCTCGGACAGAAGCCCCTATCCGCCAATATTGTACTGCCGACGGGCAGACAATCAACGGACAATGACAATTGCGGCAACCTGCCAACGTTTCAAGACTTTCATCTGGGATCCTGATGGTTATGGCAGAAGCAATTGGTCCAGCTCGTCGACGAGGTCGGAAAAACGGGTCATGGCGGCCTCGATCGGTTGCGGCGTTTCCAGATCGACACCGGTGTCGCGAAGCAAATCGAGCGGGAACTTGCTGCATCCTCCCTTGAGAAATCCGAGATAGTCGTCCAGTTCCGCCGCGCCGCCGTCGACAACCCGCTCCGCCAGGGCGATCGCCGCTGATAACCCGGTCGCGTATTTGTAAACGTAAAACGCGCGGTAAAAGTGCGGGATGCGAAGGCATTCCAGCGAAAGCGGCTCGTCGATCGCAAACTCCGGCCCAAAATAGTCGTCGAGCAATCCGCGGTAAAGCTGACGGAGCGCCGCCACGGTCAACGGCTCACCCGACTCGACCATTTCATGGGTCGCCCGCTCAAATTCGGCGAACATCGTCTGGCGAACGATCGTCGCGCGAATATCGTCGATCTCGTTGTTGATGAGGAAGGCTCGCTCGCGGTCGTCCGCGGCGTTGGCCATCATGTGCCGGGAAAGAAGCTGTTCATTGAACGTGCTGGCGACTTCGGCAACGAAGATCGTGTAGTTGTAGTATTCAAACGGCTGGTTGGCGGCTGAATAAAAGCTGTGCATCGAGTGTCCCGCCTCGTGCGCGAGCGTGAAGACGTCGCGCAGCACGTGGGGACTGTAATTCATGAGAATGAACGGATCGCTGTCGAACGAACCCGAACTGAACGCACCGCTTTGCTTGTTCCGGTTCGGGTAGCGGTCGCACCATCGCGCCAGCAAACCGCCGCGCAACACATTGCAATAATCGCTCCCCAGCGGCGCAAGCGAGTCGACAATGACGTCGACGGCGCTTTCCCATGTGTGGTGCGTTTCCAGTTCGCTGACGATCGGAACGTAGGTATCGTAATGATGAACTTCGTCGAGTCCCATGGCGCGGCGGCGCACGTCATAAAACCGGTGAACGGCCGGCAAGTGGTTCCTCACGGTCGCTACAAGATTGTCATAAACCGAATGCGGAACGTTGTCGGCAAAAAGAGCTTGATCAAGACAACTCTTGTAGCCGCGAACCCGCGCATAATAGACGTCCTTTTGGACCGAGCCGTTGAGCGCCGAGGCAAGCGAGTTTTCATGCGCGGCAAACTCGTCGTAAAACTGGTGAAAGACGGTGCGCCGCACGCCTCGGTCGGGCGACTGGAGCAGTTGCGTGAAGTTCGACTGGGCGAGTTCGATCGTCTCGCCCTTTTCGTTTTGAACCAGCCCGAACTTGAGATCGGAGTCGGTCAACTGGCGAAAGATTTTTCCCGCGGCACCGGCCATCTCACCATGCATCGCCAGAATACGTTCCTCGC
>JBGTFW010000275.1:0-2949 GCA_041747075.1 Pirellulaceae bacterium
TTCCGAGTTCGCCGCACGCGATTCTTGACCCCGCGGTTCGCTGGTTCCCCGCCGACGAGTCGCTGCGCGAGACGACCATGGACAAGCTGATGCCGCCGCTGGTGGCGACGCTGCGGAGGAAAGTCACGGAGTTCCGCGACGGGGGATACGTCGGGGCGACGGAGACGAGCCGGGCGCTGCTGCACTGGTGGTTCAACCCGGACCTGGAGGGGGCTGTGCTGGTCATTCACACGAAGAAAAAGGGCGAGATTTCCGAGGCGGCGTCAGGCAAGGCCAGCGAGGAGCTGGAGACGCTGCGGAAGCAGGCCAATGAGATCGACGATGCGGCCAAGCCCGTACAAGGCAATCGTCTCGGTAATGATGCTCAAGGAGGGCTGGGACGAAGCGTCTGAGGCAGTGGTGCGAGGATGTGAACCGGGTGCAGGCGGACGGCAATTTCGATTTTGTGTACGTCGATGAAGAGAGTTTTCAGAAGTACCAGCCGAAGACATTCGGGGAGTTGATGAACGGGTTTCAGGAGTATAAGGATTGACCGGACAATGCTTCGGCAGCTTAAACATCGATGGACTGCCCAGCGGGATTGCTCGAAACAAATCAACGACCTACGAATCAAGGCGTTCGAGATTGACTGACGGCTACCGATGTCCAATTTAACGGGTTGGCAGTTACGGGGACGGAACGCCGGGCGCGCAGATTCTTCGGTTTGGTTGACGGCGCACCGGCGAAAAAAGCCGGGGGGCTGAATTCTGGAAAACGCGACTTGCAGGTCCAGGACCGCTACCGCACGGCCGCGCCGTTCAGTCAGTGAGCGGCAAGCTGGAAGCTTGCCCCACGGCCGCGGCGGCGTACCGGGCCGAATTCGGCTGTCCGTTTCCGCTGGACAAGGCGCTGGTATCCGGGCGAAGTCCGTCGGCAGATTGAATGCGCGTTGAATCACCGCTTGTTTTCCGGCTGAGCGTTTTTTATCGATTCGATGTTATTGATATGAATCAACGCAACATGAGCGAACGAATCGGTTTCGGGATCGACTACGGCCAATCGGTTCTTGCCGACCGCCAGATTTTCGGGATGGCGAACGTCATAGGTGGCACCATTGGACAATCGCACAACAAACGGTTCAAACGGGCGACGAAATATCCATTCGCGAATCGTATCGGCGTTCATAGTTAACTCTTGACTCTTTCAGAAAGCCATTTTGTGAACAAGGTTTATTATATCACGGCTGCCGACGCGATCGACGAATGGCGGGATGACCTGTTGACCGGCAAGACGGCGTTTGCGATGCAGGCCGCCATCGACGCGGTTCGCCTGTCGCCAGCACTTCGGGTTGTCATTGCAATATCGCGGCAATCGGTGCCAGCCGCGGCAATCGGTGCCAGCCACCACAATATCAGGCGTAAATCGTAGTTTGGCAGGAGGTTAGGGGGCTGGCAAGTGGCAAAGCTCGCCACGTCGACACAGACCGCCAGGCGATCACGACGACCAATCCGTTTTTCGGCAGCGAGTCCACGCATACGGTCGAAAAACAATCGAAAGTTCGTAGACGGGCAGCGGCTCGATTAAATCACAGGTGACTGTCGCGGCACATAAAATGTCTGTCGCGGGAATCGGAAACAAAAAGGGTGTAACCGGCGTTCCGACTGTCACCATGCGCGGCTGTCCGCGCGCGTCGACCTGGTCATCGAGACGGTCGGGTCAGGGGCTGGTAGTCGTGAGTTGGCCTCGATTCGGGGGGTTGCGCTCAGCCTCTTGTGTCGTGCGGCTGTCCCGCCAGGCCGCCTTTCTGCAGACCAACGCACTGGCCGTCCAGGACGATGATTTTGACAGAAACATGAATGACAGAAAGATCAGAATCCGGGCATGTTCGTTTTCATTTTTCTGTCAACAATTTTCTGTCAGCAACGTTGTTACCTTTGCAAGCGGCTTTTTGCCTTTGAGAAACGGTTAGATAACCCCCGAATCATGCACCAACGGTTGCACCTGCGGCAGTCTTTTGTGCACAAAAAGAGCCAATTCCTGACAATTCGGACGACGGTTCGCCGATGATCGAAGAACGCCGTTTGTCCCGTAAAACGCGGGGTTTTCCGGCGTTTTTGCGAGAGCGGATGACGGGAGTCGAACCCGCGACATACAGCTTGGGAAGCGTGATTTCTAAATGCAAAAAGTGCAGGAATACGGCGTTTTCGTGACAGAACTCCCGTTCCGCGAATCCCATATTTTACGGGATTTTCTTTCGCTTGCCAGAGGAACCCTGCCATCCCTGCCACGATTGGCTCCCCCCCGAATTTTCACATACCCATTGCCCTCCAGGAGAATGTGGCCAAGCATTCCGATCCCGGCTGTCGCCCTCATGGACTCTCTGCCACGAGCCGCCAGGGAAACGCGCGCGGTTGATGCCCGACTTCTTTGCCGTTTGTACTTTAAGCGGCCGGTTGGAACCGCCGTTGCGCCACTCTTGTGATATGCTCGGCACGCCACTCCCCCACTCCGTGAAACTCAAGCCCCAGGAAATCCCCTTCGATCATCCGGATTCCAAATGGCAATTCAACCCGCTGACGAAACAACTCGTCGCGACTTCTGCTGCAATCCGTTTGTATCAGGCCGATATCCGGGAAGCCATCGACCAGCTTCGGATTCTCGCTGACAAAGAAGGCGGCCTCGATTACCTACAAATCTTCGAGTCGGACCGGCCTGAGAATCTCTGGCTCATCGAGGATGAAATCGCGATCACGGCGCTGTTGCCATCAGACTATTGAACGGCCCGTAATCCCCTTCCCCGGTATGCAATCCCCTTTCCGCGAAAGGGTTCCGAAACCCTATCGCTCGTTTTCGCTGACAGCCCGTTGGAAACGCCTTGTTGATTTGATCGAGCCCTTGCCATAGGCCAGCCCCGTCCACTGATGTTCCGAACAACTCGGATGGAAGGCTACCCTGGTAGTGTCCTGGAAG
>JBGTFW010000276.1:0-4307 GCA_041747075.1 Pirellulaceae bacterium
TGGAATCGATTGAATCGGTTGACGGACGGACGCCGCGCCGCGATGAACGGCGCGGCGCGGCGGGCAGCCTGGTCCTGACGCGGACGCTTGCCGCAAAGGAAAAACGGCTGGGCGAGCTGATGGACTTGGCCGCGAATCCGCTAACGACACCGATCGAATTCAATAACGCACTGGGCGGACTTTGCGCGGAACTGGATGAGCCTGCCGCGGGCGTCTGGCTGTATGAACTGGGGCAATCATGTTCGCGAAAAGGGCGGACGGCGCCAGCCCGTCTCGTTTTTGATTTGCTGAACCGCCAGTATCCGCGGCACCCGTTATGCCTGTCCGCGCTGCTGCACCAATTTGATGATTTTTCGAGTGAAGAAATGGGGGTTCTCGCTCTCCGCCAGATTGAGAAGGCGACTCAAATGGCCTTGGCACGATCCGCGAATGCCGCTCAGGTCAAGCCCCTCACGCGCCCCGTGACACAAAATGCAGGGGGCGTCGCCATCACGGTTTGGGAACCCGTTGCGAACGACGAGAACCAGGCGGACGAGAACGTTCGGCCAGCCAATCACCTGGAAGAACGCGCTGGGCCGCTTTTTCCGGTGAGGTATCGTCAGGCCGAGTCCATCCATCAATCCCTGCTCGTCCTTGACAGCGGTGCTCTTGAAACGCCAGAACGAAATCTCGCGAAAATTCGACTGTACGGGAAACTCGCCCCTCACGTCTCCCTGGAAGACCCGTTGAAAAAAATCGCGTCGATCCCTTCCCCGGAATACCTGGTTTCGTCCGCCGCCTTGCGAGAACTTTTTGTTCAACGCCAGGGCCCCGTGGCGGCCGCAAAGCGATTCGGATTTGTATGCGACGTGGCGGACGATCGTCCATGGCTCGATGGGCGGCTGAATGATCCAGTTTGGGGCATTGCCGTGAACCAACGCTCGCTGATGACACTGACCGATGAACGGGGAAACGAGGCCGGCGAAATTCTCCTTTCATGCGACGGAAAGTTTCTCTTTGCCGCAATCACTTGCAGACGTTTGCCTGACGTCAGTTATGTCGAACCGGTCGCTGTGCGGATTCCCGATGCGAATCTTGCCGGTGCCGATTTCGTGACGTTGCGCTTCGATACCGATCGCGATTACCTGACTACGTGGCAATTCTCGATCGATTCAAGCGGTCGGGTCGCCGATCGTTGCGGAGGGGTGATCGACTGGAATCCGCGATGGTACGTCGCGACGTCGCTCGACGAGGACCAGTGGACCGCGGAACTTGCAATCCCGCTTGCCGAACTACGCGGGCCGGATACGGGCTCGCTCTGGTCCGTTCTCGCAACCCGGCAGGCCCGCGGGGGTCAGTTCGCGACGTGGTGGCAATCCGACTTGTCCGGCGGGGCGATCCCCCATCCCTCGCAGCGGCAAGTTGCCACGGCGGGGGTTCTTTCTCCTGATGCATTTCATCCAGACGCCGCCGCGATGGTTCTGATGCCATGGCACGTCGCGGCACCGACAAGCGATGAGAAGAAAAAGGACCCGCCGTTGCCTGCTAGCAATTCCGGAAAGATCGAGAACCTGCCGCCTGACGGATAATTACATGCCATACAAAACGTCTTGCCTCGAAGAGGTGTAACCATTACAAACTCGCTTGCAATTATGGGAAAAGCGGCGGCGGAATCCGGATTCGGTGACGCCAGCCCCAAGCTCAATCGCTTGGATTGAACCTTGCATTACCGGAATTGCAATGGACGGGGAAAAAAAGACGCGTTCGGCACGGTTCATGCAGTTGTCGGCGCGGCGTGCATGGATTGCACTCCCGGTTTCTCCGTTCCGACGGACGGAAAAACAAAACCGAATAGAGCGATTCGCATCATTCATGGAGGATTGATCCTTGAGGACTTCAACGAAATTTTTCGTCACGTTTGCCTGCGTCGCCTCACTGGCGGGAACCCTTCAAGCCCAGGAAGGCGGCGGACTCGTCGCCGTGCTCGATGTCGCGAAGGTATTTGAACAAAACGCCGTCTTTAACCAGCGGATGGAGGCCATCAAGACCGAGGCCGAACAGTTCAAGACCAGGATGGAGGGCGAGCAAAACAGCATTCGCCAGGAAGCCGAACGGCTCAACGAGTTCACGCCTGATTCCGAGCAGTTCCGGCAACTGGAATCACAGCTCGAACAGCGCACCGCCGCGCTTCGCACCACGGCGCGCCAGACCAACACTGAATTGCTCACCCGCGAAGCGAAAATCTACTTCGACACGTACACGCGGATGCAGGAAATCGTTGCCTCGATTGCCGCCGAATATAAAATCACGCTTGTCGTCCGCTTTGACAGCGCCGCGATTAACGGCGAAGACCGGGGCGAAGTGATCAAGGGCGTCAACCGAAACGTCGTCTATCAAAAGAACCTGGACTTGACGACGATGGTCGTCGAGCGGATGGGCGGAGTCTCGTCCGCCGGTGCCGCAACGGGTACGAACCCGCGATAACGGCCCGGTCGGCGCGTTGGGAACAAGTTTCAGGAACTCTCGCGTACGACAATATCGCCCGAACCGTTTTTGTTCCTGTAGAGGGACTGGTCGGCGAGGTGCATTAGTTGTCCAGCATCGAGATCGCGGCTCATCGCGGCCACGCCGCTGCTCAAGGAAACGGACGGCACTCCGGCAGTTTCCGTAATCAATCGGGCGATTGAATTCCGTAATCGCTTGCTCACCGCGCGAGCCTCGGCCAGTTCGACGCCGGTCAGTAGAATTGCAAACTCATCGCCGCCGATTCGCGCGACGAAATCGGTTGTCCGAATGTGCTCTCGAAGCGCATGGGCCAGCGTTTCGAGCACCCGATCGCCGGCACCATGCCCCATGGCGTCATTGATCTCCTTGAAGCAATCCACATCCAGCAAAACCAGACAGAACTTTCGGTCCAGCCGGTCAAACTCCGCGATGCACCGGTTGAGTTCCTCGTTGAAGCGGCGGCGGTTGGCGATTCCGGTGAGCGGGTCGGTGTCGGACAATTCGCGCAGTCGCGCGATCTCACGATCCTGCATCGAGAGCTTTTCGCGAAGGCAACGGATTTCCTCGTCCTTTCGCGCGTCATTAGCCGGAGCGGTGGAACGGGGCAACGAGTGATTCACGGCGGCGGGCCTGACGGGTCGGAAAAATGGGGTACGAACAAGCGGCAATTCGCGGTCTTTCCGAACTGGACAGCGCCACTTTTTGTGGAAATCCACGAGAATACAAGCACGACGCGCGAGCGAGTGTGTTTCGGCGTAACCCACTCACTCGCTTGCGCTTCGTGCTTGTATTGGCAACCAAAGTGGTCCAGCTAACAGCGTCCCGGAACCAGCGTCTCGGAGAGACGCTGCTACGTGCCTTCACCTATTATAATAACCCATGACGGCGGGCGACTTGAGTTTTCCTCGTGAGCCATAAACATGCAGGATAATTTCATGCAGGATAATTCGTGAACCTGCTGCTTTTTGAAGACGGTCAGGTGGACTTGCTCGACCCCGTCACTTCGGGCCGGCCCGCGTGGGCGGTGACATGCGCCAGCTATCGCCTCGTTGACCTGATTGGCCGATTTCCCGGCAAATGGACGGCGGTTGTCCGCCCCTTTCTCGAGGAAGTCGTTAAGAAGGACTGGGGACCTCTTCTCGGCGAAATCGACCAAGCCGAGCCGTGGACCCTGGTGGTCAATGGGCGTATTGCTCCCGTACCGTCGTCGATTGAGCAGTTGAGGAGACTTGCGTCGCGGGACTCCGCCGCGCACTGCTTCGTTGGCGATTCGCTTGCCGCCGCGGTCATTCCCACGGCTCGGTTGGGAGACAACAAACCATCGGTTGAGTTATTTGAAAGGCGGCTGGTTGACGAGTCCGCCAGCAAGCCTCTTAACCTGGAACTTGAATTGATCGAGGGGGTTCACGATTACGTTCGCGTCAATGGCACCACGTTCAGCGAGAATCTCGACGATCGACTGGATCGAGACAGTTGGTTCGAAGTTGTCGACGGAGTTTTTTCAGAGGACATGGATTTCCGCTTGCCCGCGAACGTCGCATGTGAGACGTCGCGAGGGCCAATTCTGCTTTCAACGGGTTGCCAGATTCTGCCGTTCGTTTTTTTGAAAGGCCCCTTGTTTATTGGCCCGAACAATCGCATTGCCGAACATTCCGCGATCAAGGACTGCGTTGCAACGGGAACCAACTGCAAACTTGGGGGCGAAATCGAGGCGTCGGTCGTGGAAAGCTGGTCGAACAAGCAACATCACGGGTTTCTCGGTCATGCGCACGTGGGAAGCTGGGTCAATCTCGGCGCGGGGACCTGCAACAGCGATCTGAAGA
>JBGTFW010000277.1:0-3117 GCA_041747075.1 Pirellulaceae bacterium
ATTGACGGCTCGACTTTCACGCGCCGCGAAGCCGATTGCAATTGGTGCACCTGGACCCGGTCGATGACCGCGGGAAGCGTGTCGACCGGCTCGCCCATCAAATGAGTTGCAATAATGTCGTGTTCGTATTCGCGGTCGGGATAGCCCATCGAGACGCGGAGCAGAAACCGGTCGAGCTGACTTTCCGGTAACAGGTACGTTCCCTCGAACTCAAACGGATTCTGCGTGGCGATGACCATGAACGGCTTGGGCAATTCGTGCGTCACGCCATCGACCGTCACATGACCCTCGCTCATCGGTTCGAGCAAGGCGCTTTGCGTCCGCGGCGGGGCGCGGTTGATCTCGTCGGCAAGAATGAAATTGCCAAAGATCGGACCGGGATAAAACTCGAATTTCCGCGACGTCGCATTGAACACGCTGCTCCCCGTGATGTCGCCTGGCAACAGGTCGGGCGTGAATTGCAAGCGGCGAAACTGTCCGTCCACGCTCCGCGCCAGCGCCTTGCCCATGAGGGTCTTGCCCACCCCGGGCACGTCCTCCAGCAAGACGTGCTCGCCAGCCAGCAGTGCGACAAGGCATAGTCTTGCCACATCGCGTTTCCCCAGTACGACGCTTGCAATGTTGTCCTCAAGCGGACCGAGAAGGGATTTTACGTCAGGAATCGGAATATCATTCACGGCGTCGACAAGGCAATGGATGAGCGCGGGATGAACACGTCAATCTATCGCAATTCGACGGCTGACAACAGATAGCACCGGATCCCTTTGCCGATCCGATGCGAACCTCTTCCGAACGATCCCTACTGGTCGACTTCGGAGGGCGTTGCGTCTCCTGTCTTCCACGGCGGAATCGTCTCATACCGGAGCAGCTCCAGCGAAATGAGCAACGTTCCGACCAGCAGGCAAATCAGCGAGAGAATCAGCATCGCTGTATAGACTGTGAAACCCTGCTTTCGTACAACGACCGCGCGCTGGCCTCCCGTCGTGATCGGTTCATCGATCGGCTCGGCGGCCTGAAAAACATCTTGCGCCATTGATTGATCCTCTTCCCGGTGACTTGTTATCTCGATGGACCGGCGACGCCTCAGGCGCGACGCACCCAATATGATTGGACTATTTCTGTTCGCGAACCCATTGAGTCGTCACCCGGTCGCCGCGCTGGACAGCGTACTTCGTGAGCTGGGGGTCAATGCGGGCGACAGACCGGTTCGCATCGACATCGACGACCTGCGCCGTACCGACGTATTGGGAATTGCGGAAGATGTCGAATTGATGTCCATTGCGAACGCCGTCGTCAAGTCCTACGCTCAATGAAACAACGCTGTCGCGAACGTCGGTCACGACTCCGTCAACGATCGGTGGAATGTGATCGGTCAAGTCGGTTTCGAGAAGGCCGTTCTTCTTCATGACCTTCGTCATCGTGGCGTTTTGGGCGGCCAGTCCGTCGCGAATCGTTTCGAGGCTGCGCTTTTCGCCTTCCAGTTCAAAAATCTGGTTGGTCATCGCGATGACTTTTTCCCGTTGCGAGGCGATGTCCTCAGTGACCGTCTTGAGCTGGGTTTGGAGGTCGGCGACCCGCGCGTCGAGCTGCGTAAGCCGCGCTTCGTTCTGGCTGGCAATGTTCTGGTTTTCCGAGGCCTTGACGCGCTGGTCACCCAATTCGACTTGCAACTGCAAGATTTCCTGACGGGCTTGCTGGTTCTGCGATTCGAGTTGCTGGATGCGGACGACGCGCGCCGCCTTTTCACGCTCGATCAATTGGTCTTTCTCGCTGATCTGCGCGAGCATCGATTGCCGCTGGCGACGGAGCGTCTCGACCAACTCCTTGTTTTCCCTCGCCTTGGCCTGCCAGTTCTGGTGCGACGCGACGGCAAAGACGGCGGCCAGCAAGAAAACAACGCTCAGCAACAAGATCAGGCCGGTGACGATTTTACCAACAAGATTCATGTCCGAATTCCCCAAAAGTGTGTTTCAACAAGCGACCGCCGAAATCGACACGGCGGGCGACGGTGGCGACAGGTCAATCAGCGAACTGGCCTTCGAATCCAGTATGCGGCCGACCCGTTGAGCCGGGGAGACGAAAAGGTTACCTGGATTCCCTGAATCGCCCTGTTTCCAGTATCGTTCCATCAAGTTCAAGTGTCAACAAAATGACGCCGATTCAACTGATATTGTATCGGTTGGCCGATTCCCCGTATTCTCGACGAGTAAAAAACTCCGCGTTCTTCCGATTGTGCGACCCGGATAGCAGTAACAAGTCCGCCCTGCTCCGTTATCCGCTCGCCATTGCACTTGCCGCGAATTTGCGGGTTATTCCGGCAAGCACCAGACCAGGACGCGACGTGGCATGACCGAACCCAACATGGCGTCGCCAACCTCCCAACCTCCCGATTCGGCTCAAAAGCCGTCACGAGTGCGACGTTGGGAAGACGACTTCAGCCGCAATGCACTGGACGACGAGCCGTTCCACAACCACCCGCCGGTTGCCCAATACCGCCTCGGCAGCTTTCAGAACTGGAGGCGGTTGATACCCGCCGGCCTGATTTCGGGTGAATCCAAATTGGCCGCGATGATCGCCCGCGACCAATATCCCATTCCCTCCGGGCCAGACCGTGAGAATTATATGCCCGAATCCGATGCAGGGTACTGGATGTCCGGATTGGGGGATTGCCTCAAGGTGATCGAGGCGGCCCAGGTGCATTCCATCGACGTCGAATCGATTCTGGATTTCGGGTGCGCGTCGGGGCGGGTTGCCCGACACTTTTGTATTCAGTGCGGGATCGAGGAGGTGTGGGGGACGGAAATCAACGCGCGGCACATCCGCTGGCTCTCGGCGTTCATGCCGGGGAATCTCAAGCCGGTCTTCAGTCCATGTCTCCCATCGTTGCCGCTGGCCGACGAATCGGTCGACGTCGTCTCGGCGTTTTCTGTCTTCACTCACATCGACACGTTCGAGACGGGATGGCTGGCTGAATTGCGCCGCATTCTTCGTCCTGGCGGACTCTGTTACCTGACCGTCCATAACGAAGAGACATGGTCCGCTCTCAGGGACCTTGATTCGTCCAACCGGTTGCTCAAGTCGATGCTCGACACCGGGAAGTTTTCGATGGAAATGCTT
>JBGTFW010000278.1:0-31944 GCA_041747075.1 Pirellulaceae bacterium
CTTCCAGCCGCGGCACGTGGGAAACTGCGGCTGGAAGCCGCAGCCACTACAGGCCAGCGCGTTTGTCAGCCGAACCCGTGATTGGTACATTCTCCCCATGCGCAAAGGGATAGCAGTTTCACCGGGTGTGGCGATCGGAACCGCCTATGTCATTCACGAAATCTTCGTGAATCCGGACACGAAACTGCTTGAGGATTCCGAGATCACCGCCGAACTGGCCCGTTACGAGACGGCGCGTGACCGAGCCGCCGCCGACCTTCGCGCTCTCGAGCGGAAGGTCGACGCCCAAGTGGGCCACGACGAAGCGGCCATTTTCGCCGTCCACCAGTCCATTTTGCGGGACGCCTCGTTTACCAACAAAATTCGCGAGTGGGTCGTCGATAAACGAATGACCGGTGCCGCGGCGCTTCACCGGTTGCTCGGCGAATACACCGAATTGTTCACGAACACCCGTGACGCCTACCTGCGGGAGCGACTCAACGACGTCCGCGACGTCGTGATCCGGATCAGCGGACACATGTCGGACGTTTTGCAACCGGCTTTGCAACAGGACGTTCTTAAGGGGCCGCTGATCGTGATCGCCGACGAACTGCTCCCCAGCCAGGCGGTCGCACTGGGAAGTATCGAGGTCAAGGGGATCGCCACCCAGGCGGGAAGCCAAACCAGTCATGCCGCGATCATCGCCCGATCCCGGGGCATCCCGGCCGTCTCCGGTGTTCCCCGGCTCATGCGACTGGTCCAGACCGGTGATACGGTCGTCGTCGACGGGCGGTCGGGACATGTGGTGGTCAATCCCGACGCGGAAACGCTCGCGGCCTATCGCAAGCTGGAAAGGGAGTTTTTTGACCTCAAGGACCATTTGGCCGAAAACCGCGACGCACCGGCGGTCACCCGTGACCAGGTGCAATTGCACTTGCAGGCCAACATCAATGGACTGCCCGATGCTACCGCTTCGTCCGCAATGGGGGCTACCGGAGTGGGACTTTACCGGACCGAATACCTTTATCTGACGCACCCCGACGTCCCCGACGAACAGGAACAGTTCGAGAATTACGCCCAGATCATTCAGGCCTGTCCGCACCAGTGGGTTACGATCCGCACGCTCGACATTGGCGGTGACAAGACCGTCCCCTATCTGGGTCACAGTCACCAGGAAGCGAATCCGTTCATGGGCTGGCGAAGTATTCGTCTGTCGTTCGAGCATCCGGAATTATTCAACACACAGATTCGCGCGATCATACGCGCGGCGGCGGCCGTCCCCAACAGCCGCGTGCGGATGATGTTCCCGATGGTGACGACGATCGAGGAATTGCGAAAACTGCGGGGAATGGTTCGTCGCGCCTACCGGACGCTGGAAGAGCAGGGGAGGCCAATCAGGAAAATTCCAATGGGGATGATGCTGGAGGTCCCCGCCGCGGCAGTCATGATCGTCTCGATGCTCAAGCTGGTCGACTTTGTTTCGATTGGCTCGAACGATCTGGTTCAGTACCTGATGGCCGCCGACCGCGACAATCCGAAAGTCAGCGGGCTATGCCAGCCGCTTTCACCCGCCGTGCTGCACGTTCTCGCGACGGTCATCGAGGCGTGCAATGAAGCGGGCAAGCCCGTCACGGTGTGCGGCGAAATGGCCGGCCAGCCGAAGTCGTTTCTCCTTCTGTTGGGAATGGGATTGCGGCGGTTCAGCATGAGTCCGGCCTTTATCCCGTCGATCAAGCAACTGGCCAGCCAGATCACGGTGCCGCAGGCGGAATCGATTGTGCAAACTGTTTTGCGATTCAAGACAACGGCGCATGTGAAGCGCCATATGGTCGCCGTCCTCGCCGAAATCGCGCCGAACCTGTCGATTCTCGATACCACTTGAACCATTAGGCCTTTCCCAGCTTGCGAAACCAGCCCGGCAAGGCGTTTGCCTGCCTTACGGGCAATCCGCTTTCATACTCCGCGATCCAACGAAACGGCTGGGTGATTTCGCTATTGTCAAACACCACGACGTGCGGGAGCGATTCAATCGCTGCTGTCAGATTGGCGAGCGACCGGTGGTATCGATTTTTCAGTTTTCCGGTTGGCACGTCGTGTCCGCCCTGGGAAACCCTCATCGCGACCCTTTCCATCGAAAGTCTCACCGACGATAACCCGACAAAAATCAATCCAACTGTGTAGTTGCTCTCAGCCGCACTTTTCAGAAATCCCAATTTGTCACCCACCGGATCGGAAAAGACCGTCTCCATTGCGAAAGTCTCCCGCCGACGCGTCAGTTCATTTCGCAACGCGGCTGCGGCGTTGGCTGCATCATATGGTTTGAGTTGAAGTTCGTCGGCGAGAATATCAGCGTTGACCAGGGGAATTCCCGAAGGTCGGACATGGGTATTGTAAAAGGTCGTCTTGCCAGAACCGTTGGGACCCGCGCTGGCCAGCAGCATGGGTCTTTTGTTGAGCCAAGGCTGGTTCATTCCGCGCGTTTTTGCCGCTTCCCGTGAAACTTGCGGCTTGCGCGCTTGTCCACCTGGAAGTGACCGCCAACGAATCGTCCGGCCACGCGACTGCCGTCCTCTTCGGTGCGAACAATAAAACCGGGCTGGTTCGGTGCCGCTTCATAATGAGGGAATGGTCCCGCCGCCAGATAATCGGCTACTCGCCGCCGTCCGGCCGGCGAGTCGACGGAGTCGATCAGTTCCGACAAAGGGACGTCGTCGCCGCTTTTCCGTAAGGCAAGAGCCATGTCGCCAAGCAACAATGGCTCGATCGCCCGCCCCAAGGCAGCCCAATACTCGATCTGACCGGCGATGGACCGCTGCGCGATTTCGCTGACCAGTCGGGCATCGAGGACCAGCTCGTCGGATAACTTGACAGGTTGACTCATTCCGTAATGGTAGCATCATGCTACCCGTCGAGCAATCGGGATGATCGCAAAGACGCTGCTTCAATCCGTTTTAGGGTCTTTCATCGCCTATCGACCGCTGTTCGATGCGAATCGACTGGATGCCGACGCGCTCGACGGGAACGCTTTTTTCGGTTCGCGCCTGATTGTGCTGGACTTCGCTCTGCGCCAGTTTTTCCAGCACGTCATCGCCGGCGACCAGTTCACCAAATGCCGTGTACTTGTTGTCCAGTTGCGGAACGTCCGCCAGACAAATAAAGAACTGCGAACCCGCGGAATTCGGGTCCTGCGAACGCGCCATCGAGATCACTCCCCGGACGTGCTTGCGGTCATTGAATTCGGCGTCGATCTGGTATCCCGGTCCGCCCGTCCCCCACTTTGCCTTTTGCGCGTCGTCCCTGGTCAGCGGGTCACCACCCTGAATCATGAATCCGTTAATGATCCGGTGAAACGCCGTGCCGTCGTAATACTCTTCGTTGGCGAGCTTCTGGAAATTCTCGACCGTTTTGGGAGCGACGTCAGGCCAGAAGCGGATCACCAGTTCGCCCTGATCGGATTGAATGACAGCGACCGTCTCGGTGTTTCCTTGCTGCGCCTGGACAAATCGGGGCGTCGTTGCACCCAACACGCAGAGCGCGGAGATCGCAATGGCAAAAAGATCAAAACGTCGCGGAAGATTTGCGTACCGGACCATAAGAGACTCCTTGAATTCGTGAACCAATAATGCGCGCTCGGCCCGCTCAGGCAGCCGAATCGATCATTTTCTGAAGTTTATCCGGCGCGACAAGGCCGACTTGCGTGTCGACGACTTCGCCCCCCTTGAACAGGACGAGCGTGGGGAGAAACTGGATCTGGTACCTTTCCGCCAAACCCATGTTGTTGGTGACATCCACCTTGACGACCTTGGCGCTGCCCTGGTTGTCGTTTGCCAATTTGTCGATCACTGGACCCAGTTTGCGGCAGGGGCCTCACGTAGGGGACCAGAAATCGACCAGAACAGGAACGTCGGCCTGCAACACTTCGCTGTCAAAGTTTCCTTCGTTAAGTTCCTGTGCCATCGCGAATACTCCATGAATTCTTTTGTGGAATCTGGAAAACCGGAATCTGGTTTCCAACAAGGCATGGGATTGTAACCTGGGGGGAATCGGGGTCAATTGACGGGCTTCAGCAACGAGCCGAGAACGCCCAAAAGTTCCGAAAACGTCTGGTTTTTTGCCTGGAATTGCGGGTGCGCCCCGATTTTCCGGAAAAGTGGACTTTCCTCGGCTGAATTGCGATACAATCAGTTCCGCGTTGTTGTGCGAACGGGCCGTTCGCACTACTTCGGTTTCGGATAAATGCGAACGGGCCGTTCGCACTACTTCTCCTACGCGTGGGTGGGGTGGGAGAAATACGACAACCTTCGAGTCTGCCCCCGCCATGAGCGTTAATCAACCTAGCGATAAGACACACGTTCCCGCGACCAGTTTCGGCCTGGATTCTCATTCCGATTCGGATAGTTTCGTCCTTACCGGTGACGAAGCGCCTGAATTTGTCGAGGCAACGAGCCGTTATCGCGTCGAAAACGAATTGGGTCGCGGTGGCACGGGGATCGTCTTTCGGGCCACCGAGCTTGAGCTGGATCGCACGGTCGCGATCAAGGTTTTGCGTCCTGAACTTCGCGGGCGGCGCGATCTGGTCGAGCGTTTTGCCGTTGAGGCCCGGATCATTTGCCATTTGCTGCATCCCGGCGTCCCGTCGGTAAGGGATTTCGGCAACAGTGCGGACGGCCGTCCCTTTCTGGCGATGAGGCTTGTCGAAGGTCGCAATATGCTGCAACTGGTCGAACAGCGCACGGACGGCGATGACCGCCGTGTTTCGGCAATCAGCGCCTTTGCGGACGTCTGTCAGACGATGGCATACGCGCATTGGCGAAACGTCGTCCACCTCGACCTGAAGCTCGCGAACTTCATGGTCGGGGAGTTTGGCGAAGTGCATGTGATGGACTGGGGGACCGCGCGCTTTCTGGAAAAGGATGGCACGTACGAGGCGGCGGGACTGAAGGACCGGAAGAAAGACCGTTCGCGGCTCGTGGGTGGCACACTCGAATACATGCCGCCCGAACAGGCGCTGGGAGGAATGCTCGACAAGCGCACCGACGTCTTTGCGCTGGGCGCGTGCCTCTGCCATATACTTACCGGCTTTCCGCCGTGGGAAGGCCGAACGCGCGAAGAGGTCTACGATCGCGTCGTTCGCGGCGACTTGAGACCCGTCCACAACGACCTCAGACGGTGCGGGGCCGACAAGCAACTGGTGCGTATTGCGCGACGCTGCTTGCAATCCGACCCGGACCTTCGACCCCGCGACGCCGGCGAGGTCGCTGCCGAGCTTTCATCCTGGCAGGAAGCGGCACTGCGCCAGTTCCATAGTGACATGTCCCGCTTTTTCGAATTGTCATCCGATCTGTACTGCACCGCCGGTCTGGATGGATACTTTCGCCGGGTAAACTCGAACTTCACCGACGTCCTCGGCTACGACGAGCAAGACCTGCTGGCACGGCCCTTCATGCAACTGGTCCACCCCGATGACCACCGGAAAACCGGCGAGGCAATGCAAGAATTGATTGCCGGAAACCCGATCACCCGTTTTCAAAACCGCTACCGCACCGCCGACGGAAAATGGATCACACTGGAATGGACCGCCAAGTCAATTCCGGAGGAAAACATCATTTTCGCAGTCGCCAAGCCGGTTTTTTAGTGGGCGGGGCATCTTCGGCGACTTTCCGGAATGCCCGTTCAGAAATGTCCGTCGATTTTCTGTTTCTCCATGCTCCCTTCCTCGTCGTTGTCGATGGCGCGGCCTTGCCGCTCGGATGTCGTCGCCAGCAACATCTCCTGAATGATGTGGGGCAGGGTGGTCGCCGTCGATTCGACCGCGCCAGTTAACGGATAACAACCGAGCGTTCGGAACCGGATCACTTTCCGGTCGGGTTTTTCACCCGGCTCCATTCGCAACCGATCGTCGTCGACCATCACAAGTACGCCGTTGCGACGAACGACCGGTCGTTCCGCCGAAAGATACAGCGGGACGATCGGAATGTCCTCAAGGTGAATGTACTGCCACACGTCCAGTTCGGTCCAGTTGCTGAGCGGAAAGACGCGAATGCTTTCTCGCCGGTTGATGCGCGTGTTGTACAGGTTCCACAGTTCGGGACGCTGGTTTTTAGGGTCCCAACGGTGGTTGCGGTCGCGGAACGAGAAAACGCGTTCCTTCGCCCGCGACTTTTCCTCGTCGCGCCGCGCGCCGCCAAAGGCCGCGTCAAATTCGTACTTTTCCAGCGCCTGCTTGAGCGCGTCGGTCTTCATCACGCTGACGTGTTTGGTGCTGTCGTCGGGCGGATAGAGGCCGAGCTTCAAACCCTCCTCGTTGATGTAAGTGAGGACCTCAAGTCCCAGTTCCTTTTTCGTATAGTTCTCGCGGAACTCGTACATCTCGCGAAACTTCCACGTCGTGTCGACGTGCAGCAGCGGAAAGGGAGGGCGCGCCGGATAAAACGCCTTGACTGCCAGATGCACCATCACCGACGAGTCCTTGCCGATCGAATACAACATGACCGGATTGCGAAACTCCGCCGCCACTTCACGAATAATGTGGATGCTCTCGGCTTCCAGTTGCCTGAGATGCGTAAGCTGGTATCCGCCGGAAGACTCGGAGGTCGTCGCCGGATCGTGCGCAAGACTGGACATGAATTCAGGGGCGGTTCGTTGCGGGTCGGCGAAGCGACCATTCGAATGAATATAATATCGCAATATAACCCGCGCACGGCGCTCGATCAACGCGATACGTTGATGGTCCTTTACCGAAAAATTATTCCCACGGCGGCGTCCGCGTCGCGTAGATGATGACTTTCAGCTCGTCGATTCCGGCGAATCCGCCAACGGTTCCCGAAACGGATCCCATTTGCCAGTTGACCATCCCGTCGGCCACCGGTCCCTCGCTCATCGCCTGATCGAGGCGGCTCAAGCCGTTGCGTACCGCTTCATCGAGCGAGCGCGACTCCGAGACGCCAATAAAGGCCCGGACGCCGCGCAGCCGCGCGATCTGGTCGTCGGCCAGTTGGAATTCCTTGACGCCAGTGCCGCGGCCCCGAACCCGAATTCCCTTGAGCCACGGGGCGTCGAGAACCACGGAATCCCACAGTTCCGATGCCGTGATTTCCGAGATGACCGTAATCGCCGCGCCCGAGGGTGGCGTTGCCGTGAAGTCAAAGTCCTGAATCCCGTCGGCAGGGGCAACGGGGAGGAAGATGCGTTTCAATCGCGGATTGGAATAGGCACCCAGTCCAACCTTGCCCTTCACGCGGATTTCAAGCACCGGCGGAAGGGTATCGGTAACGTGCAAGGAGACTTCGGTGATTTCCGGCACGTTTTCGGCGCCCCTTTCCTGAGTGGCGGATTCCGCGGGTTGCGGACTCGTTGTCTGTGATTCGGCGCGGTCAATGGCGAAAAAGGCCAGTGTCGCAACCGCCAGGAAAGGCATCCGGTTCATCAATGGGTTCCCTTATCGACAAAACGTGATCACAAAACGAGAAGGCATCGACCTGATCGCCGACCGCGCGAAGAGCGATTGTAACGTCTTGTGCGCTACTTGACCACGCGTTCCGCGATAATCTTTTGCAAGTCGCGGCGGCGAATCGGTTTGCTCAGGTAATCGTCCATCCCCGCCGAAAGGCATCGATCGCGATCTTCCTTCATCGCCTGGGCGGTAATGGCGACGATGGGAACTCGCCGATTCGAGCCCTCCTCGCGCAGACGGATTTCCTTCGTTGCCTGCAGTCCATCCATCACCGGCATCAAGACGTCCATCAGGATCAGGTCGTAAACGTCCGGATTCGTGTCGAGCATTTCCAGCGCCTCCAGCCCGTTGTTCGCAATCGCGACTTCGTGGCCCCAGCGGTGAAGCATCGCGACCGCAAATTTCTGGTTGGTCACACCATCTTCGACCAGGAGAATGCGGACGCCTGACTCGCCCGGTGCCTTTTTTTCCTGCGCGCCGCCCGCCGTTTCCGGTTCGACATGAACGGCTTGTTCGCCCGGCCTGGTGCGATCCGGCTCGATGGGGGGCGACTTCGCCGAGTGAAGCGATTGCTTGATGGCGGCGATCAGCTCCGATTGCTTGATCGGTTTGATGAGGCAAGCTTTGACCCCCAGCTCCTCAAGTCGCGGCACGTCGCCCGCGTCGTCGCGCGCGATAAGCGAAATCGCCTCCGTGTCTCGAATTTCCGGACGCGAACGAATCGATTCCAGCAGAATCAGATTGTCCTTGACGTCCGAAATCAGAAGGTGACGCCGGTGCCGCGGAGTCTTGCGGTTCATCAGCAACGTCAATGCGTCGTGTGACGATTTCGCGGTGACAACGTCCATTTGCAGTTTCGTCAGCACGCGCTCGAGCGCCGTGCGATGCTCCGCGTAGTCGACGACCAGCACAACAGGGACTCCAGCCAGTTCGGGGTGAGGGGATGGCGCATCGAGTTCGAGGCGGACGGTGAAGTGAAACGTGCTGCCCCCGAGGGGATTGTTCTCGGCCCAGATGCGGCCTTCCATCAGGTCGACAAGCCGGCTCGAAATGCTCAGTCCCAGTCCGGTGCCGCCGTGTTTTCTCGTCGTTGACATATCGACCTGGGTAAACGCCTCGAAAATCGACTCGAGCTTTTCAACTGGAATGCCGATCCCCGTGTCCTTGACGACGACATGCAGCCAGACATCGCGGCTCGCCTTGCGCTCGAGGCGGACCTCCATCGCGGCACCGCCGTTTTCGGTGAACTTGAGCGCGTTTCCCACAAGATTGACGACGACTTGTCGAAAGCGAATGGAGTCTCCCCGGACGGCGTCCGGCACGTCGTCGGCCACTTTCCACGACAGTTTCAGCCCTTTTTCCTCGGCCAGAATTTCCAGCGGACGCATCGCCTCGTCGATCAGCCCGCGAAGCGAAAAGGGTCGCGGTGCCAGCTCCATCTTGCCAGATTCGATTCTGGAAAAGTCAAGAATCTGGTTGATGATTTCCATCAGCGATTCGGCTGACTGAAGCGACGTGTTAAGGTATTCCCGCTGGGAACCGGCAAGCGGAGTCTCCAGCACCAGTTCGATCATCCCGATCAGCGCGTTCATCGGAGTGCGGATTTCATGGCTGATGTTGGTGAGGAATTCGGACTTCATGCGGTCCGATTCCTCGGCCTTACGACGCGCCGATTTCATTTCCTCCTCAACGCGCTTTCTCTCGAAGAACGTGGGGATGCGAAACGCGTCCTGGCGAGTCACATGATTCTCCGGTGCGTAATGCGCCACGTACTCGCGAATCCGTTGAGGCGGGGCCATGATGAATGTGCATGCGTCGTCGCCCGCCGCCCGGCAACTGATTTCAACGGCGGTCAGTTCGACACCAAAACTCTGTTCGCACCAGCCGGACGAGTAACCGGCGTTCATGAAACAGACCGGCTGGTCGGAGCGCTGACCCGCCCGAATCCACGAATCGGCCTCAAAGGAATACGGATGGTCGTATTTGATAAAGTAATCGGCGTCGGGACTGGGACGGCTTTCGGGAGAAATGTCAACCAGCGCCCACCCGGACCACGCGAAATGAACAGGACCCGTTGCAAGCCGTTCCACTGGATCGGTCAGGTTCATCTTTTCGTGAAATACCCGCGCGTCCTCGATGCCGATCACGTGCGCAATGTCAAACAGGAAATTGCGGCCAATTGCGAATGCTTCGTCGTCACCGAGATCGGCATAGAGGTGGCGAATCGCCATAAGAAAGTCCACCGACAGCGAGGAAGCCCGCATCAGCACATACCGCTCGTCGCCGATCTGGATCGTCGCCCGTGCCGGGTCGATCAGCACCTCGGAAAAATAGCGACGGACCGTCTCCTCGGCGGCGTTAAAGACTTCCCGCATCGATTCGGGAGCATGAACCGTCGGCCCTGATGCACTCCACGCCGATGCTCGCCGAGACTGTTCCAGTCGGGATTCGAGTTGCTGAATCCGCTGTTCCAGTTCGCGTTCGCGCGAGGAATTGCTCATGCCTCATATCATATCCCGGTTTCCGGGCGGGAGAAAGCGATCAGCGTCGCGTCAGCGTTTTCGCCACGTCGATCGCGCGGAGCAAGCTGGTGTGGTCGGCCTGACCGGTGCCGGCGATTTCAAACGCAGTGCCGTGAGCGACGCTCGTCCGAACAATCGGCAATCCGAGCGTGACGTTGACCGACTTGTGCATGCCAAGCAGCTTGAGCGCGATGTGACCCTGGTCGTGGTACATCGCCACCACGGCGTCAAACTCCCCCGACGCCGCGCGGGCCATCAGCGTGTCGCAGGGCAGGGGACCCGTGCAGGAAATTCCCAGGCAATTCGCCTCGTCGATCGCCGGCTGAATGATTCGCGATTCCTCGTCGCCAAACAGACCGCTTTCCCCGCCATGCGGATTGAGCGCCGCCACCGCGATTCGCGGCGCGCGGTTCAAACCGGTGTGTTCAAGGGACTTTCGGGCAAAGTCATCGACCAGGCGGATCACGGCGACAATCGCCGGTGTGGTCAGCGAATCGATCGCCCCGCGGAGCGACTGGTGCAGCGTCACGTGTGCGACTCCCAGTCCGATCTCCCCGCCCACCTGTTGCCCCGGAGGAATGTACAGCATCATCGCAAACGTGCTCACGCCGCACCTCCGCGCGAGGATTTCGGTATGGCCGGGAAAGGCGTGTCCCGCTTGTTGAAGGGCGTGCTTGCTGATCGGGGCTGTGACAATTGCGTCAATCTCGCCGGCCAGCGCCCCGCAAATAGCGGCGTCGAGAAAGGCAAAGGCCGCGGCACCCGACGCGCGACCCGGTTTTCCAGCCACGATCTCGTCCGCTTCGCGATCCCCGGCTTCCAGGCAATGCATCGGTTCCGAATCCGGGACGACACGGTCGTCGGCCAACGACTCGACCCTGACGACTTTCAGGTCCGGCGCAACCCGTCGAGCGGCTCGTTCCAGTGACGTCACGCGGCCAATCACGACGAACCGCGCGTCGCGGGCCGGCGTGAAAAGCGGCCAGCCACTGGCGATGATTTCCGGACCGATCCCGGCAGGGTCGCCCATCGTGAGCGCGATGAGGGGCACCCCGTCCGCTTTCAGTTCCGTGGATTTCATGCTTGAATTGTACCCGCGATCCCGTCGAATGCGTTCGGCCCTGGCATCCGACAAACCACGATCGCCTTGACTTTTATCGCCTTGTGCCAGCCGTGTATGATGCGGAAGTCGAGCACGAGCACGAAGAAGACATGATCACGGAGCCCCCATGCGAGCCGTTGTGCAGCGCGTCAGTCGCGCCAAGGTAACCGTCGCTGACGAGGTGACAGGTGAAATTGGTCGCGGGCTGCTTGTTCTGGTCGGGGCAGGGCAGGGGGACAGTGAATCGGACGTCCGGTACGTTGCGAACAAGGTCGCCGGGCTTCGTATCCTCGCCGACGAACAAGGGAGGATGAACCTGAGCCTCGCCGACATCGGCGGAGAAGTGCTGGTCGTCAGCCAGTTCACCTTGTTTGGCGACACGAGAAAGGGACGGCGTCCTGGTTTCAGTGCGGCGGCGGACGCGGAAACGGCGCGGCGACTTTATGAACTTTTTTTGGAGGAAATCCGCGCCGCCGGCCTGGTCGTCGCAACAGGTCGTTTTCAGACGGAGATGGCCGTCGAACTTGTTAACGAAGGACCCGTCACGATTTTAATCGACAGTTCGGGAGATTTTTGAAGGACAAATTATTCACGTCGGCGAAACCGTATATTGGCTTCGTTCCAGTCAATGTGTTCAATAAATTTCTCGACATACTCGCCCTTGCGGTTGTGATAGTCGATGTAAAAGGCGTGCTCGTAGGTATCAACGACGACAAGCGGAATGGCCATCCAGAGGATTCCCATCGCGTGTTCATCGCTAACAACGTTGTAGAGTTTCCCGTTAACCGGATTTCTGACGAGCAACGCCCACCCGGCCGCGTCCTTTGCCGAAGCGATGAAATCTCCGGCCCACTTGTCCACGGATCCGAAGCGATGTTCAATCGCCGCGCGGAGGTCGGCGTCGGGATCGGAAGCTATTGGCGCAAGTCCGTCGAAATACATCTCATGAAGTACGACACTGTTCCCCTTGCTGTTGACAACTCGCTTGAGCGCTCCGAACGCCGCCGGATCAAGCGGCTCGTCACTTTTCACTGATTCCTCGATCGCGGCATCCGCGGCGGCATAGCCCCTGAGCGCGCCGCCATAATGGGCGGAATGGTGTGGCGCGATTTGCCCGGCGGTGAGAAATCCGGGAATCGAAATGTGTTTCAACGGTTTCGGTTCGCCGGTAACGAGACCGCTACGGGCGAAGTAGTCGTCGTTTTCCGCGTTTTCAGCGAGTCCCGGTATGAGCATCGTTCCCGCAGCGGCACCCGACGACACAAAGAGGAAATTGCGGCGTGAAAAATCGCTCATGACACGGATTCCTGAGAGAGTGGTCCAGGTTCTTGCGGGTTCGCCGAACAGTCGATCGTAGCCGGGCGACGGCGCGCGTCAAGTCGCACTGGGTCCCGATCGGGGAGAGCGAACGAGGACCACGGGACAAGTGTGCAGCGGCTGACGTTGTGGCACAATAACCTGACTTATTTGTTGAGCAGTCACGGCAGAAGGAAACGATGTGATGGAGTCGATACCGAATCCCGGTGATCTGGCGACGCCGGTCGATGTCGATTTCGCGGAGTCAACGCCTTCGATACCATTTCGCGAGGCGTTTCTCACCTGGATGCGGGTCGCGCTGCTGAGTTTCGGCGGGCCGGCGGGTCAGATCGCCGTAATGCACCGGATTCTGGTGGAAGAAAAAAAATGGATTAGCGAAAACCGCTTCCTGCATGCACTCAACTACTGCATGCTCTTGCCGGGACCGGAGGCCCAGCAACTGGCGACTTATGTGGGCTGGCTCTTGCACCGGACCCTGGGAGGACTGGTTGCGGGGTTGCTCTTTGTCTTGCCAGGTTTTCTCAGCATTCTCGCCCTCAGCGTGCTGTATGCCGGCTATCGCGATTTGACGCTCGTGCAGGGTGTTTTTTACGGACTAAAGCCGGCGATCGTAGCGGTTGTCATTGAAGCGGTCTTGCGAATCGGCAAGCGTTCACTCAGGAACCGCGTGATGGTGATCGTTGCCGCCCTGGCATTCGTGTCGATCTTTTTTTTCGAGGTTCCTTTTCCCTGGATCGTACTCGCCGCCGCTGGCATCGGCATTGTCGGCAACAAACTCTGGCCTGACACGTTTCGTGTCGTCCGCGGCCATGAGCCAACAGGCGAACCGGACAACCGGCAACAAACAATCTCCGACGACGCTGGAGTAATCCGGCCTGGCCTGGGGCGAACCGCGGCGGTGCTGGTCGTTTGGCTGCTGATCTGGCTCGTGCCCGTCGCCGGGTTGATCGCACTGACAGGAGTGGACAGCGTTTACTCGCGCGAGGCGCTGTTCTTCAGCAAGGCGGCGGTGGTTACTTTTGGCGGCGCGTATTCCGTCCTTGCCTACGTAGCGCAGGAGGCGGTGACAACCTGGCACTGGCTGGCGCCTGGGGAGATGCTGGACGGCCTCGGGATGGCTGAGACGACACCGGGACCGCTGATTCAAGTGGTGCAGTTCGTCGGCTTCATGGGAGCGTATCGGGACCCCGGCACGCTGCATCCCATGCTGGCCGGGCTGTTCGGTTCGATCGTGACCACTTGGGTGACGTTTGCGCCATGTTTCCTCTGGATCTTTCTCGGCGCTCCGTACATTGAGTATTTGCGCGGACGCCGGTCATTGAACGCGGCGCTTTCCACGATCACCGCGGCAGTCGTCGGAGTTGTTCTGAATTTGTCCCTCTGGTTTGCATTGCATGCGATCTTCGCGAACGTGGCCGAATATGAGGCTTTCGGCGCGCGTTTCCTCGTCCCGGACTGGACCACAATTGACTTCATGGCGCTGACGATCGCGGTCGGGGCACTCGCGGCCATGCTGTGGTTCAAAAGGGGAATGATCCCGACGCTCGCCGTCAGCGCTTGCCTTGGCCTGCTCTGGTCCCTTGTTCGAGCGGGGTAAATCTTGCCGCGTCGAAAGTACCAAGGCGGCCACAACGCCCGCCCGGAGGGCAAATGGCAGACAAGCCTCGTCAGCGGCGCATCGTTTCGTCGCCGGCGGCGTTGACGGGAATCAGCTCGCCGACCCATTCGCTGGCCGCGCCCGTGGCCGCTTGCCAGTCCAGCGGACGGGCGTTAAACAGTTCCATGAACCGCTCGTCGCCAAGGACGATGAGAACCAGCACCGCCAGTTTGGCATACGTCGAGAAATTGGCCCAGCGACTTTTGCCGAAAAACTTGAGCGCTGTTCCAAAAGAGCGCTTGATACGCCTCCCGTACAGGTCAACGGAATACAATTCGTCGAGCACCAGATGTGAAAGAAAACCTGCCACGACCGCGCAGGACTTTAGCAGTCGAACGCCCAGATCGGGTGAAAGGCAAACGATGTATGTCACCAAACCGGCAATCACAGCCGCCGGGATGCTGTGCCACATCCCGCGATGCTTTGTGTAGCGCCGAAAAACTCCGCCCGCGCCAAAACGCAATCCAAGGTAAATCAATGCCGAGACGAATACGATCTGTTCGGCGTTCATCCCCATCGCCTCGAAGCGTCGAAGCATCAACATCGGGACGAGCACCGAGACGAAACACAACGTCTCGCGGACCGGGACGCCCGTATCGCTGTCAAGGTCGGGCAACATGCCCGCGACGCCGCACAATCCGGCGGCGATCAGACAATGTTGAACCGGAACATCCAGCAGGTAATAAGCACCCAAGCCGACGCCGATCCCCAGCGCCGTACTGGTCGTGATGTGTGTCTTGAAATCCGCCATTCCTGAAACCCGACGCGTGAGCGAGGGCACGATACATTCACAGCCTGAACGGGCATGCGAACCCTAGGCGAAACATCGCGCGAAAGACAGCCCAGTTTTTCTCGATGGTCCTCCTCATCTGCGGTCCTCCTCATCTGCGGTCCGCGTGCCTGCCGGTTCCGCGTCACGACACTGCTAGCGGCGACGTGACCCGTCCCGTTCGGGGTCCGCGATTGGTCTGGGAGCGGCCACGGCGCAGTTCTATACTTCCGCCCCGAATCAAGCGGAGCCATGGACCCATGCAGACCTATGACTTGTTGATGATCGCCGTTTTCGGCGGTTCGATCCTCTTTGGCTTGTGGAAAGGATTTGCGTGGCAAGTCGCTTCGCTTGCCTCGATCATTGTCAGTTACATGGTCGCGAGAAATTTCAGTGGCATCGTGGCGGGGATGATCGGCGGCGACCCGGCATGGAACCGGTTCCTCGCCATGTTTATTCTGTTTTTCGGATGCTCGCTCGTCATCTGGATTCTTTTCGGTTTCGTCCGCGGTTCAATTGAACAGATGCACTTGCGGTCGTTTGACCGGCAACTGGGCACGGCGCTCGGTGCCGTCAAGGGCGCGGTGTTGTGCATCATCATCACGCTCTTCAGCGTCTCGCTGCTGGGTGAGAACGTCTGTCGCACGATTTGCACGTCTCGGAGCGGCAACTATGTCGCGCACGCGCTGGTGCGGCTGCACGGAATTGTGCCGGACGAAATCCGCAATTTTATTGGTCCCTACGTCGACCACTTCCAGCGGGAAATCATCGAGCACCAGAACGAAGTTCCGGCAACCGAACGACCCACCCCGGTTCCTGGCGGATTTTCCCAACTCCCGCCTCCCGGTTCCCAGGTGACCCGGTTGCCCGCGCCATGGACCGGTCCCGCCGCGTCGGGCACGCTGACGAACGGCGGGAACGAGTCGTTGGGACAACTGGAGCGCGCCGGTCATGCGTCATCGAACGGGAATTCCTGGAATGGGGTGTTGCGCGAAGTCGACTGGGGCCGCGCCGCGAGCGAGGCGCTGGATGGATTCTTCAACGGCAGCAATCAGCGATAACTCCGTGGCACAAGCTGCCCGCTTGTGACAATTCGGCCAGAACGACGTCAGTCACGGTTTCCCGCTTTTCGTTCAAACACGAACACGCCGTCACTTTCACGGATCAATTTCAAGCCGGCTTGCGTGGCGACGCGAATCGAAGCGAGATTGTCGACGCGAATCCTTGCGGTCAGCGGCCCGCTGACACCGGCGATCAGCGCCGCAACGATCTCTTTCGCCAGCCCTTTGCCGCGATGGTCCGAATCGACCGACCAGGACAATTCGCAGGTGCCGTCGTGAACATCGGCGCGAGCCATCCCGACCGGATTTCGCGCGTCCTCGACAATGAACAATTGCCGCAGCGGATCATTGAGGACGTTTGCCAGCCAGGCCAAATGCTCGTCGCGGTCGACGGTTCGCGGGGTCAGGCTAGCGGCGACCGTAAACGGTTCGTTTCGCCAGCGGAGCAGCAATTCGGCGTCGTCGCTCGTCGCGGGTCTCAATTGGATCGCGTCGCGCTTTGGCATAAGTTTTGTTCGTCTTGATCAGCAAAAGCCGGGAATTTCATGGTCCCAACCGAACATAAGAAACATTATCGGACGTTGGACGGAGGATCAGCGGATGTTCCGACCACCGGTTGGACGACCGCTTCCTCACGAAACACGCCCATGCAGCGAAATTTCCTGTAACGGTTGTCAAGCAATCGATCGACGGGCGTCGCGTCGAGGTTTCGCAGCGCCTTGGAAAGAAACAGCTTGAGACGGCTGGCCATTTGGTGATGGTCGCGATGGGCACCGCCGAGCGGTTCCGGAATAATTTCGTCGACGATCCCCAATCGCAACAAGTCGGACGAAGTGAACTTGAGGGCCGTTGCGGCTTGTTCGGCGAATTCGGCGCTTTTCCAGAGAATCCCGGCGCATCCTTCGGGACTGATGACCGAATAGTAGGCGTGTTCGAGCATCGCGACGCGGTCGCCGACGCCGAGTCCGAGCGCGCCACCGCTCCCCCCTTCGCCGATCACGACGCAAACGATGGGGGTCTCAAGCCGCGACATTTCATACATGTTGGCGGCGATCACGTGGGCCTGCCCCCGTTCCTCGGCACCGATTCCCGGATAGGCACCGGGGGTATCGATAAGGCAAATGACGGGCAGGCGGAACTTGGCCGCCAGTCGCATCTTCGCCATCGCCTTGCGATATCCTTCGGGGTGCGCGCAGCCGAAATTCGTCTCCGTTCGTTCCTTGTAGTTTCGGCCCTTTTGGTGTCCGATGACGAGCACCCTTCGCTCGTCGAGTTTGGCGAACCCTGCGCGAATCGCCCGGTCGTCTCCGTAAAAGCGATCGCCGTGCAATTCGACAAACTCGTTGAAAACGAGTGAGAGGTAGTCGATCGTGTGAGGCCGGTTCTTGTGTCGCGCCACCTGGACGATCTGCCACGGCGTCAGGCTGGAATAAATTCCCCGCGTCAATCGTGCAAGTTGCGACTTTTTTTCGCGAAGCAGCTCGGCGTGTTCCGCCGAGTCTTGAGGCTCCGCGACAATAACGGCGATCTCGGCGTCGAGGTCCGCCATCGGCTGTTCAAAGGGCAAGTAGTCCATGGTTTGTGTTCGCGGGCCAATGGGTCAGGCTTTCTGAATTCCCAACACTGGCTGTTTCCCCGCGCGAAAGACGCGCAGCGCGGCGAGTTCGGTGAGGACTTGCGCGAATCCCGTGGGTCGGCTGTCCGGTTTCTTCGCAAGCATCCGCGACACGAGCGCGGCGAATTCATCGGAGACGTTTCGGTTGAACGCGGTGATCGACGGGACGGGTGCGTTGAGGTGCCGTTTCAGCAATTCGTCGGGATTGGTGCCTGAATAAGGAGGCCGCCCCACCAGCAATTCAAACGCCACGCACGCGAATCCGTAAACATCGGTTCGCGCGTCGAGCGTCTTGCCGCGAATCTGCTCGGGTGCCATGTAACTGCGTGTCCCCTGGATCGTCGCGCGCGAGAAGAGGTTTTTTTTCCTTTTCATTGGCTGGGCGATGGAAAAGTCGATCAGTTTTACCTCGCCCTGTTCGTTGACGAGAAAGTTGTCCGGCTTGACGTCGCAGTGAATCCAGCCTTTCTCGTGAACGTGGCGGAGGGCCGACGCGGACTGTTCGAGGATGGCGGGTGTATTGATGGCGACGGCATCGGGATTCTCGCGCATTTCCTGTTTCAGGTTCCGCGCGTTGAACAGTTGCATGACGACGAAGGGGACGTCGTAGTGGTCACTGAACTCAAAGACCTTGATGACGTTCGGATGGTCCATGTCGGCGCAGACGCGCGCCTCGTTCCGCAACTGTTCGATTTCTTCCTTGCGGTTTTTGTGAGCCGCCAGCAACACCTTGATCGCCACGCGTTCGGAGTCGCCGTCCTTGACTGCGTCCCACACGTTGCACGTTTGTCCCCCCCGTATGAGCCGGATCAAACGATAACTGCCTAGATAATCCCTCGAGCCAGACACGAAAACAAAACCTCTTCAAGCGCGATTCACCAGTCGCCGATCGGCGCTGCCGGCATGGGGCGTCCCCGTGCCCGCGCAATGGAAGCCGCGGACGCCCCGCAAGATGGAAATTGCGGACGCCAGGACGAACCGTCCAGTCTAGCCTGGCGCGGCAACCGGCGACAGGCGCGTTACCCGCCGTGCCCTTCCGCCTGGCTCGTCGCGTAATCGACCGAAACAAGAAACAGTCCGTGGGGAGGTGCCGTCGGCCCGGCCGCGCGCCGATCGCGCGTCTCCAGGACCTCCTGAATCCACGTCGGTGACCGTTTGCCACGTCCCACCACGACAAGCGTTCCGACGATATTGCGGACCATGTTGTAGAGGAATCCGTCCGCCGTGATTTCAACGTCGATGTTGCGTCCTTGATGCGAACCGGATTCGTTCACGCTCAGTGCCCTGATCGTACGGACTGCGTCGGTTCGATCCGCACCGGCGGACTCAAGGCTTCTGAAGTCATGCATCCCGATGAGGAACTTCGCCCCTTCCCTCATGAGTCCCGCGTCCAGCGTGGCGTGTAGTTGCCAGCAATAGTTACGGCGAAACAGGTCCGCGCCGGGTCCATGTTGCAAACAGTACCGGTAGGTCTTGCCAATCGCGTCGCGGATCGCGTGAAAGTTTCCCGCCGCGTCGGTCGCCGACAAGACCCGTATGTCCGGCGGAAGATGCGCGTTGAGCGCCCTCGCCACGCGGGACGATGGCAGATCGCTCCCGGTTTCGATGCTGCAAACCTGGCCCAGCGCATGGACTCCTGAATCCGTTCGACCACTCGCCGTGATGCGACGGGACTCACCCGTCACGGATTTCCACGCCGACTCGAGGACTTGCTGAATCGAGACGCCATTGGATTGCACCTGCCAGCCGACGTAGCCTGTTCCGTCATAGGCGATCGTCAATTTCAGGAATCGCATGCGGTGCCTCAATCGGCTGGCGGTCGCTGGTCGGGCAGCCGCCCCGTCAACTTTCCGACGCACCCGCGGACGGTTTCCGGCTCCACAAACGCGATGTTGGCGATGACCATGATGATTCCGAACGTCAGCATGCCCATGCAGATGCCGATCCCCAAATGCACCGCCACCGCCATCAGAATCCACAACGGACGAGTCAGACGTGGCCAGATCATAAAGGCATAGCTGCATTCCCATGCCAACGCCATCAACGTCACGGCGTTGACGAACCACGGGAACGCGGCAAGAAAAGTCAGGTCCAGTGTCTGGTAATCGTAACTCGCCAGCGCGCCCCAGATCGCGGTTCCGTCCCACCACGCGGGTCCCTGCAGTTTTCCAAGACCCGCGAAAAGGTAAACGACGCACAGATGAACCTGAATCAGTCGTGTGCTGAAGTTCGCCATGACCGTTTGAGCTGGCGACCAATGGACGGCACTGCGCGCCCTCCCTGCCCCGCGGTCGCGTCGCCAGGCGTCCACGGAGTAACGGTCTCCGCAAGGTCCAATTGCAAGGTACAGCGTGAGAAAGCAATTGATCTGGTCGAGTCCAAAGAGTGCTCCGGGAGCGCGATGTGCGTAGGAAATCACCAGCAGCGCGCTGAGGATCGCGGTCGCGCGGGTCCACAGTCCGAGCATGAAGGCCGCCATAATGATGAGGGCCACGCCGTGAGTCCCCCACAGCCACGCCGCGCTGTCGGACCATGCAAAGTGCGACCATGCGAAGGGCGACCCGCCGTAAAACCCGCGGCGGTAGGTGGCATCGAAGACCCCGTCGGGGCCAAGGAACGCCTCCAGTTCCAGCGACCACACAAAGTGCGTGTAGAGGATCATCGCGCCGGTGAGGATTCGCATCAGCGACAGCGTTGCTGCGTCCCGCGGCACGAACCAGAACCGGTTCCACCCCGCCAGCCATCCGCGCATCCATTCGCCAACGACTTTCGGCTCGTCATTCATGTTCGGAATTCGTGCGCGGTGTCGAGGGGTCGGGGCGGGAGTCACGCGGCACGATCGCCTCAAGTTCCATTTCCGCCGACGGGTCCATTCCCAAATCGAACTGGAATTCGCCTGGTGTGAAACGCGGATCGTCCAGCCGATAGCCGCTTGATACCTCCTCCGGGTCCGGGACCATCCTCGTGACGAGCTTCAACCTCACTGGAGCACCGTTGTAGCGTCGCGAAAGGAACTCGCGAATCCGCGCGGCAAGGTGTCGCATCTCGGCCTTGAAGAGCGCGTGCTCGCGGAGTTGTTGCCGAAACTCCAGCTCGATCCGTTCGGCGCGACGCGGGTCTCCCTCCTCCACCAGCGACTTGATTCGCAATTCCACTTCCTCTTTCCAGCTCTTCAGCGCCGCGTCGTCCAGCGTCAGCGAAAAATGCTGGAACATCGTCTCGCTCAGCATGAACCAGCGATGATAGAGAAGTCTCGGCCAGTGCCCGTTGCGATCCGGGATCCGCCCCTTCTCGATTTCTCCATTGGGCAAACTGACTTCGAATTCAATGATGTGCCCAGGCCCTGGCTCCGGTGCGAAGAACCGGTAGCCGTGATCGAGATAGAGCGCCTGCGTCCACGGCGACATCGCGTCGTGCAGCGAGCGCGCCAATTGGCTTCGCGGCTCGACGACTGCCAGCGGTGCCAGCACCACCGCCACGAAGTGAGCTACGACCAGGAAACTGACCAGCATGCGTCGACGGGGCGACCAGGGAAAAGGACGATCACCCCGCACCGTCCCTGAATCGGGTTTCCCGGACCGGTTGTCAGCAAGCATATGCGATTTGATGAAAACCCGTGAACGGTTGCAAAAGAAAAAACCCCATTACCGCATCGCGCGATAAAAGGGTCTTTGATTCAATAACGTTATACCGCGATCGGGGCGTCACCGCGAGGCGACTTTTTCGTCCATGTCAAAATCAAAACTAAGGCTCAGCGAATCGCCCGCCTCGACGTCCACCGTTTTCGTCCGGGTCACTTCCTCACCGCCGCGGACAACCGACACCGTGACCGTGTAGTCCCCCCACTTTTCACCCGACTTGAGTGACTCGGTGGAAAAATACCGCATCGAACCCCGTGCGCCGGTATCGACTCCGCCCAGCTTCACGCGCGCGTCCTCGGGAACCAGCAGCGTCACCGAAGTGATCAACGGGTCGTCGGTGTCAAAATCAATGTCAAGCGTCTTTTCCAGACCGGCCGTCAATTCAACGACCTTCGTGCGGGCAACCATTTGTCCGTTCTGCTCCAGCTCGGCGCGGATTTCGTAGTTGTAACGCTTTCCATCGACAAGATTTCTTGACACATAACTGCGGAAGTCGCCTGAAGTCCTCGTCCGCTTGCCGTTGACATAAACGACCGTCTCGGCCGGAAGCCTCAAGTTGAGAATCGCCGTATCATCGTCAGGTTCGGCGTCCGCGTCGGTACCCGTGCGTGCCGGGCCTGGCGACGGCATCGCGGGAGTCGGCTCGCTCGTGCCTCCTCCAGGGAAAGTCTCGACCGGCGTGCCGTATTCAATCCCAGGTGCATATACAGGCGCTCCATAAGCTGGCGGGGCTGAATAGTAAATCGGCGATCCAGTTCTGCCGTAGCCGCCGGAACTGCCATGGCCGCCAGAACTGCCGTATCCCGAGCTGCCGTATGAACTTGAGCGATAACCACCGCCCGACGAAGCGGAATAGTAACGGTAGCCCCCTCCACTACTTGCGCTTCCACGACTGGAATATCCCGCCGACGCGAATCCCCGTGATCCATAACCGGTTGAGCCATACCCTGTCGAGGCGTAACCCGTTGATCCGTGGCCACGGCTGCCGTGTCGGCTACCGATGCGGGAGACCAGGTTGCGGAGGGGGCCGCCTCGGCTGCCACGAAGGATGCCACCGCGAGAACCGCCCCCCCAGCTTCCGTGGCTTGCACCGCTTCCGAATCCACCCGATCCCCCCCAGCTTCCGTGGTTCCCCCAAAACGCGTGGGCTTCCGCGCTGCTCCAGACAATCATCAAGGCTGCCGCCCCGAAAGTTGCCAAGTGCCTGAATTTGAATAATCCCATCCCATTGACTCCGTGTTGAATTCCTGAAGTGATGGCTTGCGACGCATGGGCGCAAGGCTGTCGGGGTCTCCGCGCAACCTCTGACGCCTCCTTCAGAATACCATTGGTGCGCGGTATTTCAAGCAGTCCAGGCAAATAGTGCCGAATTTAATGACTGAGAGGTTTGGGTGGTCCCCGAACTTTAGGTAATTAGGCCTTTTGGCCCCCGGCGTTCGTGTTTTTCGGGGTTGGTAACTCGCCGTTCCCCTGCCGGGCGGCGGGTACATTTGTTCCATTTAGGCTGCTGAACGTGCGGCTCAGCGGCCCTCGGGGTGGATCATGATGTTGTCAAAGTCCGCCTCGCCCGTGGCACCGAAAAGGCCAATCCGGAGGATCGCTTCGCGCGTTTCTTTGGGAACCTCAATCTCCTTGTCGAGATTCTGCCAGTTTCGGGTTCCGCGAAAGGGTCCGAGAATTCTTGTCCCCAATTCCCGCCGGACTTCGTCATGAAACGTAAGGGCAATGACGGGGAGGTCGTCGGGGTGAGGCCCAACCAAAACGTCCTCGACGCGAATCGACGCCGAGAGCCTGAGTTTCCCCACAATCGAGCCGTCGATCGCAAAGCCCTGCAATAAATGGGCTTTTTGTCCCGGCTGATCGGACGAGAACCTGACAAAGTGAGTCCCTCCGGGCGATTTCGGGTCCTCGATCCATTCGAGCGAGCGCTCGTAATACCAGCCGCTAATGAATCCGCTTTCGGTCAACGGTTCCTCGAAGTCGCCATTGAGAATCTTTGGGTTGCCGGGATCGGGCAGAACTTTTCGCTCCGACTCGGCCTGACCCGTCATCGGTACAAAGAGCGTTGGCCGCAATTCGGTCGATACGAGGGCCCCGTTGTCTTTCGTAAAGAGCATCATGGTTTGCTGGTGCCTTTCACCAACGGGGATGACCATCAGTCCCCCTTCGGCAAGTTGCTCTTGAAGCGGAATGGGCACATCCTCCGGTGAACAGGTGACGATGATCTTGTCGAAAGGCGCCTTGTCGGGCCAGCCAAGGTATCCGTCGCCGACCTTGACATGAACATTGCGATAGTCGAGACGCTCGAGGACCCGTTTGGCGTTTTCTCCCAGTTCGGGCACGATCTCGATCGTGTAGACATCCTTCACAAGTGGGCTGAGGACGGCGGCCTGATAACCGCTGCCCGTGCCAATCTCAAGAACGCGATCGGACGGTTGAGGATCGAGCGATTCCGTCATGTAGGCGACAATGAAAGGGGAGGAAATCGTCTGGTCGTGGCCGATCGGAAGCGCGGCGTCGAGATACGCCTGTTCCTGAAGGTCGGCGGGAAGGAACGCTTCGCGCCTCGTTTCAAGCATCGCCTTGAGGACTCTCGGATCGTTGACCCCGGCCCCCTGGACGGCGAAGGCGACCATTTCCTTGCGTTGCGCCTCGAATTTTTCCCGGCGAGTCCCCTGCCCTGCTGCCTCGGTCGACGAAAACCAGGTGGCACCCGCCATCGCCAGCAGAATCAGAACCGGCATGGCCGTACCCTTCGCAGGGCGTCGAATTCCAGGTGTAAAGTCTCGGTGGTTCATGCGGGTGCCTTTCTTCTTGACAAAAAGTTCGCCAGGCGAAGCCCCTTCCGTCGCCATGGGAATGAATTATAGCTTCATTGTCCCGAGCGACTGGCGCCAGTCAATTACGGATTCCCAAACAATGGTGGCGTGTAAAATGTCGCCGTTCCTTCACGCCGTCCTTCCCCAATTCGCAAATGAACCAGCCCGTCAGCACTTCACCCTGGCCATTCGTACTGCCGCTGCTGGTTTTTCTGGCATTCGGGCTGCTGGAACCGCAATTCGCGCGATCCGACGGGAAGGATGTCGCCAGCGGCGGCGAAACAAATGTTTCCGCTTCCGAACGACGCGCCAACGAGGCCTACGTGCAGGCGCGTCGCCAATCGAGCATGACGCGATATTGTGTCGTTTACGGCCTGAAGGTCCTTGCCGTTTGCACGTTCCTTGGAGTTTTTGCGCGCGAATACTTGCGGCATTTTCCCTTCGCGATCACCCGGTGGTCCGTCATCACGGGCGTGGCGGGAATCGTCCTCTGGGTCGGTTTTTGTCATCTCAATCCGCAAGGGATCGTTGCCGGCTGGTTGAACGCGGACTCACCCGGCGCGCGGAGTCAATTCAATCCCTTTGAGGAAATCACGCTCGCATGGCAACTGGCAACTTTTCTCGCCGTGCGTTTTTTCGGACTCGTCGTCGTTGTTCCGGTCTGCGAAGAGCTTTTTCTGCGCGGCTTCCTCATGCGGTACGTCCAGTCGACTGAATGGTGGCGTGTCTCGCTGGTCCAGCCGGCATGGCGCGCCGCGCTGGTCGCCCCGCTTTACGGTGCCGTGACGCATCCGGGCGAAATCCTGGCGGCGGTCACGTGGTTTTCGCTTGTCACGTGGCTCGTGGCGCGGACCGGAAAATTCTGGGACGCAGTCGTCGCCCATGCAGTGACCAATCTCCTGCTGGGACTCTACGTCTGCCTTTTCTCGCAATGGCAGTTGTGGTAGCGACACAAGATTCCCGTGGTCCGGGAAGTTGGTGGCACGGCAACCGCCAAATGTTTACGATATCCAGTCGTTTCACCAGTTTCCCATTTCCCAAACAGGAGAAATCAATGGACCGAGTCTGTCATTTTGAAGTCCCGTATTCCGAGAAATTACGCATGGAAAAATTCTACCAGTCGGTCTTTGGCTGGCAGTTCCACGACACGTCTGGCGAAATGCCGTACACGTTTGCGATTACGACGGAGATCGACGAGCAGCATCAACCGACGAAAGCGGGCGGGATCAACGGAGGGACTTACCCGAGGGGTGACGAGGGGGCGACTTCGCCGGTGATCGTGATCGAGGTCAAGTCCTGCGAACAACGGATCAAGGACGTCCAGTCGGCCGGCGGCGAGCACCTTATGGGCCCGCACGAAGTCAGCGGAATGGGCATTTATGGACAAGTCAAGGACACCGAGGGGAACATCATCGGTCTCTGGCAACCGCTTCACGGATAGAACTCCGGTTTCTCCCATGAACAAACGGGTAGCCAACGCAAAGGCCGCGATCACCGGAATCGGCGACAACATGACGCTGATGGTCGGTGGTTTTGGCCTTTGCGGGATTCCGGAAAACGCAATTGCAGCTCTGGTCGATGCCGGGGTCACGGGCCTGACGTGCATTTCCAACAACGCGGGGGTCGACGATTTCGGGCTGGGTTTGCTGCTGCGGAAACGGCAGATTCGCAAAATGATCTCCTCGTACGTCGGCGAGAACGACGAGTTTGAACGGCAAATGCTCAGCGGCGAACTGGACGTCGAACTGATTCCCCAGGGTTCGCTCGCCGCTCGATGCCATGCGGGGGGCGCGGGCATTCCCGCTTTCTTTACTCCCGCCGGGTACGGCACCGAAGTCGGTGAGGGAAAGGAAGTTCGAACCTTCGACGGCAAGCCGCACATCCTTGAGCACGCGCTCCACGCCGATTTCGCGCTGGTCAAGGCCTGGAAGGGGGACTCGATGGGGAATCTGGTTTACAAGGGGACCGCGCTGAACTTCAATCATGCGATGGCGATGGCGGGTCGCGTCACGATCGCCGAAGTCGAGGAACTGGTTGAGCCAGGAGACCTGGATCCGAACTTCATTCACACTCCCGGCATCTTCGTCCAGCGAATTTTCGAGGGAGTCAACTACGAAAAGCGCATCGAGCAACGTACGGTGCGCAAGCGCGGAGGCGACTGAAGTTCATGCTCGACAAGACGGGAATCGCCAAACGAATTTCAAGGGAGCTGCGCGACGGCTGGTACGTCAATCTGGGGATCGGCATCCCGACGCTGGTTGCCAACTACGTCCCTCCCGGTGTCAACGTCGTGTTTCAGTCGGAAAACGGAATTCTCGGCATGGGACCCTTTCCACTCTCCGGGGACGAGGACGCCGACCTGATCAACGCCGGCAAGCAGACGGTCACGGTGCTCCCCGGCGGCAGCATTTTCGATTCCGTTACGAGTTTTGCAATGATCCGCGGCCGCCACGTTCAACTCACGGTGCTCGGTGCGATGGAAGTCGCCGACAACGGTGACATCGCGAACTGGAAAATCCCCGGCAAGCTCGTCAAGGGAATGGGCGGCGCGATGGACCTCGTCGCCTCGGCGGAAAACATCATCGTGGCAATGATGCACGCCAACCGCGATGGCGAGTCGAAACTGCTGAGGCAATGCACCCTCCCGCTGACGGGTGTCGGCTGTGTCAAGCGGATCGTCACCAACCTTGCGGTACTCGACGTGACAAGCGACGGATTTCGCCTGATCGAGCGTGCTCCGGGTGTTACGGTCGACGACATTCGCGCCGCGACCGAAGGACGGCTTGTGGTCGACGGAGATGTCCCGGAGATACTGCTTTAGGTGACTCCCCTTTCGTGTTTTCAATTCTCCACATCTCCGACTTGCACTTTGGCCCGCCGTACGTTCAAGCCGTCGGCGAATCGCTGCTCCGCATCGCCCATCGACTGGAGCCGTCGCTCATTGTGTGCAGCGGCGATTTGACGCAGCGCGCCAAGCCCGGTGAGTACCAGCAAGCGCGTGAGTACCTCGATGCGCTGCCCGACGTCCCGATCGTTTTAGTGCCGGGCAATCACGACGTGCCATTGTACCGGATTTGGGAAAGGCTTTTTGCTCCACTCGACAACTACAAGGATTACATTTCGCGGGAGCTGGACGGAGTCCTCCGCACCGAAGCCGCGCACATCGTTTGGCTGAATTCGACGGCTCCTCTGCGAGCCATCACGAACGGGCGTATCCGCAAGGCTCAACTGGAATTTTGCGAGAGGGCATTCGCGGAGACCCCTCCCGAAGTCGCGCGAATCGTTGTCGCGCATCACCAGTTCGCGCCCGCGCCCGACTACGAAAAGCGCCAATACCTGCCGGGCGCGAGGCGCGCCCTGGAACATTTTACCCGATTGAAGATCGACATGATCCTTGGCGGGCACCTTCACCGGGCGTTCATTGGCAATTCGCTCGACGTGCATGCAGGGACGGACCGTCAACACGGCATTACGATCGTTCAGTGCGGGACCTCGACATCGCAAAGAGGTCGCGGGCGTGAGCGCGAGAAGAATTCGTTTAACCTGATTGGAATTGGCACGTCGAGTTTTCAAATCGAGCATTTCATGCACTTCGTTGAACCGGGGCACGACGACGGATTCCAGGTCATTAGCCGGCACCTCTTTCCCCGTCGCCAGCAACCGTGGCTCGCCGCGTCAAGGGCTGGCAAACTGGTCGAGTCCGCAATTCCGCAATAAATCACTTGCTCAACGGTTGAAGGCTTGTCAGTCGGCGTTGAATCCCTTCCGTCATTCAACGCGAAGAGCCTGCCCCCGCGAAGGCGTGGCGCGGGAACTCAGGCGATTCGCAACCCATTGAGCGGCAGCGAAGGCCGATACACGGCTCAAGGCACTCGATCCCCGCCTTCGCGGGGATGACGTGCATTGGCGGGGATGACGTGCCTTGGCGGGGATGACGTGCCTTGGCGGGGATGACGTGCCTTGGCGGGGATGACGCGCCTTGGCGGGGATGACGCGCCTTGGCGGGGATGACGCGCCTTGGCGGGGGATGACGCGCCTTGGCGGATTCGCTATACTGAAAACGATAACGTCCCAGGGGGAAGACGAAACTCTGCGCGAGTTCCGCTACATTTCGGGTGCGTGACCCCGGGGTCCCACGAATTGCAAACGGTTATGGACCGCCGCGTCGTCATCTGGAACCCCGAATCGCGTCGTGCTTCGGAATTTACCGGCGTGCTCGAACATTTGAAGACGCTTGACGGATTTGACGTGCGGATCACCTCGTCGGGCGAGGAATCGCAATCGATCGCCGCAAGGGCCGTGGCCGAAAAGGCCGAACTGATCGTCGCTGCCGGTGGCGACGGGACGATTCACAAGGTCGTGAACGGAATGGGCGCGGGATCGGGGACCCGGCTGCACGTTCTGCCGCTGGGGACTGGCAATGATTTTTGCCGCTCGATGGGACTGCCGCTCGAACCGGCCGAATCGCTCGACTGCCTCCCCAATTGTCCTTCGCGGCCGGTTGATTTGCTGGAACTTCGTATGGACGACCTGTCCCGCCTTTGCGTCAACCTGGCGAGTGGAGGCAACAGCGTCCGCGTCACCGAGATGTTGACGGACGAGCTTAAGGCGAATTGGGGTCCGTGGGTTTTCTTGCGAGGCGCATTCCAGTTTCTTTCCCATCTGGAGAACTATCGGGCGAGAGTTCGTTTCGACGACGAAGTAGCGGAGGACTACGAATTGTGGAATTTTCTCGCCGCCAATGGGAGGTACGGGGCGGGCGGGATCGACGTCGCACCGGAAGCACGGCCCGACGACGGGCTGATGGATGTCGTGCTGGTCAAGGGAGGCAACGCGATGGATTTCGCGGCGGTCACGGCGGAATTCTTCATGGGGCGATATCTGGACGATCCCAACGTTACCTTTCGCCAGTGCCGAAAAGTCGAATTTGACGTCAACCCGACGACGCGGATGGTTTGCGACGGGGAAATCCTGGAATCCAGCCAGTTCCGGTTTCGGGTTATTCCGCGGGCCATTGAGGTTCAGGTTCCTCGGATATCGGAGGGGACCCGGTCGTCGGAGGGGGATTAACGGAGATTTCAGCCCCACCCTCGACTTTCAACCCTCCACTTGCCAACTTCTCCGGGCCAGGTAACAATGCGCCCGACATGAGACGATGTGGGTCAAGCTGCGGACCCTTTTCCGCAACTTTGCGGCCGTGTTGTTTTGGGTTTGAGACGTTTGGAAGTTTGTTTACAGGAGTCCGTAAGTCTGGCGGCAGGAAGCATGAAACTGTTGGCCGCGGGCGGGAATCAAGTTTAGTATCCGATGACAATTACCAGGAAACGCAAGAGCGAAATTATCAGCCAGTATCGCAACTCGCCGGCCGACACAGGGTCTCCGGAGGTGCAAATCGCGATTCTGACGACGCGCATCAACGCCTTGACCGAGCATATGCGATCTCGCACCAAGGACTATTCCACGCGTCGTGGTTTGCTGGCCATGGTCTCGCGGCGACGACGACTGCTGGACTACGTTCGGCGGCAAGACCCGCAGCGTTATCTCGACATCATCGGCAAGCTCGGTATCCGGAAGTAGGACCGCGGCAGTTTGCACGATCGCTTTTCACAGCCGTCGTGTCCGCGGCAGTTCGTGTAAACGTTTGTGTAAATGTTTGGGTAACCCAGTCATTCGTTGCCGCGGCTTCCAGCCGCGGGACGGGGGCAAGATGCTCCAGCCACTCGTTGAGGCCCTGGGGTCCCGGATTATCCCTCTATTGTTAATTGGCGTTGACTTTTTTTCCTAACCAATCAGGAATTGAACCGTGACCGTAAAAGTTGAAAAGCAGTTCGGAAATTTTAAATTGACTCTTGAGTCGGGACGACTCGCGCGGCAGGCGTCGTGCAGCGTCCTCGTCACGTACGGTGACACCGTTGTATTGAACGCCGTGGCGACCGGACCGCCGCGTGAAGGAATCGATTTCTTCCCGCTCACTTGCGACTATCGCGAGCGGACGGCCGCCGCCGGGAAATTTCCGGGCGGATTCATCAAGCGCGAGGGCCGCCCGACGACCAAGGAAACACTTACCTCGCGGCTGATGGACCGCCCGCTTCGCCCGATGTTCACCCCCGGGTTCCAGGACGAAGTGCAGTGCCAGGCGATTGTCCTTTCAAGTGACCGGCAAAACGATGGCGACGTCCTCGCGATGAACGGCGTCGCCGCCGCCGTTTTTGCTTCCGCCCTTCCCTTTCCCGAACCGGTCGCCTCGGTTCGCGTCGGACGAATCGACGGCGAGCTGATCCCTTTCCCCACCCACGACGACCTGGAGGAAAGCGACCTTGACATGATCGTTTCCGGGACCGACAAGGCGGTGACCATGATCGAGGGGTTTGCCCGTGAAATGCCCGAGTCCGAAATGATGGAGGCAATCGAGTACGCTCATTCGCTAATCCGCGAAATCTGCGGCATGATGCGTGAATTGGCGGACCAGCTCGCGATTGAGCCGATGAATTTCCAGCCGCCCGACGACGGCGGGTTGCTCAAGACAATGCGCGAACGCTACTACGATTCGCTAATACAGGCGCTTACGCGCGACGGGACGAAGCACGAGCGAAACGCGGCCGTCTCGGAGTTGCGGACCCGTGCCCGTCAGGAACTGATCCCCGACCCGCTCAGCCCCGATGCCATTAACGCCGGCATTTTCAAGGCGCGATGGCACGACCTGGAGGAACATGCCTTTCGCGAACTGATCCTCGACGGCAAGCGCGCCGACGGCCGCGGGAACAATGAACTTCGCGAAATTCAATGCGAAGTCGATTTGATTCCGCGCGTTCACGGCTCAGCACTCTTTCAGCGCGGTGAAACCCAGGCGCTCATCACGATCACGCTCGGTACCCAGCGCGACGAGCAGCGGGTCGACGGGCTGGTCGATGAGTATTCAAAAAAGTTCATGCTCGATTACAACTTTCCTTCCTTCTCGGTGGGCGAAGTCCGGCCGATACGCGGACCGGGGAGGCGGGAAATTGGTCACGGCGCGCTGGCCGAACGGAGCGTCAAGCCGGTGCTGCCCAACGCCGAGAAATTCCCGTACACGATTCGCGTCATCGCCGACATCCTCGAATCGAACGGCTCGTCGTCGATGGCGTCGGTCTGCGGAGCAACACTCGGACTGATGGCGGCGGGAGTACCGATCTCGCAACCGGTCGCGGGTATCTCGATCGGACTGGTCAAGGACGACGACCGATTCGTCCTGCTGACCGACATCATGGGAAGCGAGGATCACTACGGCGACATGGACTTCAAGATCGCCGGGACGCAGCGCGGTATCACGGGCATCCAGCTCGACCTGAAAATCCGCGGAATTACCTTTGAGATTATTCGCGACACGCTGGCCCAGTCGCGCGAGGCACGGATCGAAATCCTTCGCAAGATGCTCTCGGCCATTTCGCGGCCCAAGGAGGACATCTCGGAGTACGCCCCGCGCCTCCTGCGGACGAAGATCGATCCGGAAAAGATCGGTTTGCTTATCGGTCCTGGCGGCAAGAACATTCGCGCCATCCAGGACTCGACCGACACCGTCATCGAAGTGGACGACGAGGGCTGGGTCACGATCGCCAGCGCTGACTCGGATATGGCCAACGACGCCCTGAAGCAAATCGAGGCCTGCACGGCAACCGTTCAGATCAACAAGATTTATACGGGAACCGTCAGCAGCATCAAGGACTTCGGTGCCTTTATTGAAATCCTTCCGGGCCGGGACGGACTGTGCCACATCAGCGAACTCTCCACCGGCTACGTCAGCGACGTCAGTGAAATCTGCCAGGTGGGCGACGAGATGCAGGTGATGGTGATCGACGTCGATGGACAGGATCGCGTCAAGCTGAGCCGTCGCCGGGCGCTCGAGGAACTCGGCATCGAGGACGAACTGGCTCCGGAACCCCGCGGTCGCGACGACGAACCTGGCGGCGATGACGATTACGATCGGCCTCCGCGGCGACATAGCGGCCACGGCGGACCGGGTCGCGGGCGCG
>JBGTFW010000279.1:0-2395 GCA_041747075.1 Pirellulaceae bacterium
GATGAACGGTTCCTTTGCAGGCGGCTCGTTCGGTGATAATTCGGATTCGGAGTCCGTTCCGGCTCCTCGCGACGGATCGAATGGCAGCTCCGGTGTGACCGTGACTTCACGCGATGGCGATTCGCGATTGCCCTTCAATGATCCGGGCGGCTCGAACAATTCAAACGATTCGTTCACTCCAAAACCGGATCACGGCCCGTTGACGGCAACTCAAGCTGTGACCCGCAATGAATTTCAGCAAGGCACCGCGACGCGTGATTCAGTCGACCCATCGAGTAGCACACCTCCGTCGTTCGGTTCCCGGTACGAACGCCCCGCTGCAAACCCCAACCAGTTCGCGGGAAACATCGATAACCATTCAACGGATCAATCACGACCGGAGAATCCATATCCCGTTCGAGCGGGACAGCCTCCCGCCGCCGACACTCCACTCCCCAACCACCCGATGACGACCCTTGCGGCGGCACCGATCCGCGGCGTTGCCGAGGCGGCTCCTGGTTCGATCGCCCGGCCCGTTCCAGGCGACGCTCAGTTCGAGGGGGTTCAGGTCCCATCGCTGGCCGTGCAAAAAATCGCGCCGCGCGAGATTCAGGTCAATCGCGAAGCGACTTTTGAACTGGTGGTCAGGAACACCGGTCGCTCGCCTGCCGGAAACGTGCAGGTTCACGACTACGTCCCCGACGGCACGCGGATGATTCAGTCCGTTCCGGCACCTTCATTCAATCAGGGCGGTAAGGTGAGCTGGGACCTTGGAACGCTTAACCCCGGCCAGCAGGTTTCCGTCAAGATGATCCTCATGCCCGAACGTCCGGGCAATATCGGAAGCGTCGCGCACGTGACGTTTGGCGCCCAGGCGTCGGCGCGAACCGTTTGCACCGAGCCGAAACTGTCGATTCGCCACGAAGCACCGGCGTCGGTTCTGATCGGCGAGGATGTCTTGCTGAACATTTTTATTGAAAATCAGGGAAACGGCGCGGCCGAAAATGTCGTCTTGCAGGAAGACGTTCCCGAGGGCCTTGAGTTTCACGGCGGACAACGCGAACTGGAATATCCGATCGGCGTCCTCCGTCCAGGCGAGACGAAGAACGTGCAACTACGACTCCGCGCGACCCAGGTCGGCCAGGTTCGCAACGTCCTCGTCGTTCACGGCGAGGGAATGTTGCGGGCCAACGATACGGTTGACTTGCGAATCATCGCCCCCCAGTTGATGTTGACCGGAGAAGGGCCGAGCCGCAAGTTCCTCAACCGTCCGGCGACGCACCGATTCAGCATCGCCAACCAGGGAACCGCCGCGGCGACGAACATGCAACTGGTCGCGCGGCTCCCGCGAGGCCTGAAATTCTCCGCGGCCAATAATCAGGGACAATACGATCCCAACAATCATGCCGTCGTCTGGCGGCTGGCCAAACTCGATCCGCAAAAGGTCGGCGTCGTCGAACTGACCACGATCCCAGTCGCGACCGGGAACCATGAAATTGCCGTCAGCGCCGCATCGGACCTCAACCAGCAACAACAGACCACACAAACGCTTGTCGTCCAGCAACTCTCCGAATTGTTCTTTGACATCGACGATTCGGCGGACGCGATCGAGGTGGGAACCGGAACGACCTTTCGGGTCCGCGTCGCCAATCAGGGACAAATTCCGGCGACCAACGTCGAGGTCCAGGTCGAATTCGCCGACGCGATCCAGCCCGAGGCGGTCGAGGGAGCGCCACGAAGCCAGATTCGCGGCAAAACTGTGACCGTTGAGACCATTCCGACGCTCGCACCAGGTCAGGAGATTTCGTTTGTCATTCGCGCCAATGCACTGGCACCGGGCGACCACCGCACGGTGCTCAGCGTCCGCAGCGACGACCGCGACATCGCGGTCTCCAAGGAAGAAAGCACGCACGTCTACTCGGATCGGTAGCGGGCGACGTAGCCACGCTTGCCAAAGCGTGGATACTCAGTGGCGAAACGGAATTCCCGCCGTTTGGCAACGGCAGCTACATTCCCGCCGTTTGGCAACGGCAGCTACCAACACCGCGATTTACCCCTTGACGACCTCCAGCGAGCGGGTACTATGTATGACATAGCATGTACCGCAAAGGCGGGCGAAACGGTCCGGGAGAAAACCGATGAAACTTGAAACGGAATTGATGCGGGGCGCCGGTCCGACGGCAGTGTTGCAACTACTCGCGGATGGCGAGATGTATGGCTACGAAATCATCGAGGCGCTCGAGAAGCGGTCCCGTGGCGTGTTTGAACTGGGACAATCGACTCTCTATCCCATGTTGTACAACCTGGAGTCCAAGGGTCTGCTGTCGTCACGCCAGAAGGCGGCACACAATGGCCGTCAGCGTCGTTACTACCGGCTGACGCCAATCGGAATGAAGAAGCTGGAGAAGGATCGAAA
>JBGTFW010000280.1:0-8333 GCA_041747075.1 Pirellulaceae bacterium
GAACAGGTCGCGCGACCCTAGGCGACTCAATCCCCGCCTTCGCGGGGATGACGCGCTGGGCGAATGCGCTGCGTGAAGGCGTGAGGCGGGGTGACGCGCTGCGCGGGGATGGCACTGCGCTGGCCATTATTCGGGTTTTAGCCACCATCGAGGGAAGGAGGCACGAGGATCGGGCTGGCCGGTTCGATCTGGCCAACGCTTCGCGCCAGTTCCGCCAGCAATTCATCGTACTGGGAACGCAGACGGGCCTCGGTGATCCGGTAGCCGAGCAAGGAACGCCAGTTTTCAATCAACTGGATGTAATTAACGGTTCCGGTCGCGTACTGGTCGATGGAAACGTCGAGCGTTCGTTCCGCCTTGGGGACGATGTCCTCGCTGACCAGTTCGAGCATGGACCGCGTGCTTTCCAGCCGGGCGACCAGGTCGACGACTTCCTCAGCCGCTTCATCGCGAAGGCTTTGGAAACGACTTTCCGACGCCCGTCGTTCGGACTCGGCCTCGCAGACTCCGGCGCGAATTCGCTCGCGATAAACAGGCAGGTTAAAACCAATGTTCAGTTGCATTGCGTCGTCGCCATTGGCGACCGGACTGAGACCGCTGGACGAAGTGGCGATCCAGTTCAGACCGACCGTCCAGTCAGGACGGTATTCGAGCCGGGCAAGCTGAACACGCTGTTGGTCGCGTTCAATCGCGGCAATCCGGCCTTGCAAATCCGGTCTGGCGAGCAAGGCTCTGGCCACCAGCGATTGTACATCGAACCCCCCTTCCGCCGGCGCAGGTTCCACGCCGTCCGATGGCGCAAATTCCTCGTTGAGAACGCCCAAAAGCGTTCCGGGTTCGCGCTGTACCAGTCGCACAAGGCGGGCCTCGGCGGATTTTTCCCTTTGCCGAAGTTCGGCGATCTGGTTTGCAAGCTGTGACTGCTCGATTTGGGCGTTAAGGATGTCTTGCTGGGTCACCTCCCGGTCGACTTCGTATTGCCGCTCGATGACTTCGACGATCTGGTCCAGCGAATGCTGATCGGCACGTGTGATTTCGATCGACTGACGGATGAACCGCATCTGGTAACAGGCGGTGCGAATGTCCGTGGCGATTTCCAGGCGGACCGCCGCAAGCTCCGCCTCAGCCGCGGCAACTTCCCGTTCGAAAACGGCAGCCTGTGTCGCCCGGCGATCCGCATTGGTGAATTTCTGGCTGATCCCCAGCGCGAATGCCTGCTCGCCGGCGGCCGTTTGCACGGGTGCCAGGTGGGTGCTCGTCATGACCATCGGGTCGGGCAGCGCAAGGGCTTGTGGAATCCGGTAACGAGCGGCTTCGATTCGGTGAATCGCTTCTTCGATTCGCGGGTTGCGCGCGAGGCCCATTTGCACGAAATCCTCGACGGCATGAGTTTCGTGCTCCTGGGCCGCAGGTGCCTCGGAGAAGGCAAAAAGGGCCGGGGAGCCTGCCGATTCGCGGGGTTCCTGCACGGGACACGCCGGTAACCGGCACCCGGCCTGGTGAGTAACAACGACGATCAGCAGTAAGACGAAGCGGTTCACGACAAATCCTGCTCCCGGGGGTCGATGAAACGAACGGCGCGCGATTGGCGCGCTTATTCGCTATCGTCATGGCAAATCCCGCACGGTTACCACTGGCGATTCGACCGGCACGATCGGGCGATTCGGCAAGGTTTGCCGGATTGGCACCGCCGGAACACTTGAGTGTCGTTGATGGGCTTTCCCCTTGATTCCCCGGTCGGACCGCTGAGAATAGAGCCAACAGGCTTTCGTTGACTTCACGAATTTGCGCGGGTTATTCATGCTTCGTACCTTTCTTCGTTCCAAAATCCATCGCGCCACCGTTACCGAGGCTGACCTCAACTATGAAGGCAGTATTACGATCGACTCGGAGTTGCTCGAAGCGGCCAACATCGACCCGTTCGAAATGGTCGACATCTACAACATCACCAACGGCAATCGCCTGACAACGTATGCGATTGTCGGCGCAGCGGGAAGCGGCGAGATTTGCATTAATGGCGCGGCGGCGCGCCTGGTCAGTCCGAAGGATTGCGTCATCATCTGTTGCTATGGCCAGTTCGAGGAAGCGGAGCTGGCCGATCATCAGATACGACTGGTGCATGTTGACCAGAACAACAGAATCAGCGGCACGACGTTGATCAATGCCCTTGCGCACACGATGGTGCCGGACGAGTCGCTCCAGTCGGCACTCGAATCGTAACTGGCAACCGAACGGTTCGAACGAATCATATGGGTCCAGATCATTCCCAACGCCGCAATCGCCTTCGCGCGCTCGTGCGCAAGGCCGGCGCGCGGTACGCATTGGTCGCGGACGTTTGCAACGTCACTTACCTCACGGGTTTCACGGGCGATTCATCGTACTTGCTGCTTGGACCGGACGACGATCTGCTGATCAGCGATTCGCGTTACGAAATCCAGCTCGATGAAGAATGTCCGGGACTCGATCGCGAGATACGCACGTCGCGAATCAACCCGGCTGATTTTACGGTTCAGGTGCTTAAGAAAGCGCGGCCCGGGACGCTTGCTCTCGAAGCTCACAAGTTGACGAAGGCCGCGTGGGACCAGCTCGTCGAAGCCCTCCCCTCGACGAGCGTCGTCGCAACGACCGGACTGGTCGAGGAGCTGCGGGCGATCAAGGACGAATCGGAGATCGAGACCATTCGTCAATCGATCCGCATCTCCGAACGGGCCTTTGAGGTCATCCGCGCCCAATTGACTCCGGACCAGACGGAATTGCAAATCGCCCATAACCTGGAACACCAGATACGACAATTCGGCGGAAGCGGTTGTTCGTTTGAACCGATCGTGGGAGTCGGTTCGCGCGGTGCCTTGCCGCACGGTCAGCCGTCGTCGATGCGGATCGGCGAGGCTCCGTTTGTGCTCATTGACTGGGGTGCCCGATACAAGAGTTACGCCAGCGACTTGACGCGAATTTTGGTGACCGGTAAAATCCCGGCCAAATTACGGAGGTTGTACGAGGTGGTGCTCTCCGCCCAGCGAGCGGCAATCGCGCGGATTCGCGACGGTGCTGAAGAGGTGGCAGTCGATCGGGCCGCGCGCGACGTGATTCATGCGGCGCGGCTTGGCAAACGGTTTGGTCACGGCCTCGGACACGGGTTCGGGCTGCAAATCCACGAGTCTCCCCTGGTTTCCCCCTCGGCAACCGGGATGCTCAGGTCGGGGATGGTGATTACCATCGAACCGGGAGTATATTTACCGGGCTGGGGGGGCATCCGAATCGAGGATGATGTTCTCGTCACAGCGAGCGGGTGCGAAGTTCTCTCGACGCTGCCCCGCGAGCTGGACGACTGCGTTTGCGACTTGTAGCCAGTTTGCCGGCGCACTCCAATTAGAATTGGTCCGTCCGAATTTCGTCTCGATCCAGGGAAGCACTTATGCCAAGCGAAAAACCCGAAGGCGTCCGGACGAGCGACGTGGACGTGTTCGATATTCAGCGCGTCCGCCAGCTTGTGGAACTGATGAAGGAGCACGAGCTGTCAGAGATCGATCTTCGTCAGGAAGATCGGCGAATTCGCGTGCGAAGTGGTCCGGGAAACGCCTTCCTTGCCGCCCCCGTCATGACTCCGGCTGCGGTCGCCGCCCCGGGCCACCCCGCCCATGCAGCGTCAGGCGAATCGATCGCGCCGCCGCACGACGAAAACGTGACGCTGATCAAAAGCCCGATGGTGGGCACGTTTTATTCAGGTCCCAAGCCGGGTGAACCGCCGTATGTCAAGGTCGGCGACAACGTCCAGGCGGACACGATCATTTGCATTATCGAGGCGATGAAAATGTTCAACGAGATTCCCGCCGGAGTTGCCGGCAAGATCGTGGGAACCGTCGCCCGGAACGAGGAGCCGGTGGACGTTGGCAGACCGCTGTTCCGGATTCTCGCCGACTAACGGACTAATGTACAATCGCATCCTGATTGCCAATCGCGGCGAAATCGCGTTGCGAATTATTCGAACCTGCAAGGAACTGGGAATCGAGACGGTGGCGATCTTCAGCGAGGCGGATCGCGGCGCTTCGTGGCTGGACCTCGTCACGGAGAAATACTGCGTCGGCGGACCCCGATCGGCCGACAGTTACCTCAAGATCGACCAGATCATTTCGGCCGCGGAAATCGGCAACGTCGAAGCCGTCCATCCGGGGTACGGATTCCTTGCCGAAAACTCGCATTTCAATGAAGTCTGCCGCGATTGCAACATTGACTTTATCGGTCCCTCGCCCGAGGCGATGCACAAGCTGGGGGACAAGAATACCGCGCGCGGCATGGCTCGCGCTTCGAAAGTCCCCGTCGTCCCCGGAAGCGACGGTCTTATTGAAACCGAAGCGGACGCCGTTCGCGTCGCCAACGAGATCGGGTATCCGGTCCTCATCAAGGCAACTGCCGGTGGCGGCGGCAAGGGAATGCGGGTCGCTGGTAACGATCTGGCGCTCAAGTCGGCTCTCCAGCAGGCAACGACCGAGGCCGCCGCGGCCTTTGGAAACGCCAGCGTCTATCTGGAAAAGTACATCGAGCATCCGCGCCACGTCGAGGTCCAGGTCCTCGCGGATCAACATGGTAGCGTCGTGCATTTGTGGGAGCGCGATTGCAGCACCCAGCGACGCCACCAGAAGCTGATCGAGGAATCGCCCGGTCCGACCTTGTCCAAAACGGTTCGCAAGTCGATTTGCGACGCCGCGGTGCGGATGATCCAGAACGCCAAATATCACAACGCGGGGACCGTCGAGTTTATTGTCGATCGGGAAAACAACTTCTACTTCATCGAGGTCAACGCGCGCATCCAGGTCGAGCATCCGGTTTCTGAAATGGTCACCGGGATTGACCTGGTGGAACAGCAGATTCGCGTCGCCAGTGGGGAAAAACTCGCTTTCAGGCAAAAGGACATTCGCTGCGAAGGCGTCGCGATTGAATGTCGCATCAACGCCGAGGACGCAACGCGAAATTTCATGCCCTGTCCTGGCCGCATCGAATCGATTTGCATCCCCGGCGGGATGGGAGTCCGCTTTGACACGCACGTCCACGCCGGGTACGACGTTCCGCCGTATTATGACTCGATGATTGGCAAGCTGATTGTCCACAGGCCGACGCGCGCCGAAGCAATCGCGACGATGATCCGCGCGCTGGAGGAACTGCGGATCAAGGGCATTCCCACGACCGCCGAATTCCAGATCAAGGTGCTTCAGCACAAGGACTTTGTCGAGGGCAAGGTCGATACGAAATGGGTCGAGCGAACCCGCCTGTAGCGGAAGTTGTAGCGGAACTCGCGGAGAGTTTCGCCGGGGATCTGTCCGACACGTCCGACCCCGGCCCGGTCCCACACCTGTTAAAATCGCGGAAAATCAGCGAAAATGGCGGGTTTCATGCCGTCCGTTCTTCAACTGCCAGGTTCAGTCGTGAGCCGAAACCCCGGAGTCCCCTCCGATGAAACGCCCATCGATCTGTCTTCCGCTCATGTTGTCGGTCGTTTTCATGAATAGCGCTATCAAGCCCCGCATCATTTTCGGCCAGCAAGCCTGGCGGTTACCTCCCAGGGAAGTCGTCGAGATCATTGACGCACCGCCGGTGCCGCGTGTCCAGATCAGTCCCGACCGGAGCTGGATGCTCTTTATCCAGCGGGACGCGATGCCTGGCATCGAAGCGGTCTCGCGGCGCAAGTTGAGACTGGCGGGGATGCGCATTGACCCGGCGGCCAATGGCCCTTTCCTTTCCCGCTACGACCGCGGCGTTTCGCTGCGACCCCGCGACGGCGGCCAGGCGATCGACGTCCCGCTGCCCGATGGAGCGATGCTCGCTTCGACAAGCTGGTCTCATCGTTCCAGCCATTTCGCGCTGACGACGATCACCAGCGCGGGCCAGCAGTTGTGGATCGTCGCGGCCGATGACCCCGCACGGCCGCGACTGCTGACCGATCGACTGTCCACGGTAACGGGAGGGATTCAGTGGAGTCCCGACGGGCAATCGATTCTGTGCCGGACCGTTCCGGCCGACCGCGCCAACGAGCCGGTCCCTCCGGAAGTTCCCGCGGGTCCGAATGTCCAGGAGTCGTCCGGGAACAAATCGCCAACGCGCACCTATCAGGACTTGTTGACCAGTCCCCACGACGAAGCCCTCTTTGAACATTACGCGCGCAATCAGTTAACGCTGCTGGGAATCGACGGCTCGCAAAAGCAGATTGGCGATCCGGCGATTATTACCAGTGCGGAGTTCTCGCCATCCGGCAGGTATGTGCTGGTTACGACCGTCCAGCGCCCATTCTCGTACTTGATGACGTGGAGCAGTTTTCCCCAGAACATTGAAGTGTGGGACTCCGACGGAGGGCTTGTGCATCTGGTGGCCAGCGTTCCAATGGCTGAAAACATCCCGATCGAGGGAGTTCGAACGGGGCCCCGTGGCGTTCACTGGAAGGCTGGAGAGCCCGAGACCCTGTACTGGATGGAAGCGCTCGACGGTGGCGATCCGAACGCGACCGCGCCGTTTCGCGATCGCTTCATGCGACTTGCCGCGCCCTTCGATGAACCACCGGCGGAATTGCTTCGCACCGAACACCGCGCCGTCAATATGACCGTGATGGCCGACCCCTCGCTCGTCGTCGTCGCCGAATATGATCGCGACCGACGCTGGGTGCGAACAAGGCTGCACAATCTGGAGGACGACGACGAGCCGCGGACGCTGATGGACCGCAGTGTCCGTGATCACTACAACGATCCGGGCTCGATTGTCACGGTCCCCGACGAAACCGGCTTTTCAAGGGCGCTGCAGGATGGGGACTGGATTTACCGGTTCGGCCAGGGCGCCTCGCCGAAGGGCAACTTGCCCTTTGTCGCGCGGCAAAACCTCACGACACTGGACACCGAACGATTGTGGCGCTGCGCCGACAAGACCTATGAAACGCCGTTGGCGATTGTGGAGAGCCGCAACGACCGCCCTCCAGTCATTATCACTTCGCATGAAACGCGAACGACGCCGCCGAACTGGTTTCTCCGCGATCTGGCCAGCGACGAGAAAACGCCGCTGACACAGTTTGAGGACCCGACGCCGCAAATTCGCGGCGTCAAGAAACAACTGGTCAAGTACAAGCGGGCCGATGGCGTCTCCCTCTCGGCGACGCTTTACCTGCCCGCCGGTTACGAGCGCGGCGAGCGGTTGCCGCTTCTGGTTTGGGCCTATCCACGCGAATTTAACGACCCCGACACCGCCGGACAAATCGCCGGCAGCCCGCACCAGTTCGTTCGGATGACCGGCGGCACGCACCTTACATTTCTCACCCAGGGCTACGCCGTCATGGACTCGGCCACGATGCCCGTCATCGGCGATCCGGAAACGATGAACGATACCTTTATCGAACAAATCGTCTCGTCGGCCGCCGCGGCAATTGACAAGGCGGTCGAGATGGGCGTCGCGGATCGCCATCGCGCGGGCGTCGGCGGGCACAGCTATGGCGCCTTTATGACGGCCAACCTGCTGGCTCATTGTGACCTCTTTCGCGCCGGGATCGCGCGGAGCGGTGCCTACAACCGGACGCTCACGCCCTTCGGATTTCAGTCCGAACGACGACCCTTTTGGGAAGCCAAGGATATTTACTTCAGCATTTCTCCCTTTATGCACGCCGCGAAAATCAACGAGCCGCTTTTGTTAATCCACGGCGAAGCGGACAATAACAGCGGCACGTTTCCCATGCAGTCCCAGCGCATGTTTCAGGCAGTCAAGGGGAACGGCGGCACGGTTCGCCTTGTAATGCTGCCCAACGAGTCGCACGGCTACCGCGCGCGGGAATCGGTGCTTCACACGCACGCCGAGATGATCAACTGGTTCGACAAGTACGTAAAAAATGCCGAACCGATCGAGGAGGAAATGCTCGAATCAGAAAACGACACTAACCCCGGATAGAGGCCGCATCGGGAAATGGACTAAATGAAATGGTGAACCATCAATCCTCGTGATTCTCGTATCCGCGTGACTACGCAGCCCTCCCCGCCATCTCGCTGAGCAGCGAGATGGCGACCCTCCCGGAGGGAGGGTGGCGGATACCTGGAAGGGTGGCGGATGCAGGGAGGTGACGGATGCAGGGAGGTGGCGGAGAGAGAATCGGATGCCACCCACCCTCCGGGAGGGTCGAGTCCCGATTCTATCGGGACGAGGGGAGGGCATCGCCTCGAGGGGAGGGAATCGCCTCGGCCATTCCACTTGCTGGGCGACATTGATGAATCGAAAACAACGAAAACAAACCGCCCGCCAACTTCGCCAAAAAAGCGTCAAGTCAGAACGGTTGTTGTGGAGCGTTCTACGCGCGAAGCAATTGTGCGGTC
>JBGTFW010000281.1:0-3092 GCA_041747075.1 Pirellulaceae bacterium
GCCGGCCCGGCGCTTGCCCAGTCATTGCAGTTCGGCGACTTGCCCGGTTTCGACCGCATCGAGGAAGCTCGTGCCGCGTATTCCAAAATCAAGGCAGGCAACGCCACCAATTTGCACTGGGACGTCGATTCGGGAGTCTTGTATTTCTCGGGCGGGGAAGGGGGGCGTCGGCAACTCGATCTCGCGAGCGGGGCGCTCTCCGCCGCCGCTGGCGAACCGGACCGTCCCGCGGCGGATTCCGGTTCCGGTCGAACGCGGACTATCGGCGGTGCCGGACGCGCTCAACAGCGAACGTGGATCACCAGCCCCGACGGCAAATGGAAAGCCGTCTACCGGGATTTCAACGTCTATCTGCAACTGCTTGACGACGAGGGAAAGGAATCCGGCGCGGCGATTGCCGTTACCGATTCGGGGGCGGAAAAACATCGCTTCGGAACGGCTTGCTGGGTCTACGGCGAGGAACTGTTTCAGCAGGACGCCATGTGGTTTTCGCCGGATTCGACGAAGCTCGCTTTCTATGAAATCGACGAAAGCCACATGAAGACCTATTTTCTGACGTTGCACAATACTTCGGTTTATACGTCGCTGCATACCGAACAGTATCCGACCGCGGGCAAGGACAACCCGCACGTCAAACTGCACATTTATGATCTGAAAGCAAAAAATACGGCGACGGTTCAGCTCGACGGGCCTGTCGACCAGTACGTCTACGGAATCGAGTTCTCTCCCGATGGCAAGGAACTGATCTTTCATCGCACCAACCGCTGGCAAAACGTGCTGGACCTGATGGCCGCCGACGTGAGCACCGGCAAGTCGCGGACGATCGTCACCGAGACGCAAGAGACGTGGCAGGACAATTCGCCCTACATGCAGTTTCTTGACGACGGGCAGCGATTTGTTTGGGCGACGGAAAAGACCGGGTGGAAACAGTTTGAACTGCGCCATCTCGACGGCCGCTTGCTCGCGACGTTGACCCCGCTTGCCAATTACCCGGTTCACGGCGTCGTGGAAATTGACGAGGAAGCGGGCTGGTTTTACTACTCGGCCTTCAGCGACGAGAACCCGCTCAACGTGCAACTTCACCGATCCAGCCTTGACGGCGTTGAAGAGGACAGTGGACGCCTGACGCCCGGCGGCTTTCATTACTCGGCTTTTCAGATCGCGCCCGATCACAATTCGTTCGTCGCCCGCTTTGAAACGACTTCGCAAGTCCCCGGAGTCGCGGCGTTCGACATGCACGGCCAGCAGATTGCGGTGCTTGCCAGCGGCGACGGCTCGGCGTTCCAGTCGGGCGACTTGACGCCGGGTGAACTTTTTTCGTTTCCGTCAATCGATGGCGAGGCGACGATTTACGGCCAGCTTTTCAAGCCGCGCAATTTTGATCCGCAGCGGAAGTATCCGCTGCTGATTGACGTTTACGGCGGCCCGCAATCGGTCGGCGTCACCAATCGATTCAGTCCGGGAATCCCCCAATGCGAGTTTGGTTTTGTAATCGCGAAGATTGGCAATCGGGGGACGCTGAATCTTGGCAAGGCGTTTGAAAGTGCCACGTATCTGAACCTCGGAGTCCTCGATCTGGACGATCAGGCCGCCGGGGTCCGCTATCTCGCTACGCGGCCTTATATTGACGGCGGACGCGTGGGGATTTTCGGGCACTCCTATGGCGGCTACCTGTCGGCGCTGGCACTGCTCCGCTATCCCGACGTCTTTCATGTCGGAGTCGCCGGAGCGCCAGTCACCGACTGGAAGAACTACGACACGATCTACACCGAGCGGTACATGCGGACTCCCCGGGAAAACCTGGAGGGCTACAAGGCCGGATCGTGCCTGGAACACGCCGATCGTCTGGAGGGAAAACTCTTTTTGTTGCACGGGCTGGTCGATGACAACGTGCATCCGTCGAACACGTGGCAACTGGTCGACGCGTTACAAAAGGCGAACAAGCGCTTTGATTTAATGGTCTATCCCGACAACGCGCACGGATTCGCCTACGAAGAATTGAAATGGGAGTACCTGATCCGCAACCTGCGTCCGGAGGTCGACGTTAGCGCGACGGATTCCGGGCCTGAAGGAAAATAAAGCTTTCGTGCGCAAAAAACCGGGTGCGATCGCACGGCGGCTGATAAACATGGCGCTGTCCAACTAACCGTCGCCAAAGGGATCATCGCCACCGGTGTCATCACCGCCGGTGTCATCACCGCCGGTGTCATCACCGCCGGTGTCATCGCCGAACGGATCGTCGCCTCCCGTGTCGTCACCGGAGTCGAATGGATCGTCGCCGGGCGGGGGCGGAGGGTTCTCCTCGCCAAACGGATCGTCATCGGCTGGAGGTGGCGGCACATCTTCGTCCATCGGTTCTTCGCCACCGTCATCCGCCGGGTCATCGGCGGGAGGTGGCGGAACATCCTCGTCCATCGGTTCCTCTCCCCCATCATCCGCGGGGTCACCGCCGAACGGATCGTCATCGGCGGGAGGAGGCGGTGTTTCGTCGCCAAACGGTTCATCGACCGGGGCGGGTTCAGGCGGAATGGCGTCCGCCGGCATCGCATCGTCCGTCACAGGCGGTAGATTGCCGGGAAGAGTTTCTCGCGGTGTTACGGCCGGCCGGTCGCCGAACGGCGTATCCGGATAATCACCGCCCGACGTGTCTGGAAAATTGATCCCGGGAACTTCGTTGGCGGGAACGCCATCGGGAACGACGGGGCGGGCGCGAACAGCGCGGGGCGACGCCGTTGCGGCGGGATTTCTGCCTTCCTGCCGCGCCACCAGGCGCGCGTCGCGTCGCGCGGCCTCGATTTCCAGGCGAATCGGGCCCTGAACCCGTTCCAACGCTCGACCGACTGAATAAAACCGTCCCGACGTGGTTGCTTCAAGCCGCGCACCTTGGCCAAAATCATCGGCGGCGGCGGACGCGTTGCCCAGTGAACTATGGGTCACCCCGCGATAGTAATAAACGCGCGGGTCACCGCTCCCCAAATCAATGACCCGGTTAAAGGCATCGAGGGCTTCGGCCAATTGTCCGGAATTGTGCGCGTGGACGCCTTGTCCGTAAAGCTGTTCGAGTTCGTTGTACTGCGCGGCGGCGGTGCCGG
>JBGTFW010000282.1:0-9398 GCA_041747075.1 Pirellulaceae bacterium
ACCGGCATGTACCCGGTGCTCTATGGTTACCCCGTGCTCTCTGGCCAGGCAGTGCGCGTTCTGTTAGAGTACCCTGTACCGCCTGATCAAACTGATTTTTTACCGTAAAACCATGAAGGACCCGAACGATGAATGCGGGGAAACTACCAAAAACACAGTCGCCCAGTCGCCGCCAGTTTGTTCAGGCGTCGGGGGCTGCGCTCGCCGCCGGTGCGACCTTGACGGGTCTCCTCCCGGTTGCCCGCGCCGCGCACAACGGCGTCGACGAAACGCTCAAGGTCGGATTGATCGGCTGCGGCGGGCGCGGCAAGGGGGCCGCCATCAATGCGACTCATGCCGACCCCGATGTTCGCATTACCGCCCTCGCCGACGCCTTTCAGGACCGGATCGACGAAACGCTTGAACAACTCACGCTTGAGATACCCACGTTTCTCGATGTGAAAAAGGATCGTTGCTTCACCGGATTTGACTGTCACCAGGCGTTGATCGATTCGGGTGTCGACGTCGTTCTGTTGTGCTCGCCCCCCTATTTTCGACCCGCCCAGATGGAGGCGGCCGTGCAAGCCGGCAAGCACATCTTTTGCGAGAAACCGATCGCCACCGACGCACCCGGCGTGCGCCGCGTGATGGATGCCAGCCAACGCGCTGAACAGAGGGGACTCAGTCTCGTGTCGGGGCTTTGCTGGCGCTACGACTTCGGCGTCAATGCGACGATGGACAAGATCCTGAAGGAAAACGCCATCGGCGAGATTCGCGCGATCGAAGCAAACTATCTCACCGGCGAACTGTGGCATCGCGGCGAGCGTCCCGAATGGAATCAGATGGAATACCAGCTTCGTAACTGGCTGTACTTCAACTGGCTTTCGGGGGACATTCCCGCCGAACAGCACATCCACACGCTGGACAAGGCGCTGTGGCTGATGGGGGACGAGCCTCCGGTCCGCTGTTACGGAACCGGCGGGCGCCAGAAACGGACCGACGCCATGTACGGAACCACGTACGACCACTTCGCGACGGTTTTTGAATGGGAGAACGGAGTGAAGTGCTTTTCGCACTGCCGTCAGATGAACAATTGCTGGAACGAAAACGAATGTCACGTTTTCGGTACAAGCGGAACCGCCCACATCCTGAAAAACGTCGTCGAGAACGGGGACGGCCCGTGGCGTTATCGGGATTCAGCGCCCAGCATGTACGATGTCGAGCACGAGCATCTGTTCAAGAGCATTCGCAATGACGCGCCGATCAACAACGGCGACTACATGTGCAAGAGCACAATGATGGCTCTCATGGCCCGCGAGGCGTCGTATACCGGTCGGGAGATCACGTGGGACGAGATGTGGAACGACGAAACGGTACTTGGACCCGACAAACTGGAATGGGGCGATTATAATCCTGGCCCGGTTCCCGTCCCGGGTGCATCGGTGTAACGAACGGAAATGAACTCGCGACCTGGCGGGCTGTACTACGCCGACTACCTGCAACTCGAAAAGCTCCTCGACGCCCAGCATCCGGAAAGCGGTCGCGGCGGCGCGCCGCTGGCCCATGACGAGATGCTCTTCATCATCGTCCACCAGGCTTACGAGTTGTGGTTCAAGCAGATTCTGTTCGAACTGCGTTCGATCATCGCGATGTTCGGCGACGACGTTGTCGACGACCGGCAAATGGGGCAAATCGTCTCGCGGCTGGAGAGGGTCCACACCGTCCAGCGACTGCTGATCGTCCAGATCGACGTGATCGAAACGATGACGCCGCTCGATTTTCTCGAGTTCCGCGATTTGCTCATTCCCGCGTCAGGTTTCCAGAGCGTGCAGTTCAAGGAAATTGAAATCACGCTTGGTCTGAAACAGGAAATGCGGCGGCCCGTCGACCGCGAGTTCATTTCGTCCCGCTTCAGCGATGAGGACCTGCGCAGGATGAAGCAAACGGAAGAACAATCGAGTCTGCTGGACGTGACGGAATCGTGGCTGGAGCGGCTCCCCTTTCTCAATTTCGAGGACTATGACTTCTGGCGCGAGTACCGCCTGGCCGTTGAGCGGATGCTCACCAGCGATCGTCAGATCATCGAAAACAATCCGACCTTGCCGGAAGTCGTCCGCGAGCACCAAATTGCCGAACTGGACGCAACGCGAGTCCGCTTTGAAGCGATTCTGAACGAGGAAAAATACAACCAGTTACGGACCGACCGGGAGATTCGCCTTTCGCACGCCGCCACGCTCGCCGCGCTCTTCATCAACCTGTATCGCGACGAACCGATGTTGCAGTTGCCCTTTCGATACCTCACGGCGCTGGTTGAGATCGATGAATTGTTCACGACTTGGCGATCGCGGCACGCGATCATGGTCCACCGGATGCTCGGGTCCCGGATCGGAACAGGGGGTTCATCGGGGCACGAATACCTGAGCCGGACGACGAATCAAAGCCGGGTTTTTACCGACCTTTTCAATCTCTCGACCTTTCTCATCCCGCGCGGCGACTTGCCGGAATTGCCGGAAAAGGTCGTTGACTCGATGCGCTTCCGTTTCCGCCCGACCCGGTAAAGGGCCTCGTCTGTCTTCGGCAATACAAGCCCGAAGCGCAAGCGAGTGAACCGGTTAAAAATCCTTCACGGCGTTACGCGGGGCCGCACACAATCTGAATCTCAAAGCCTTTCGCGTACTTGTTGCTCCGCGAGCCGCCAGTCAGGCGGCTGACCCGCCGGCGTCGTGTCGACCAGTTCGTCGAGGATCGCTTGCTGGATTCTCCCGCGGCGCAACACCTCGGCGTACGGTATCCGGTGAAACATGACCATCGAGTAACGGGGAATGAACCGGTCCGGAAACCTCCGCTCCAGCTCAAACCCCAGCTCCTTCTTCAACTGAAAGTCCAGATCGGTGACGCTGTCCCGCATCGTGACGTAGTTTTCCAGGGCCATGTCGGCAATCGCGTTGGCGTTGGGAATGCGAATCCGCTCGAATTCCGGCAATACGACCGACCAGTCCTCGTTGTTCTCATCGAGGAGCCGGCACAGCTCGCTGCAATCCTCGAACCCGGAGTTCATACCCTGCCCGTGAAAAGGAACGATTCCGTGCGCCGCGTCGCCGATAATCAGTCCTGCGTCCCGGCACGTCCAGCGGTCACAACGAACCGTTCCCAACTGTCCGATCGGGTTTCCAAAGTACGCGGCCTCGAGGTCCGGGATCAGTTCGTTGACGTCCGTGAACTGTTCGGCGAAAAACCGGGTCAGTTCGTGCGGCTCGTCGATCTGTTCGAAGGAGGGCGCACCGGTGCGGGGCAGGAAAAGCGTTACGGTAAAGCTGCCATCGAGATTCGGCAGGGCAATGAGCATGTACCCGCCACGCGGCCAGATGTGGAGCGCTTCCCGTTCCATTTGCCAGGTCCCGCCAGGGCCGCCTGGAATATGCAATTCGCGGTAGTTATGGTCGAGCAATTCGACAAAACAACTCCCGTCGGTGGCGCGTATCAGTTCGGTGCGAACTTCCGACCCCACGCCGTCGGCACCGATGATCAGCTCGAACTCCAGCGTCGTCGTCTTGTTGCATGCGTGATCGAGGATCGTCGCGGTACACTTTTCAAAATCGACCTTCTCCACGGACTGTTCAAAAAGAATGTCGACGTCAAAGTGGTCCTCGGCGGCGGTCATCATGAGCTTGTTCAACTCGCCGCGCGAGACGGACCAGATCACTTCATGCGGACGCTGTCCGTAGGGAAGCAACGTGAGTCGCCCCGCCGTGTCGTGGAGCATCCGCCCGCGCATCGGGATCAAAAGTTGTTCAACCTGTTCCATCAGTCCGGCGGTGCGAAGCGCGTGAATCCCCCGCTCGGCGAGCGCGAGATTAATCGACCGTCCTCCGGGCATCGCGCGACGCCGCATGTCAGGCCGCTTTTCAACAACGACGATATGGTATCCGCGCTGGCCCAGCATCAGCGCAAGCAGCGAACCAACCAGACCCGCCCCGGCGATCAGGACCAGGTGCGGCCTGTTCATCGCCCGGTCGATTCGCCATTGTCCGAATCGCCAGGCGTCATGACCGCGAAACAAAAGAGCAGGATCGCGCCCGTCACCAACAAACTGTCAGCGATGTTGAAGTTGGGCCACGGGTCGAGAAAGCGTACACCCTCAAGCTGAAAGTGAATCCAGTCGCGAACGTGAAACCGCCAGGACTCGGGAAAGACGCCGGCGACGTAGCCGAATCCCAGTCGATCGTAGAGATTGCCAAGGATTCCCCCGCAAATCATTGCGAGGGTCACCGTGAGAAGGAGGCTGGCCGCCATGCGGTAGGCAAAGAGCCAGACGACGATGCCCGTCAGCGCTACGAGCGACAACCCGGCAAGCCACCAACTGCCTCCCTGGAACATGCCGAAAAGAGCGCCCCCGTTGAAACTGGTTTGAATGCCGAGGACGCCGTCAATCCACCAGTGAACGTGCGACGAATCATTTTCCCGATAATGTTCGGCGAAAACAGCGGACTTGGTCCACAAGTCGGCGGCGAGTCCGGTGGCGGCAATCAACAAGAAAAGTACGTACCGGCTGATTGGCAGCCGGTTGTCCCCGGATGAATTGTCGCTCGTGCTAGAAACGGCTGGCGGATTCAATCTGCGACGCGCATTTGACGCAATAGGGCGTATAGGGAATCGCCTTGAGACGCATTTTGGGGATGCGGCCCGAGCACTCCACGCACGAACCATAATCGCCATCCTCGATTCGTTCAAGGGCACCTTCGATCTGATTGAGCACCTCCCCTTCATTGTCCATCAGGCGGAGCGTATTGTCTTGTTCAAACGTGTCGCTCCCCATATCGGCAATGTGACTGGGGACCGAGGATCCGCTGCCGCCCGCGGCCCCGCCGGACTTTGCCAGCGCGGCGTTGGCAAGGGCCGACACGTCGCCTCGCAAGCGCCCGCGGAGTTGCAGCAACATCTCCTTGAACGGTTTCATTTCCGGTTTTTTCATCAACCTCTTCCTTTATTCGCGGTACTGGCCGGTAAAATCCGGCTCGTCGGCACCGGCAATTGTCAATTTGTGCCTGGGATTGCCGATTTGAGCGTGACATTCTAGGAAGGTCCCCCAACCTCGTCAAACATTTCCTCGGATCAACCGCCGCTGTGATTGTCGCAACAACTAACCCGGCAAGGACTTAGGTCCAGAACCGCGGCCCCGGACACCCCCCGCTCCGGTATCATTTCATCATAGTCGGCGAGTGTCCTGTTCCCGCCGGAACCGTTTTCAGGGCTGCAATCCAAATGGCCAAGTGCGATGAAGGTTACCTATGCCATGTCTGCGGCAACGACGTTGAGTCGATTACCGATAGCGACCTGTACCTGCGATACGTCCTGGGGCTAGTCGATCCGGAAGTGTTGCATACGGCCCCGGAACGTCACATTCGCTGCAACCCGACACTGGCCCAGTTTATCGTCGACGAGCGGTTCCAGCCGGCGGTCGTCGTCGACGGTGCGATGAGTAAATCCGGCCTCGATCCCGACTACGTCGTTGTGCAGCAATCGCGAGTCAGCCGCGCCTACCGACGGCTGTGGGAACTTAAGGGTGTCGACGGCGTTTCGATTCTCGATTTCCCGTTGGGGGACTGAGGCAACTTTCTCAAGGCAAGCAGGATGCCTTTTCGTTTACTGACGCAAATGAAGAGAAGACTTCTACATTGCCGGCGGGCAACCTGCGGTTCGCTCAATGCGGGCGAAGGTAGCAGCCAGGGTCGCCTCAAGTCGGGCGGTCTGGAGTTGAAACATCAGGACTTCAGTGTAGTTGTCGATCAATTGTACGAATGTTGTTTTGCCAACGGTGTATTCTGACAAGGCAACTTTGAGTGCCTGCTCTGCTTTGGGATTGATACGATCAACGAACAGGGTTCGCTGGGTCTGAAACGAGTCCGCTTCAGCCAGTAGTCGGCGAATTTTCCCTTCGATGGACAAATGTTCGGCTTCAAACTGTTGAGTCGAACTGACTTGCTCGGAAGCCGCTTCCCTGACTCCTGCCCGAATTTTCTCTTTCCAAATCGGCAAGTTCATGCCGACCGAAAAACTGAGCATGTCATTGCCCTGGGCTTCACGACTGACCGCGCCAGCAGTGGTCATTATCCCGTATTGCACGCCGAGACGTATGTCCGGGTATTCTTGCAGACAGGCCAGTCGCTGCTTCTCAATGTCTCGCTGGATTTGCCAAAGGAGTTTTTTCAGTTCGGGGCTACATTGTTCGGCCTGACCAATCAATGCATCCATCTGTGCCGGAAAGTCCGCAATTGGCAATGTTGCATCGGCCTGGAGACCCGTTTCGGCTGGAATTTGGATCAGTGCAGCCAAATCGGCCTGCGCAACCGCTTTTTGCTGACCAAGTTCGACCAGTTGCTGTTCCAGCTTCTCTTTTTCAAGTTCGGCGCGAATGACGTCCTGCTGGGAACCTCCGGCCCTGTAGCGTGCCTCGGCAACTTCGATCAGTTTGGCGACCAGGTCGCGATTCTCCTCAACAATGTTTATGGCTCGGCCTGCAAACCACAGTTCGTAGTAGGCCAATCGAACCGACTCGGCAATTTCCCTTTCCGTACTTTCGACTTCAGCCAGCGCCATGCCGACTTCGCGATTGGCAATTTCGCCTCGTGTCCTGCGTTTTTCAGGAAACGGGAATTCCTGGCTGATTCCCATTTGACTGGTCATGCGACCATCGGCTGTCTGAAGTGCAAGGGCCTGGATCGGCCAGAACATTGTTTCCGCCATCGGGTCCGGCAGGGCGATCGCCTGGGGGAACCGTTGCCGGGCAGCTTCAACTTTGGAACGTGCAACCAGAATTTTTGGATGGGACGCCAATGCCAATTGCAGATACTCGTTAACGCTACGTCGGCCGGTGCCGGTGTTTGTGAAATTGGAATCGCCCCGTTGTTCCAGCGGTGGTTGGGCAACATCGGCTGCCGTCGGTTTTACTATCGCTTCGGATTGTTTCTCCCTGTTTTCCTGTTCCTGAAATGAAACAAGCTGCAAAGGATAATTGGGTGACAACTGCGCAGTTGGATTGCCTGGTGTTTGGTTTGCCTGGTTGGGCAGGGCCTCGTTAACTCCAACACCAAATGGCGGTTTAAGCGTTGTCGATCCGGCAGTTCCGGAATGGGTGCGGCATCCACCGTTTGAAAAAGCGGTTGCCACGATCAGGACTGCGAGCAGTGTCCGAAATTGCTGTCGCGAGTTGGGGCTCATCTGAAAAATCCCTTACGGCAGTCTCACAAATTACAATGTGATCCGATCCGCGAACCGATTTGGCGTGCAACGGCAAGCCTCATCGTGGTGAATCGGAATATTCCGGCAGTTTTGTGGGAAAATTGGAAGCAAGGGACAAATACCCCCCGTTCGGAATAACCGCCAGGAATTGACAAATCCCGAAATCCCCGGCCCATTTGGCCTACGCAAGTGTCCAGCGAGAAAAAATGCGCGAACAGCGCCGGTTTCGGACGCTAGCGGATGCATTCGGAATCTATTTCTGTCCGCTGAAGACCCGTTCCGAATTGACGAATCGTTGAACCCGTCGCATACTTGATCCGTAAGGCAATGGAGTTTTGCCGCCGCATATTGAAAGGCACAGTCCTGTTTACAGTCCGCAACAAAGCGATTTCCTGGTCCCTCGTCGCGGTGCTGACGCTTGGGCCCCCATTCGCTTTGCAAGGCCGAACGTGTGGGGCCGAATGCGAATGCCGCCAGTCCGTTGAATGCCTTTGTTGTGCCAGACGGGGTACGACCGGTTCATCGGGCAAGGGCGGTGGATGTTGCAGTGAACTCGCGAGGGCCACAACGGGGAAGTCGTGTTGTTCCGGTCGCGAAACAGGTGAATCACACCCGGCAGGCGCGTTATTCGTTCCCGCGAACGATTCGCACACCGGCGTTTGCAATTGCCGCCATGGCGATTCGGGACCGCAAGCTCCGGCCCAGGAACAGCGCGATGATAGTCGCGTTGATTTGGCAGTCGCTGCAATGAATCTGGATGGCGATCCGGAACGGCCATTAATTTCCCGGAAGCTGTCAGCTTTCGACGGTTTCGATGCGGGTTTGGCTCTGATGTCGCATTCGCGACGCCAATCCCTTCTTGGTACGTGGCAGAAGTAACCTCTAGGGGAATACTGCGCGCCGAAGGTCACCCATTGGGTGAATTCTGCTCACGCGTGCGCTCAAGATCGAGTTGATTTAGTGCACGCATTGACTGCACTCGATTCCGAAACTGTCCAAACGCAATTTCGGATTTGTCCGGCAAATCGAACCTCCTGAACTCGTGTTCGGATTATTCGTTTTGCTTCCATTTACAGTCCGAGCCGTTTCGGGCAAACCTGCTTTTTTTTTACAAGGATGATTGAAATGAGAACGTTCTTTAACTTGCTTGCAATTGCCGGCCTGTTGGCATTTTCCGGCACCGCAAAAGCACAGCACAAACATGACGCAGAAACTGAACATCAGACGGATGCGCAGACTACAAACGCATTATCAGATGCCGAGATGTTGGCCATCCATGTCCAGGGAATTTGCCCTGTGATGGGCGAACCGTTGGGTTCGATGGGTCAGCCCGTGAAAGTGCAGATGGGTGACCAGTTCGCATACCTTTGCTGCAAGGGCTGCGTTGGAAAACAAGCCTGTGCCGAACATTGGGAAACCATCCAGACCCGCATGGCAAAAGCCCAGGGGACATGCCCAATCATGGGCAAACCGGTAACCGCGGAAATGAAATCGACGGTCGTCGAGGGCCAGCAGATTTTTGTTTGTTGCCCACCGTGCATTGTGAAAATCCAGGCTGATCCCGCGGCTGCGCTGGCGAAAGTTCGTGCAAGCTACACGGCGTTTGTCTCGGCTGAAAACTCGGCTCACAGTGAGCACTACCGAATGATGGCCCAGGCAATCTGTCCGGTGTCGGGTGAAAAGCTCGGTTCGATGGGTGACCCTGTCAAAACCCAAATGGGCGAACAGGATGTTTACCTTTGCTGCAAAGGCTGCGTTGGAAAACAGGCCAGTGCGGAACATTGGCAAACGATTCAGGCGAATCTGATCAAGGCGCAGGGTTCCTGCCCGGTGATGGATGAGGAGTTGCCAGCCGATGCAGAATCCGTGGTCATTGAGGGTCGCCAGATTTTCGTTTGTTGCGAGCCTTGCATTGAAAAAATCAAGGCCAACCCTGCTACTTATCTGGCCAAAGTCGATGCGATGTACGCCCACGCGATGGGCGCGCTGCTTCAGGGGCATGCTGACCATGAGCATGCCGAAGGTCAGAGTCATGAAGACCACGAGCGCGACAATTAGTTGAGCTTGTTGAGCAATGGCCTTTCCGGCGTGGATCGCAGTTCTGCGCCAGATCGGCCGGTTTTTTCCACCCGTTGCGACGTTTTCAAACCAGCTGTCGGATCGACTGCCCAACTCAGGCG
>JBGTFW010000283.1:0-5910 GCA_041747075.1 Pirellulaceae bacterium
AGGGAACCCGAGATGCAACAAGTGGATTCCCGCCTCCGCGGGAATGACGGGGACGCGAAGGCGCGTCATCCCCGCGAAAGCGCGTCATCCCCGCGAAGGCGGGGACCCAGGGAACCCGAGATGCAACAAGTGGATTCCCGCCTCCGCGGGAATGACGGGGACGCGAAAGCGCGTCATCCCCGCGAAAGCGCGTCATCCCCGCGAAGGCGCGTCATCCCCGCGAAGGCGGGGACCCAGGGAACCCGAGATGCAACAAGTGGATTCCCGCCTCCGCGGGAATGACGGGGACGCCTCCGCGGGAATGACGGGGACGCCTCCGCGGGAATGACGGGGACGCGAAGGCGGGAATGACGTGGATTCATGCCTGCGCGGCAATGACGAGAGAACTTTCCTGAAGGCGTCGTGCCAGCAAGCGTTTGCCGTCGAAGCCGTTGACGCGTACTGCAATCCGTTGACCTTCCACGATGGGTGTCATGCCGGGGCTGGTGACCGATGCGGGGAGGAAGCGGCAGGTTGTCCCTGCGGCCTCGCCGTCGGTGCCGCATCGCTCGACGAGGACTTCGACGCGCCGTCCGGCGAGCAACCCGGCATAATTCTCGCGCAATTCGATTTCCAGTTGCGAAAGTTCCCGGCACCGCTGGCTCTTGATTCCCGGCTCGATGGCACCAGACATTTCCGCGGCGGGCGTGCCGCGGCGCGGGCTGAACGGAAAGACATGGATTTTGGAAAAGCCGATCGCGCGGCAGGCCTCGAGCGTTAAACGGAAATCTTCGTCGCGCTCGCCCGGGAATCCAACGATCACATCGGTCGTGAACGCGGGCAGGTCCAGGCGCTGGCGGACCCGTTCGCAACGGTCAATGATTTGCCGGACGCTCCAGCGACGCCTCATTCGCCGCAGGACGGCGTCGCTGCCGCTTTGCAAACAGACGTGCAGGTGAGGACAAACGTTCTCGCGGTGTTCCGCCATCACTTCGATCAGTTCATCGGTAACTTCAGTTGCCTCGATGCTTGAAAGACGAACGCGAAGACCGGAATTGATGTGGCAGATGTCCCGGACGAGTCGTGCGAGCCGGACCCATTCGCCGCGTGGCTTGCCGCGATTGAAATCGACACCGTAGTGCCCGAGATGAATTCCCGTCAACACGATCTCGCGGAATCCGCGCTCGGCGAGTCGACGGACTTCCTGGAGCACGTCGTCTGGCGGGCGCGAGTACATTTCGGGGCGAACATGGGGAATGATGCAATAGCTGCATCGCAAGAGGCATCCATCCTGGACCTTGACGTACGCGCGATGGCGGTTGGCGAACCCGGAAATTCCGTTCGGCGCGTCGACGACGCCAAACCGGCCGAGCAGGTCGGGCAACTCGCGCTTGTCGGTGACGATTTCGGAAACGCCGGGGAGGCGGGCGACTTCCCCCGGAGCGCGCGTCGCGTAACATCCCATCACGACGATTCGCGCATCGGGATTCTGGCGGTTCAGGCGGCGGATGATCTGGCGACTCTTGCGGTCCCCCTGGGCCGTGACAGTGCAGGTGTTGACGACGCACAGGTCGGCGGGTTCGTTGCGAGCCGCGTCGACGTAGCCAATCCCGAGTAGGCTTTCGCGAACGAGTTCCGTTTCGTACTGATTGACCTTGCAGCCCAGCGTGTGGGTCTTCAGCCGGGCGGTCACTCGTCGCTTTCCGGTTCAATGGTCGCGGTCATCGAGCCGGCGCAGCGGGGAATGAGCTGGTCGCGGCCAAAGCTGTGAATCTGGTCGCGCTTCAGTTCCGCGTGCTCGCGGGTCGTCGTGAGACAAACGACACGGCCCGTCCGGTCGACTCGTTCCGCGAGGACGAAACCGGTTTCGATCGAATGCCCAAAGAGCTTTCGCATCATGAGGATGACGTACTCGTACGAATGATCGTCGTCGTCCCAGAGGATGACGTGGTAGCGCGGCTGACGTTTTTGCTGTTCCTTTCGCGACGTATCGCGGTGGATTTCCGGTTCAACGACGGTCGCGGTTGCTTCATCAAACATGCGTGTGGCCCTTTGACGATCCGTGGCGTTTCAGTTCCCGTGGGGTTGCCGATTGGCGGGAGTGATACCCGCCGAGGGCGGAAGTCATTATATTAATGTTTCATTCGGGCGGTGCGTCAACGCGCGGTGCCCGCGGTGAACTGCCCGCAACAGGCTGACTTTTATTTTAAGGCCGGTTGGGGCCGTTGAACAGCGAATTTTTTGCGACCAATCTACCGATTTCAGCACGCGGTGCCCTATGCCCCAGACGACTGCCAGCGTCCACCAGTATCTCGACGAACACGCCGACCGTTTTCAGCAAGACCTCTGCGAATGGCTGCGAATGGCCAGTGTCAGCACCGACCCGCAATACGCCGACGACGTTCGCGCCGCGGCCCAGTGGCTCAATGATCGCTTCGCGGCCTGCGGGTTTCAGACCGGACTGATTGAAACGTCGGGGCACCCGATGGTGTTCGCCGAATCGCCAGCCGTTCCCGGCGCGCCGGTCGTCCTCGTCTACGGACACTACGACGTCCAGCCGGCGGACCCGCTGGACTTGTGGACGACGCCGCCTTTCGAGCCGCGGATCGAGGGGGGCAAGGTCTACGCGCGCGGTGCGACCGACGACAAGGGCCAGTTGCTGACGCATGTCCTGTCGTGCGAAGCGTGGATGAAGACCGTCGGTTCGCTGCCGCTGCAAGTCAAGTTCCTCGTCGAGGGGGAAGAGGAATGTGGCAGCCAGGGTCTGAGTGAATTCCTTGAGGGAAAGTACGACGACGACGGGCCGCCCGTGAAGGAGCGGCTGGCCGCCGACATTTGCGTCATCAGCGACAGTTCCCAGTACGCGCCGGGACAGCCGGCGATCACGTACGGGCTGCGCGGCTTGGCCTATTATCAACTGGACCTGACGGGTCCCAATCGCGATTTGCACAGCGGTTCGTTTGGCGGCGCGGTCACCAACCCGGCTAACGCCCTGTGCAAGATGTTGGCCGCGCTTCACGACGACGAGGGGCGCGTTCTGGTTCCAGGTTTTTACGACGACGTCATCGAGTTGACGGAGCGCGAGCGCGATGAGTACGCCGCGCTGAAGTTTGACGACGAGGAGTTGAAAGAGGACCTGGAGGTCGCCGCGCTGACTGGCGAAAAGGGATTCACTTCGCTGGAAAAGCGCTGGGCGCGACCGACCTGCGACATCAACGGAATGTGGAGCGGTTACCAGGGCGAAGGCGCCAAGACTGTGTTGCCCGCGCGGGCGAGCGCGAAATTCAGCTTTCGACTCGTTCCCGACCAGGACCCGGACAAGGTCACCGGGGCGCTGGAAAAGCGCTTGAGGGAACTCTGCCCGCCGGGAATCGAAATGAAGTTGATTGACATGCACGGCGCGCCGGGCGTGCTCGTCCCGCTGGACAATCCGTATGTCGAACCGGCGGCCCGCGCGATCGAAGCTGCGTTTGGCAAGCGCCCGGTTTTCATTCGTTCGGGCGGAACCATTCCCGTCGTCGGGTACTTCAAGCAGTTGCTCGGCATCGATACGTTGCTGCTTGGGTGGGGACAGGAAGATGACAACCCGCACAGCCCGAACGAAAAGTTTTCCCTCAAGGATTTTCAGCGCGGCATTCGCGCGAGCGCCGAACTGTGGCGGGAAATTGCCGACATGAATGCCTGATCGCCGCCGAAAGACGTCATGCTGGATCGAAAGTTCATCATTGAAAACGCCGAGGCGGTGCGCGAGAACTGCGCCCGTCGCGGCGTTTCCCACGAGATCGACGCGCTGATTAACCTCGAGCGGCAGCGGCGCGAGAAACTGGCCCAGGCGGAGGAATTCAACCGCCGCGCCAACGAAACGTCGCGGAAAATCGGTCCGGCGCGGGACGACGCCGAACGCGAATCGCTCAAGGAAGAAGGACGCCGGCTTCGCGATCAAAAGGATACGGCCCAGCGCGAACACGATGACCTGGAACGGCAAGTGCTTCAATTGCAATCGAAGCTGCCCAACATGGCCCACCCGGACGCTCCCGTCGGTGCCGACGACCAGGCGAATCTGGAAATCCGCCGCGGCCGCTTCCAGCCGCCGACCTTCGACTTCGAGCCGCTCGATCACGTGGAATTGGGACATCGAAACGACTGGATTGACTTCGAGGGAGGCGCGCGGACGACGGGTTCGGGGTTCTACTTTCTGAAAGGGGAACTGGTCTTGCTTGATCTCGCGCTGCAGCGTTTTGCCGTCGAGTTTCTCATGCAACGCGGCTTTACGCCGATGGTCACGCCCGATCTGGCGCTCGACAGCGTTCTCGAAGGAATCGGATTCATGCCGCGCGGACCGGAGACCCAGGTTTACAGTATCGAAAATTCCGACCTGTCACTCGTCGGCACGGCGGAAATCACGCTGGGCGGCCTGTACAGGGACCAGACCGTGATGCTCGATGAATTGCCGATCCGCCTCTGCGGCATCAGCCACTGTTATCGAACCGAGGCGGGTGCGGCGGGGCGCGCAACGCGCGGTCTCTATCGCGTCCACCAGTTTACCAAAGTGGAAATGTTTGCCTTTACGGCGCCCGACGCCAGCGATGCAATGCACGACGAGTTGCTGGAACTGGAGTGCGAGATTTTTGACGCGCTGGAAATTCCCTACCGTGTCGTCGACACGGCAACGGGCGACCTCGGCGGACCTGCCTGTCGGAAATTCGATCTGGAGGCGTGGATGCCCGGCCGCGGCGACGGTGGTGAATGGGGCGAAGTGACGAGCACGAGCAACTGCACCGACTACCAGGCGCGACGGCTGAACGCGCGATTCCGGCACCGCGACAAAAAGGGGACGCACTTTCTCCATACACTGAACGGCACGGCGCTGGCCCTCTCCCGCGCAATCATCGCCGTGCTGGAAAATCACCAGAACGAGGACGGTTCGGTGAGCATCCCCGCCGCGCTCCGCGCCATCCTCGGCCGCGACGAACTGGGAAGTGGTTGATTGTCGCCCGCACGCGGCACGTCCCGCACGCAACACGTAGCTTGGCACGTAGCGGAACTCGCGTAGAGTTTCAACGAAGCGGAACTCGCCTGGAGTTTCGACGTAGCGGAACTCGCGTAGAGTTTCGATTTTAGTAACGCAATCTCTGCCCCCTCTCCCCCCGCTTCGAGGGGGAGAGGGTTGGGGTGAGGGGGGCGAGTGGTCATGGCCGCGCGCCTCGAGCCGCGCTTGGCAGAAAACGGTGCGCTTACCGGCGGCCCCGATCACCTGGAGCACGAGCATTTACAACGAGACCTTCGACATGAGCAGGGGGAGGTGGCGGACTTCCCCGGAATTTCGACGGATCAGGTCGTCCGCCGATTGCGCAGATTGTGCATCGTTATTGCCGGTTTCTGTGCCAACCCTTGAGCACGGCCGTCCAGATCGGCGCGCCGTTGTCGTCCCACAAGCTCATATGGTCGTCAACTCCGTTTAACGGAATGAATTGTGGCTCCCGGTCAAGATGCCTCGTCCAGGCCGCGGCATGAATCGTCAGCCACATCGGCCGACCGGCGATGACCATCTCGCCGGCGTAACGGGGTGGAACATAGCCCCGCATACTCCGCCAGACTTCCCAGTAATACAGTTGATCGCGCAGCCCGGCCGGCAACGGGCGACCCGATTGGATGCGCGTCAACAGCCGTGGCTGGAACCACCTGACCAGGATTCGTTGAGAGAAGACAATGCCCTTCGTCCAGATATATCGAAATCGTCTTGTCGTCGTCGACCGAACGCTGAACATGGCGCGCAGATGCCGCCAAAAACGGTCGGCCGATTTTTCGGGGTTCTGGCGTGTGAACCTCGCGGGTTCCAGCAGGAGCAGGCGAACTTCACGTCCTGCTTCGAGAAGTTGTTTGGCCAGCTCCAGTGCCACAATGCCTCCGAAGGAGAATCCCGTCAACGTC
>JBGTFW010000284.1:0-35889 GCA_041747075.1 Pirellulaceae bacterium
GAGGTGTTTCGCAACCTGGGGAAACCGCCCGGTTTCCTCCAGTTCATGCAGTTGCTTGCCAGGTTCGTATTTCCATACCCTGATAATCGGGGAGCCGTCGCGCCCGCTCGTCGCGCCCGCGAGCAATTTACCGTCCGCGGAGATTGCGAACCGGCTAAAATATTCGCGATCCGCATCGATTACCCCCGCGCCCCCCGGTGGGGCCACCGCGGGTGGTTCCTGACCCGCGACGAAATCCCAGAGATGTTGTCCGTTCATTGATTGAATGAGGGCAAGCGAATGGTGGGAACCCATGAATCCAACCGCGGTCAGTGTCGCTTGTGGAAATTCGTGCCGCTGGATCAACTCACCGGAGCCGGCGTCCCACTGGCAAAAAGCTCCTTCAGACCGACTGAAAACTTCGGTACCAATCGGTGAGAAAAACACTTGTTCGACTCGAGCGCCGGGGTTCAACCGAATCGCCCGGTTGAGAAAAGTCACGCTGTCGCCAACGCCGAAGGTGAGCGTATCATTGGCGTTTTGGGACACGGTCGATCACAATCCGACCCGTTCAAATTGAGGGCGACCTCAAATGAATGCCGATGAAGTCCGCGAATGGCTGAACCGCCAGCCGTTCGAACCCTTCGAGTTCGAATGGTCCCTAACCGTGCCGCCCGAACCAGACGCGGTTCGAGCCTTTCGTTTCCCAGCCGACTTCGCGGATGCGCAACTGCTCAAGGTCGGCATCGAGCCACTTTTCAAACTGTTCCAGCGAATCAATGACTGGACACTGACAGATAGAGCTCCTGGAACCTCGCTCGCAGCGAACCGTGTGAAGTTCAACGGTCGCGTGAATTCCCGCGGATTTGTCAGGTTGTTGAGTTCGCGATTTCATGGCTCCGGCCCTTTGGGAAAGGGGTTTACCGCATCCGTCCCGCCTCCATACCCGTTTTCGCGACGTTCGCAATTTCCTTAAGACCTATTCGGTCACTCGTCTCTCTTTCGACGCCGCCCATTGACTAGATGTTCGGCATTCACGGTTCCTTACAGGGGCAAATTCGGGTCCACAAGCCTTCTTTTTCGGAATTTGTGCCGTAAACGTTTTGGTGACAACAACTTGCGACCCGAAACAGGTGCCCGGAAATCGCCGAAAAACTTTCTTTCCGTGCTCAAAACGATACAGACCTGGACAAACCGTCCCAAAATGAAACCGTTATTGACGGTCGGTCGCCACCAGTTGATGCGGTCGGTTGCACACGGGGTCATAGGGGTCATAGGAGAGGGTGGCAACGAGTGCTAGAATCCTCCCTTCTCAATCGTCCGCGAAATTTGCCAGCCGGTGCGTCTTTCAATTAACGAAAGGCCGCGCGACGAACCACTTTCACTCGCTTTTGGAATGTCCCGTTACTTTTTTTGGAGACTCACGATGAAACAGTTTCTGGCTTTGGGCGTAGCAGTGGTGTTTGCCATTGCTTTTTCAGCTCAGGCAAACGCGCAATGCTGCGGTGGCGGCTCCGGCTACTCCTCGTCGCCAATGAGCTATTCCGCACCCGCCAGCTACGCTGCTCCGGCGTATTCGGCTGGCTGGGATCAAGGCGGTGGATGCGGCGGTTGCGGGCACCATTTCGGCAACCATTGCGGCGGCGGCTGTCATCATGGCGGCAGTTATTGCGGAACCAGCCATGGCGGCGGTTGCGGATGCCATTCCACGAGTTATATCCCGTCGTCCAGCGGCTATTGCGGTACCGGCTACGGCGCAGCACCAGTTGCCTGGAACAATTCCTGCTGCGGCGGTGGTTCGTACGCTATTCCAGTGCAGTCCGGATCGGCTTGCTGTGGTGGTAACTATTCGGGCGGCGGCTACCCGGCGATGTACGGAGGCGGCTATCCGATGATGAATGGTGGTGCCATGTACGGCGGCCAATCCTATGGAATGCCGGTCACCGGCGGATGCCCCGGTTGCGTGGGCGGCCAGATGATCATGCCCGGAAACTCCCTCCCTCCGACGAACGACGGTGTGGTTGATCCTGGCGTGGACAACGGCGGTATTCCGTCGAATCCTCCGCCTCCGAACAACGACGACACCTAAACCGAGTCGCAAAGACTTTCGATTCGTTCCCGCCATCGCGGCGGTTGCCGCCCATCGCGGGTGGTTTCGACTCCGGATTCAGGGACCAGACTCACGCGGGTCGGTCCCTTTTTTGTGATGATAGCGCGAAACGCGGTGAATCCGGAGCCAAATTTCATGCCCCGCCCGATCAAAACGGTCAACATGAACGAGGCGGTTCGCCTTGGGAAGAGTGCGCAAATGGTTTTCGGCTCGCGATGGACCTGGCTGGTGATCGTCTTGTTGGTGCTCGCGGGCGCGGCGGGCTACCTCGCCTTGCGCCAATACAACGATCCAACCCGCGGGCTGAGACATGCCGACCAGTTGTGGGACCGCGACGAGAACCCGGAAGCCGTCCGCGAATACAAGGATTTGCTTTCGCGACGCGACCCGATCAATCCGGATTTTGCACTGATTCCGCGAACGGACCGGTTGCGGCTCTACCGGCGCGTTATCACCCATGAGGCGATTTACGGGAGCGTCCAGGAAGCACGCGACTGGATATCAAGGGCGTGGCTGGAGGGATTGAACTTCGAGCGGGCCGATTTCGAGCACCCTCAAGTCTTTGCGCTATGGGAGGAGGTCATCGCCCCGCTCCGCCGCGACAATCCCGAACGCGAACGGGACCTGTCGGAAGAAATGCGGCAGCCGGGCAAATAGGGAACGAATCCGGCCGATCGTCCGATTCTGACAATTTCCCTCGCCGTTCGGCATATGGAGTGATCGAAGTGTGATCGTATGGCAAGCTGGCAGCTTGCCCCACGCTCGCCGGACGACGACAAATGGATCGCAGGCAACGACGCCTCGCCAACCGGTCCGGCATTGCTGGTCGTTATGCGTCGTCATGCATCGTGCGGTTTCACGGCAAACACCCGCACACTGGCGGCATAGTCATTCACGTTATACCGGGTCAGCAAATCGAGCAGCCGGGCGTGCAGCGTGTCTTCTGCTTTTGCCGTTGAGCAGCAGCCCGTCTCGACAACGGGCAACCGGGACGCCGCTGGCGAGCAGCAGCCGCCCTGATTCTCCACCTTGGCATAAGCGTTGAGGTCGGCCTCCGTGTCGATGACTTCGACGGCGGCGAAACCCGCCTCGTGCAGTTGGCGGCGATACTCCTCAATGGGAATGGCTCCTGCGATGCAGCCGACATAGGCCATCAAGTCCTGGCCGATCTCAGCGGGCAGCGGCTTCTTCAGGGCAATGTCGCTGACCGCCAGCCGACCGCCCGGCTTCAGCACCCTGGCGATCTCCTGAAACACCGCAGGCTTGTCCGGTGCAAGATTGATGACGCAGTTGCTAATGACGCAATCGACTGAGGCATCCGGCAGCGGCAGCTTGTCGATGGTCGCCTGATGGAACTCGACGTTCGTGACTGGATGGCCGTTCCTGCCCTTACCGGCATTCTGGCGGGCAAGGTCCAGCATCTCAGTGGTCATGTCGATGCCGATGGCCTTGCCGGTTGGTCCGACTTTGGACGCCGCCAGGAACACGTCCAGGCCTCCTCCGCAGCCCAGGTCCACAACAATTTCGCCGGGCCGCAAATTGGCGGTTGCCGTCGGGTTGCCGCACGACAAGCCCATGTTGGCCTCGGACGGGATCGACTCCAGTTCTTCCCGTGAATACCCGAACGCCTCGGCCACGGCACGGACGCCGGAATGCTCGGTGGACAGGCCGCTCGTAGCGACGGCCCCATATTTCGACTTCACAGCTTGTTCGATGACTTGCGACATGTCGTTCCCCTTCTAAAGCGATTGAATCAGTTCCTTGACTTTCGTTTCGATTCGGGGGTTTGGGCAAGCAAGTCGGAAAAGGCCGAAAACCGCGCAAAACACCGGGAAAAAGCGGGTTTTTCCAAGTCGGGGCGACTGGATTCGAACCAGCGACCTCTGCGTCCCGAACGCAGCGCTCTACCAGGCTGAGCCACGCCCCGATAGTTCCAATACACATGGCGGCAAGTCACTCAACCTATCCGCAAATCCCTCGACACGCAACTCCATCAAGCGGTTCGGGCAAAACCCGATGCTTGCTTCGCCCATATGCGTGGGGAAACGAAATCCATATTTGAGTAACATGCACCGGCGCGGCTGGATTCCCGTCTTCACGGGAATGACGGTGGGCTGGATTGTGGAATACTGTGCAATGACGTGTGGGCTGAAGCGCGGGCTTCCGTCGCACGCCTTCCGAGGGGCAACCTACCGGACGTTTCGTCCGCGCTGCAGTTGCTCGAAGTCCTGCTTGAGCTGGTTCATCGAATCAGGAAGCGAAACGATGTAGTTGCGGTCGTATTCCACTGTAAAGGCGTATTCGATCGCCACGGCATCGTCGCCCGACGCACCGCCGGCGACTTCGACGTCCCAGCGAAGAATTCCTTCCGGCTTCTCGACGCGCTGGTACCAGGTGTCGTCGGAGAGGTCCACCGAGAATTCGTCGCGCGTGATGCGGACCTTGGTGCCATTGAGGGGCGTGGGAATCCGGTCGACGACGCGAATGGTCGCGGGAGTTTCCTTGAAGTTCTCCACGGCGAGACGATACTCGAACGTCAGTTCGCGGTTGCCGCCATTGACCCCGTCGGACTTGTCGACCAGTTCGCGCCGCGTGCGAAGTTGCGGATCGGCACCAAAGCCGACGACGAACGACTGGCCGCGCGCGACGGTCGGAATTTCGCCGCGTCCGACAAATTTCCCGTCGAGATAGACCATGATCGGACCGCCCAGCAGGTCTTCGTTGCTGTTGTTGGTCAACTGGGCCTCGCGGTAGACGTAATTGGTGAGCACGGGAGTCGCCACGTGATAAAATTCGCCCGGCAATTGGGTCGATACGATGCGGACCATCTGGCGGTTGTTTCGGCTGGGCAAGGTGACAGTCGTGGCGAGTAGATAACTGAGGCTTGGTTCGTCGGACATTTGCTCCATTTGCGTTTGCAGTTCGGTGACCGTCGATTTGTCTCCAAAGAGCATGACGCAGGAGAGTTGATTCGCGGCGTCGTTGAGCGACCAGTTTGAATCGGTCATTGCCTGGTAGGTCCACGCGGCGCGGTTTCCCATTTCGGCGGATTTCTGGCGGGTGACGATATCGGCCAGTTGCCCCTTGCTCGCTTGTTGCGGAATGGGCATGGCCAGGTCCTGTTGCTCGTTCGCGGCGACGCCGGAATGGAGCGTCACCCGAAGCGGGGCGAGGCCGGGACCCGAAGCGCTGAGCGCCGGTGACGCGGTGGAAAGGGTCACTTCCACGTCGCGCCAGTCCTCACCGCTCATCTGGTAAATCAGTCCGTTGTAGTCAATGTTGGCGGAGTCCCGTTCGTCCGCTCCGCGGATCGTGTACGTTGGCGACCAGCCGCATTGATCGACCAGGTAATTCAGGCGGACTTCCTCGGCCCCGTCACCGGACTTGCTCAGGTAAAGGACGGCTTCGCGCTCGGTCTTGCTGGCTCCCGCGGTCAATTCGGCCATCTGCCGCTGGAGCAGTTCCAGTTGCGCGTTCAGTTCACGATGTTCACGCGCAAGCTCGATCTGGCGCGCGGCGATTGCTTCGCGTTTTTCAAAGGAGAACAGGGTCAAGCGTTCCAGTGCTTCGGCATCGAGGACGCCTTGTGACAGCTCGGTCGTTGCCGTCGGAGCGACGAAGCCTTCCAGATGATCGAGATAGTCGACTTGCCGCTGCGAGATCTCCTGGTTCTTCTGGTTGAGCATCACCTGGTCCTGAACGGTCTGGATTTCGGCCTGCAGGGCGCGGACTTCCTCGCGCGGCGACTCGCCGACGGCTCGTGTGCGATACTGGACAGCGCGGACCTCGATCTCCGCGTCCCCCTCGGCGAAAAGGCTGTCGGCGACCACGCTTTCCGGCAAGTCACCGACGACGAATTCGCTGGTCCCCGCCTCTCCCTCGACTCGAATCGTTCGCGTGACGAGGGCCTGGTTGCGATAAAGCGTGACGTGCGTGACGCGGCCGATGTCGTCGGCGGTTAGCAAATCGGAAACTCCGAACACAAGAACGAACATCAGGGAGCCGGCGATCGGCTTGGCGCGGCGTTGCATGACAGGTTACTCCGTTACAGGGAAACGATTGAAGAACGATTCGTGACAAGACCAATCGTAAACCATTTGCCCGGTAGCCGAAGTAACAAGTTTGTAATGTGCAGTCGGTTCACTGGCTGGCGCTTCGGGCTTGTATTGCCAAGCTGTCCTTCGGAAAACGGACTGGCAGTCCGTTCCACGGCTAGAATCGAGAAAACTCACAACGGACTGGCAGTCCGTTCTACATCTACCGTGAGGGGCCGGGGGCGTCAGGCGTCGGGGAGTTGGTGGCCGAGCTTTTGTCGCTTGGTGGCGAGATAGCGCTGGTTGTGTTCGTTGACGGGGGGGAGGATCGGCACCTGGTCAACGACTTCGAGGTTAAAGCCCCTCAAGTTGAACGCCTCGGTCTTCTTGGGATTGTTGGTCAGCAAGCGGATTTTCGTCAGCCCGAGGTCCTTGAGAATCTGGATACCCACGCCGTAATCGCGCATGTCCGCGTGGTATCCGAGCGCGTGATTCGCCTCCACCGTGTCCATTCCCTGATCCTGCAAGGCATACGCGCGGATCTTTTCCGCCAGTCCGATCCCGCGCCCTTCCTGGGGCAAGTAAACGAGGACGCCGCACCGTTCCCGCTCGATCATGGAAAGGGCCAGATGCAACTGGTCGCCGCAATCACAGCGAAGGCTTTCAAGCAAGTCGCCGGTAAAGCAGCTCGAGTGCATTCGCACCAGCGGCGGCTGCACGTGGTCGGCCAGGTCGCCCATCACCAGCGCGATCGGCTGTTGCGCTTCGTACTTGACCGAGTACGCCGTGACCGAAAAAGTGCCGTAGCGGGTTGGCAACGAAGCGGTCGCGAGCGAGTGGACGAGTTTTTCGTTTGTCCGGCGATACTGGATGAGGTCCTCGATCGTGATGATGTTCAGGCCGTGCCGCGCGGCGATCTGAAAGAGCTTGTCGCGCGTCGCGCGATTGCCGTTCTCGTCGAGCACCTCGCACAACACGCCCGCTGGAGCCAGCCCAGCCATCCGCGCCAGATCGACCGCGGCTTCCGTATGCCCGGCGCGCCGCAGGACGCCCCCCTCCATGGCCAGCAACAGATGGACGTGACCTGGACGCTGAAAATCATCCGCCCGGCTTTCGGGGTCGGCGATGGCGCGGACACAGACAGACCGTTCCTCGGCGGTGATGCCTGTCCGCGCGGACTTGTGGTCCAGCGGAGTGAGGAAAGCGGTCGACAGGCGGCTCGTGTTGCGTTCAACCAGCGGCGTCACTTCCAGCCGTCGCGCCGTCTCCGGGAGAATCGGCATGCAGAAATCACCGCGGCCGCTCAACAACAGGTTGACCGTCTCCGGCGTAGCCAGTTCCGCCGCGCAGATGAAATCCCCTTCGTTCTCGCGATTCTCATCGTCCAGAACGATGACCACTTCCCCGCGATGGATCGACTCGACCGCATCGGGAATCGATGAAAAACCTTGTGACACGTCAATGGCTCCAGACGACGGACGACGAACAAACTCCTGACGAACCAGCGCAAGCCGACGACCGGGCCGGACGTCTCCTCGCGATTTCATTATACTGACCCGATTACCGAACGACATCCGCGTTGTTGTTTCCCGTTCACCATCCAATGATCCGCTCGGTCATTCACGGCGTTAAAACTCCCGCAAGTCGGTCTGGACAGTCGCGAAGCGCGCGACCAGGGCGACTTTCGCGTCATTGGCGCGCGGCATGGTTTGCGCTGGCACTGATTCTCGCGGTGGCGGAAAGCGGACGCGTCGCCGCGCAATCGAGCGACTCCGGCGAACTGGAATTCCGGAAGTTCGGCGGAATCCAGTACAGCTCGGGTGAGGAGTACCGGTTGACCCTCGACGCATACGTTCCGGCGGGTGAGGGACCTTTTCCCGCGATCCTTGCCGTCCACGGCGGGTCGTGGCGCAGCGGCACGAAGCTGAACTGGGTTCGCCACGCGCGGAAACTGGCGGGAGCCGGATTCGTCGTCGTTGCGATCAATTACCGCCACGCGCCCCAGTTCCAGTTTCCGGCGCAAATCCATGACTGCAAGGCGGCGGTGCGGTGGATGCGCCTCAACGCGCACGAATACCAGATCGATCCCAATCGCATTGGCGGGCTGGGTTACTCGGCGGGCGGCCAGCTTGTCGCGCTCCTCGGCGTGACCGGGCCGGAGAAGGAGCTGGAGGGGGCCGTTCGTCCGTGCGGGCCCGCGATCAGTACGCGGCTGCAAGCCGTTGGGGTTGGCGGCGCGCCGTGCGATTTCACCTGGATCGTTGTCGACTCGCAATCGCTCAACTATTGGCTCGGCGGGACACGGCGCGAGCAGCCGGAAATCTGGCGACAAGCGACGCCAACAACGTGGCTTGCGCCTGATGACCCGCCCTTCTACCTGTTTCACGGGCGGAACGACTGGATCGTGCCGTACTCGTCCGCCGAGTCGTTTCTCGATCAATTGCACAAGGCGGGAATTGAAGCGGAACTGGAGTCGTGGGACAACGGCCATTTCGGGCTGTTTTCGCGTCTCGAAGCGATGGACCCGGTCATCGCATTTTTTCGTCGCACGTTGCGCGACGAAAAACAGTCCGCGTCGTCAAGAAAGCCGAAGTAGTTATCCGACGAGTTCTCGATGCAATTGCCCGCCGAAGAATACATCGAACAGGCCTGGTTGTTCACGGGACTGAAAAGCCGCCTTTCGACCAACGAACCGGTTCAGTTGCTGCTGGCTCACATTCGCCAGGAAATTCTCGCGACGACCAAGCTTCCGATGGCGATCGATTACATGCTGGCGGAACTGAACCACAGCGGCAGCATGTCCGTTGCGATGCGCAAGATGAGTCATTACTTCGCGCCCTTTCAGGCGTGGATCATGGCCCAGACGGAAGACGACCGCGGCCGAATGGACATGGCGACGGCGATGTCGATCCTCGAACACGAGGCCCGTTACCGGGCAGAAATCACCTCACCGGCGGCGCTCTTTCTCTTTCAACTCGAAGTCCTTTGCCGACACCGGCTCAGTTACGACGAGGGACTCGCGGTGATGGCCGGCGATCCGTTTTATGACGAGGACTGGCGCGGCTGGCTCGTTGCGGCTCGCCGGAAAATCGGGTTCGTCGACATTGCCGACCTGATTTACGTCCACAGCGCGTTCTACAAGGAAGACGAAGACGACAACGAATCGTCGCGAGACCGCGTCGTGCTGTTCGGTGAAAAGGAAGGGCGCATTGCGCTGGCCAACCGCCGCCGCGATCCTCTGTACCTCTTCGCCGCGCTGCAACGCCAGCTCAAGTACCCGACAGTTCCCTCACCGCCGCGTGCCGATCGCCAGGCCGACCTGCTGCCGCGACTTTCCCGGCGGCTTGAGCAATTGGAAATGCGACTCAAACTGCTCGAGGAAGAACAGCGCGAGTCGGGGATCGACCTGAGCCGCTTTCTCAAGCAGCCCGGATTGACCGACGAGACCTTGCCCCATTCGTTTCCCGAGGATTGACAGGCATGGATCGACAGTCCAGCTACGAATTGATGTGCGAGTACACCACGAGCGACTCATTGCGGCGACACATGCTCGCCGTGGAAACGGCGATGGCCGCCTCCGCGCGGCGGCTCGGAGAGAACGAACTCGTGTGGCGCGTCACGGGACTGCTTCACGATTTTGATTATGAGAAATGGCCCGAACCACCCGATCATCCGTTGCAGGGTTCGCGAATCCTTGCCGAGCACGGGTATCCGGACGAAATCATTTATGCGATCAAGTCGCACGTGGACGCCGTGGAGGAAGCACCGCGACGTTCGTTGCTCGACCGGGCGCTGTTTGCGTGCGACGAACTGTGCGGTTTCATTACCGCGTGTGCCTATGTTCGCCCCGATGGCATCCACGGATTGACGGCCAGGAGTGTCCTCAAGAAAATGAAGCAAAAGAGCTTTGCCGCCAACGTCAACCGCGACGACATTGTCGGCGGAGCGCGCGAGTTTGGCGTCGAACTCGCCGATCATATACAATTCGTAATTGATGCACTGGCGGCCGAGGCGGAGATGTTGAGGCTTGCCGGTGTGCCGCGATCAGCGGCCCCCGATCGATCCGTGAACCCCAGCCTGGAGGAATCATTGATGAGTACCCAAGTCCAATCACGCGAACAACTTGGTGAAAAAAAGTGCGTCCCCTGCGAGGGAGGTGTCGAGGCCTGTCCGCTCCCCCAGGCACGCGACCAGGTCGCCAGGCTGCCTGGATGGAGCCTGACGCACGACGGAAAGCGAATCCGCAAGGACTGGCGCGTCAAGAACTTTGTCGCCGGGATGGACTTTTTTAATCGAGTCGCCGAACTGGCCGAATCCGAAGGACACCATCCCGACGTACATCTGGAAAACTACCGCGACGCATGGATCGAAATCTGGACGCACGCGATTGGCGGCCTGAGCGAAAACGATTTCATTCTTGCAGCCAAAATTGACCGGCTTGAGGTTACCAAATAGCTTCCCTGTGACAGGGGGGGGCTGGTCGGAGACCAGGGCACACGGCGTCTCGGAGAGACGCCGCTACGTAGCCGAATCTTAGTTCCAGTTTTGCAAATTTGGAGTGCTCCGGCCTGGCGGAGCTTTGGATTAGCTGGACAGCGCCACTTTGGTTGCCAATACAAGCACGAAGCGCAAGCGAGTGAGTGGGTTACGCCGAAACACACTCGCTCGCGCGTCGTGCTTGTATTCTCGTGGATTTCCACAAAAAGTGGCGCTGTCCAGTTAGCCCCGGAAAACGCGATGTATTGAGACACATTCGGGCTGGGGCGTTGCCGTCCACACCTCCAATTATTTCCTGCGTTCGGCAATCCAAAGCGGTGCCAAGTCCCCGCACTCCAAAGAAAAGTGCAAAACTGGAACTTATGCGGCGCGCGGGGAACGGCGCGAAGTTCCGGAGTCGCTCCGGGGCGGGCGTGGCGACGTATCAAGCTCGAACAACTCCTCAACCGACGCGCGACAAGCCTCCAGGCGATCATCGTCCAGCGCAAGCGAATGAAGCGCCGCGACCAGGCCCGGGTCGGAGATATCGCGCACGGCGACCGAGCTTTTTGAAGTAATCGCCAGCGGTCGCGGCCAGATTTCGCGCCAATAAGATGCGCCTGTCACGTCTACATCCACGGCAGGTGCCGCGGCAATTAATTGATCGTCGCCATCCAGTAACAAGGCAAACAACATGGTTCCCTCCGCGGTTGTCAAAATCTCTCGGTCCTTCAGCGCGGAAAACCCGCTTCACATCGGTTTACAATTCACAGCTATTATAAAGTTCCGGCTTGATTTGTCGAACTTGCCCGGCGAAAACCGGCCTGATGTTTGCTAGCATTGCGGGAGTCGTTGATGTGACAGGGACCTTGAGGAAGGCGTCATGGCCAAGCCATTGATTTTTGAATTTGACGGTGCGGAAATTGCGCTGCGAATGAACAAGGTCGATCGCGCGCGGCTCTATGGGTTCAAGGAGTTACTCGTTCTCGACGAGGAGGGGAAACCGTGTGACCTGGCGACGCTCGCCGAGGATGGACGAAAAGTGATCGGGCGCGGCGGCACCGGGATCGGTTATTTGACCGCCGACGGCCAGTGGGTCAGCCGCGACGAGTTGCGGCCCGTCAACCTGGAAGGCGAGACGATTGTCCCGGTCAAGTCTTCGCTTGGACAGACGATACGGCTGGACAACGTTGCAACGATGGAAAGGTTTCTCGACCACAGTATTCGTCTGGTATATTTCCTCGAGCAGGACGAGACACCGATTCCGGAATCATTGCTGGAAACGCTCCGCGCGGGAACGATCTATGAATTCGAATACAGCTACCGGGGCGGCTTGGTCGCCGACGCGGGATTCCTGTTGGCGAATGACGAGGGCGAGTTGTTCTTGCTCGTCGGTGAACCATCGGAAATCCATTTTGTCGGACTGCGTCAGGCGGCACCCGTTTCCACCGATGACGACGCACCGGCATCCGCTGATGACGAAGACGCGATGGACTTTGGTATGATTTAGTGAATGCTGCTCAAAGTCATTTCACTCGCAAGGACAGTCATGCAATTAACAATCCCCAACCCGGCATTCCTCATTGCACCGATCATTGCACTGGTGTCCGGGCTGGCCGCCGGGCAGCAGTCGGAGCCGGTGGATGCGACGAGCCTCCAGCCAACTGCCGCGAATTTCGAGGCGTGGCGCGATCGCATTCTTCCCTGTGACGATGAGCTGAACTGGCAAAACATCCCGTGGCTCGTTTCGTTTGCCGACGGAATTGTGGCTGCCAATTCGGCCGACAAGCCGCTGTTGCTGTGGACGATGAACGGCCATCCGCTGGGCTGCACGTGAAATAACGGCGTCATTGGCCGACGGTCTGTCTGGTCCAATTCCGAAGTGATCGAGCTGGCGAAACAGTTTGTTCCCGCGACGGACGAAGTGTGGCGACTGCAAATTGGAACCGATCCGGAAGCGCGCCACTTTCAGAAGGTCTCCGAAGTCGGTCACTACCGCCGCCATCATTCAACGCGTCAGGGCATCTATGCTTGCTCGGCGTCCGGGAAACTGCTCGGCTCGGTCAATACGCACAATGTTGACGAGGTGATCAAAATGATGAAAGCCGCCCTTCGTGATTATTCGGCGCTTGGCGTCGCGGAACGAACGCTGGCCGACGACGCCGACGTGCTGCCAGACCACCGCTGGGAAGAGAGCTATCCCGCCAACGGACTCAACCTGACGATGGTGGCTCGCGATCTGCCGGCCAGTTGCCATCCCGATGACCCTGCGGGCGCGGCGTGGAATCAGGACCGCGTGTGGTTTTCACAGGCCGAAGCCTGCCGGTTTCTCCCGCCGGATGACTCGGATTGGCGCACGGGGCACTCTTATGACCTGGAAACCGCGCTGGTCGCGCGAATCGTGCGATTCAGTGTCATCGATACCGTCAAGGGCCAGACCGATCATTACTCAAAGGATGAAATCGCCGGCTCGCAAATCCATGTTCGCGTGCTGGAGGCCAATGCCAATACCGTGCGGCTGGAGTTAACGGGGAGTTCCCGCGCGGAATCGTCAAGGTCTCTGGGACGGAAGCTCGATCACGGAATTGAAACGCGGATGTTTGGTCGTGCCGCGTGGAATCGGGAGCGTCGCTCGTTCGATTCGTTCGAACTCGTTGCACTTGGAAAGCGGTGGGGCCGCACGGTCTTTAACAGCCGCAAGTCCGAGACTAATTCGTCGCCGGTCGGGTTCGTGTTTCACCTGACGCCGCGCGAAGCGCCGCTTGTCGCCCCGTCATTTCTGCACGCCTACGGTGCGGACTGGGTCGTCTATCCGGGTGGCGATACACGGTAATGCGAACGCACGAGCGAGGCGCAGCAAACCAGGCACGCCCATGAAGTTCCTGACGGCCGAATGGAAACATCTGCTGTTGGCCAGTTACAAGCATTGAGGCCGTGGTCCTCGAACCCTTTGTGCCCGACGGGACCAGGATTGACGAATTCGACGGTCACGTTTTCGTCAGTCTCGTCGCATTCATGTTCAACAAGACGCGGGTTGTTGGCCTTCCGATTCCCTTTCACCGGTGCTTCGAGGAGGTTAATCTGCGGTTCTATGTGACTCCTGAGAAAGACCCGTCCATTCGTGCCGTCACGTTCATCAGGGAAATCGTCCCGAAAGGCGTGATTCCCCTGATCGCGAACAGACTTTTCCATGAGAACTATATTGCGTTGCCCATGGATCACCGCAACGACGTGAAACACCACTGGTATTCGTGGCAAAATGGCTCGCGAAGCCTGTTTTCGCAAGGCTCGCAACAAATCGTGTCGGCGGCGAACCGTGGGACAAGGATTGGCCAACTCGCGCCCGAACGTCACTTTGGAAAGGCAGCCCGCTGGCGAATCACGCCGCGATCGGCGAATTACGCCGCGATCGTTGCGTCGATGTCGGGGACTTCACCGGCGCGGTGGCGGGCGGCGATCAGCATGTACAGCGCCGGGACGACAAACAGCGTAAACAGCGTGCCGATCGCCATCCCGGCGACCAGCACGATGCCGATGCTGTTGCGGGCTTCGGCACCGGGACCCGCGACGAGGACGAGCGGGAAATGCCCGAATACCGTGGCGGCCGACGTCATCAGCACGGGTCGCAGTCGCGTCTGTGAGGCTTCATAAATCGCCGTCCACTTGTCGTGCCCCGCCGCCTGCAAGCTGTTGGCAAATTCCACGATGAGGATTCCGTTTTTTGCCACCAGTCCGACGAGCGTGATGAGGCCAACCTGCGAATAAATATTGATTGTCGTGAAGCCCGAAAACGTCAGGATCAACGCGCCGGACAGGGCAAGCGGTACCGAACCGAGAAGCACGATCAGCGGATCGCGGAACGAATGGAACTGGGCGGCGAGCACCAGATAAATCAGGATCAGCGCAAATCCGAGACTGACAACCAGTGCCGAGCCTTCTTCACGAAGTTGACGGGACTGGCCGGCGTAGTCAATCGCGGCCGACGGACCCAACACCTCGCGGGCGACTTGCTCCATCGTGTCCAAAGCGTCCTGACGAGTAACGCCCGGTATGACGGCACCGGTGAGGCGCACGGCGCTTTGCTGCTGGAACCGGGTGAGATTGCGCGGCGCAGCGGTTGATTCGATACTGGCAAAGCTGGAAACGGGGACAAGATCGCCCGAAGGACCCCGAATCCTCAGGTCCATCAGCGCGCCCAGCGACTGGCGGTCGGAATCAGCAAGTTGCGGGATGACCTGATAACTGCGATTGAAGTAATTGAAGCGGTTCACGTAGGCACCGCCAAACAACACGCCGAGTTCTTGACCAATCGTTGCGAGGTCCATCCCCAGATCCGCCACCTTGTCCCGATCGACGTTGACGCGGGCCAGCGGCAAGTCGAGTTTCAGATCGCTTTCCGCAAACAGGAACTTTCCCGTCTGGCGGCTTCGCTCCAGAATCTCGTTGACGGAATCGGCCATATCCTGCATTGGCAAATCGCTTTTGACGATCAGTTCGACGTCGGAGTAACCGGCGGTCGGCAGGGGAGGAAGCGTAAACGGAAAGGCCTTGATCCCGGCGATCTGCGATACCAGCCCGAACATTTCCGGCTGGATTTCAGTCGTCGTCCGGTTTCGTTCGTCGAAAGGCGTGGTGATGATGCCGCCAAATCCGCCACTGCTGGTCGCGATGCCCCACATGCTGTCGTATTCGGGAATTTGCCGCATCTGTTCCGCCAGCCGCTTCGTCCATTTGGAAGTCGACTCCAGTGTGGAATCCGGCGCGGACTCAAGGATCAGCGCGATCCCGCTCTGGTCCTCGACTGGCGCCAGTTCCTTGCCGCTGAACAGGTACAGCGGCACGGCGGCCATCGCAAAGAGGAGGGTTGCCACGGCGATCGACCCCTTGAGTTCGATCGCGCCCCGCACAAGCCATGCGTAGACCGCGCGGACCCGGTCAAACAGCCGGTTGACGATTCGTGTCAGCCACGCTTCACGTCCTGAAGGGTGAATCATCAAGCTGCTCATCACCGGCGACAGCGTCACCGCGACAAAACCGGAAACGAGGACCGCCGCCGCCAGGGTAAAGGCAAACTCGCGAAACAACATGCCGGTCAGCCCCCCCTGGAATCCGATCGGCGTGTAAACGACAGCCAGCGTAATCGTCATGGCGACGATCGGGCCACGCAGTTCCCGGGCACCAATCAAGGCGGCTTGCAATCGCGATTTGCCAAGCTGAACATGCCTTTGAACGTTTTCGACAACGACAATCGCGTCATCGACCACCAGGCCAACCGCCAGAACAATCGCGAGGATCGTCAGCAGGTTCAGCGAAAACCCCATCGCCAGCATGGCGATTGTGGCACCGATGAGAGACACAGGCATCGCCACAAGAGGAACGATGGCGGTCCGCAACGAACCGAGAAAAAGGAATACGACCAGGCCGACGATCATGATCGTCTCGGCCAGCGTTTCGCCAATTTCGTGGATGGCGTCCTGCATAAAGGTCGTGCCGTCAAAGGCCAGGTGCATGTCGACGTGGGCCGGCAGAACAGGTCGCAATCGCTCAAGTTCCCGCTGCAGATTGAGAGAGACCTCGATTTCGTTGCTCCCCGGCAGCGGCCAGACCGAGATGTAAACCGCTTCGTTGCCTTCGTAAAAAGCCGTCATCAAGGGTTCTTCCGAACCGAGTTCGACGGTGGCCACGTCCCTCAACCTGATCGTGGCGTCGTTGCGGCGCGAGACGATCAGGTCCTTGAATTCCTCAACCGTTTGAAGATCGGTATTGGTCAGTAAATCGACCTGGACCGTTTCTCCCTTGAGCCGTCCGATCGCCGCGATAAAGTTGTTGCGTTGCAACGCGCTGTAGACATCGCCTGGCGTGAGGTTCAGCTCCGCCAGCCGCCGGGGCGAAATCCAGATTCGCATCGCCGGCATCTGCCCCGCCTCGACGCCAATCCGCTGAATCCCCGGCAGGGTGGTCAATTGCGGCTGAATGTTGCGGGCCAGCCAGTCGGTGAGTACCGGAATCTCAAAGCGGTCGGAAGTAAAGCTGATGTAAAAACTTGCGAAGGGTCGGTCGGCGCGCTGCAGCTCGACCGACGGCGGCTCGGAATCAGGCGGTAACTGCCGGCGAACCTGCTGCAGCCGCGCATTGATCTCGGCCAGTGCCTGAGTCGTATCGTGGTTCAGCTTCAGCCGGATGGTGATCAGGCTGACGCCCGCCGTTGAACTTGACTCGATGTAATCGACTCCGGCGATACTGCTGACCGCCTGCTCGATCGGCGTGGTCAGAAAGCCGCGAACGGTTTCGGCGCTGGCCCCAATATAGTAAGTGGCGATGATGACCGACGAGCTTTCCAGTTTGGGATACTGCTGAACCGGTAGCGCGCGGATGGCACTGAGGCCAATCAGCACGATCGCCAGGTTGATGACGATCGCCAGCACGGGGCGCTGAATGAAAATGTCGGTGATGGCTCGCATGAATTCGCCCGCCGGGACGGCCCTCTCAGTTTCCTTCCGGTTCCCCGGATTCAGAATTCGCGGGGATGATCAGCGCGCCATCGTGGAGCTTGAACGACCCCTCGACGATCACCGGCTCGTCGGCCCGGACACCACTGGCAATACCGACGCGCGATCCAGCCGAGGTTGCGAGCACGACCGGACGGGCCGAAGCGCGCAACTCGCCCGCCTTGTTTTCTTCCGCGAGAAACACGAACGTCCCCTGCGGCGAGCGACGAACCGATTCCGCCGGTACCGAAGGGACGTTCATCGCCGGTCCGTATTCGACCTGAACCGAAACGGAATCTCCCGGACTGAGCGAAGCGGGCGGATTGTCGATCCTTGCGCGGATGCGAACGTTGCGGGTCTGGCGGTCGGCCTGCGCGTCGATCGCTGAAATGGTTGCCGGGTGTTCTTCGCCCGCGGTGACGAGGATGACCGGATCGCCGGGATTGACCTGGCTGACAACAAATTGGGCCAGCGTGAATTCCACCAGCAAATGGTCTTCGACACTTTGCAGATTGGTGATCATCGTTCCCGCGGGCAGGTATTGTCCCTTTTGCACGTCGGAGAGTCCGACACGCGACCGAAAGGGGGCAACGATGGTCTTCCGCGCGATCATCGCCTTCAGCTCTTCGACTTCCGCCTGGGCCTGCTGCCAGAGCGACTCAACGTCCTCCAGTTCCTTTTGGGCGATTGAATCGGAGCGGGCCATTTGCCGGTTTCGTTCGAGCGTTGTGAGCGCGAACTTTTCGCGAACCTCCGCCGCCTTGAGCTGCGCCTCCTCGACGCTGGTGTCCAGACTGAGCAGCCGCGCGCCCTCTTCCACGAGTTGGCCTGGCTTGAAATCGACGTCGGCGACGGTCCCCTGCGTCTCGTTGTTAACGGTGATGGAACGCGGCGCAAGAATGGTACCGATGCTGGTCGTTGAGTTTCTCCAGGAAAGCGTACCGACTGGCTCAATGCCGACCGCAATCGGCATTTCCGGAGGTGGCGGCATGTTCATGGCCGCCTGGATTTCGCCGTATTTCTTCCACGCAAGCAGGGCGAGAAGGCCCAGTGTCAGTCCCACCAGCAAGATCGAGCCGGCCCACCGTGCCGCGACTCGGATGCGCGCGCGGCGGCGTTTAATGGTTCGAGTCTGATCGATGGAACCGGTCGTCATGGCAAATTGTTTTGTCGTGATCTCTTGCGGTCTGGATGAACGAGAACCCGGACGTCCCTCGATGGCGTTCCTGACGTCCCTCGATGGCGGCACCGTTCAGTCTAATCGAGCCGAATTGTCGGGCCAATTCACAATTACCGCGATTGCGTTACGGTTGATCCAGGGAGGACTCGTACTCAGGCCGCATCGGTCACTTGCCGATCCGAAACTTGCATGACTGGAGCTGGACAGGTTGAAGTTACCTGGATTCGCCCCGGATAAGCGTTGACGGGAGTCGCGAGTTAGCAACCGTATCGCAACCGGCAAACTCGGCTATATTACAAAACCCGGTCGGCGACCGGGCGTCGCGATTGCCGTTTGCCTTTCCGTGAATTTCCCGTTGCGCCGAACGGGCCGGTGTGAGCCATCCGCCATGTCCAAAATCAGTTTCTCGGATCAAGTCAATCAGAATTTTGACAAGGCTGCCGGGCTAACGGACCACGACCCGAAGCTGCTGGCGCAGGTTCGCGAGTGCAATTTTGTCTGCCGGTTCGCCTTTCCGGTACAGCTCGACAACGGGGACATCGAAGTCATCCACGCCTGGCGCGCCGAGCACAGCAATCACAAGTTGCCGACCAAGGGCGGGATTCGTTTCAGCAAGGACGTCAATGAGGACGAAGTGATCGCGCTGGCGGGTCTCATGACCTACAAGTGCGCCGTTGTCAACGTGCCGTTTGGCGGAGCGAAAGGGGGCGTTCGTATTGACCGGAAGCAATACTCCGATCGCGAGCTGGAGCGAATCACGCGACGTTTTACTTTCGAACTCTATCGCAAGAATTTCATCGGCCCCGGCTGCGATGTCCCCGCTCCGGATTTCGGCACCGGAATGCGCGAAATGTCGTGGATCGCCGACACCTATCAGTCGCTCAACAACGGCGAACTCAACGCGCTCGCCTGCGTGACCGGAAAGCCCGTTGAGCTGGGAGGAATTCGCGGCCGCACCGAGGCAACGGGCCTCGGCGTTTATTTCGGCGTCCGTGAAGCCTGTTCGATCGCCGACGACATGAAGGCCGTCGGTCTCTCGACGGGCGTGGAGGGCAAGACGGTCGTGGTTCAGGGGTTTGGCAACGTCGGCTTTCACGCCGCCAAATACTTTGAGGAAAACGGGGCGAGGGTGATCGCGATCGCTGAATACGACGGCGCGATCTTCAATCCAAAGGGACTGGACATCGTCAACGTCGACCTTCACCGCAAGGAAACGGGATCGATCCTGAACAGTCCCGCTTCGCGTCCCCTTGCGTCGTCACCGGAGGCGCTTGAGCTGGAATGTGACATCCTCGTTCCCGCGGCGCTGGAGAACGTCATTACCAGCGAAAACGCCGGTCGCATCAAGGCGAAAATCATTGCCGAAGCCGCCAACGGCCCCGTCACCGCCGACGCCAGTGAAGCGCTCTTCGAACGCGGAGTATTGGTCATCCCCGACGTGTACCTCAACGCGGGAGGCGTCACCGTTTCCTATTTCGAGTGGCTCAAGGACCTTTCGCATGTTCGTTTCGGACGGCTCGAGAAGCGATTTGAGGAATTCGCCTATCGCCGGTTGCTCAAGGCGGTCGAGGGGGCGACGGAAAAGGCGTTTACCGAGGAAATGCTGAGCGTCCTCGCGCGCGGTGCCGGCGAGGAGGACCTGGTCCGATCGGGCCTCGAGGAAACGATGGCCAGTTCGTATCGCGAAGTCCGCGACATCCAGATCAATCTCAACAGGAAGCGAAAAAAGTCCGACCGCGTCGATTTGCGCACCGCCTCGTTCATCAGCGCGATTGACAAGATCGCGTTGTGTTACGGCGACATGGGAATCTTTCCGTAGCATGTCGAGAACAATCATGCCGTTGTCTGTCTGATTCCGGTTCGCTGGCTCGAGCATGCGCTGAAAATTCGCAACCCGGAAGCCGCCGAAAAGGAAAAACGTCCCGACGGTCGTTCAGAATGACGCGGCGTCATTACTTGATTTCGATATCCGGCACTTCAATCTCGGGTACGTTAATATCGATGCCGCCGTCGGCGTCGCGGGTGACGGCACCTCCGGAAACCCATTTTACCTTGAAAGAGCCTGACCTGTTCACAGTCCACCGTTCTATCGAACGCAATCCTCGAACGCAACGGGAAGTTGGATCATGCCCGCAAACCTCACCCAGCAATATCTCAAGGCCGAACAAGCGTACCGCCGCGCGACAACTCCCCAGGAGGAACTCGATTGCCTTCAGGTCATGCTCAAGGAACTGCCCAAGCACAAGGGGACGGACAAGCTGCAGTCCGACCTGAAGCAAAAAATCAGCCGCGTCCGGGACGAGGTCGCGAAACCGCGAAAGGCGGGAGGCGGTCGTGGCACGAAAATCCTTCGCCAGGGGGCGGGTCGCGCCGTCATCGTCGGCGGTCCGAATGGCGGCAAGAGCACGTTGCTCGCGTCGCTCACCAGCGCCAAACCGGAGATCGCCCCCTACCCCTTTACAACCCGCGAGCCCCAGCCAGGCATGATGCCATGGAATGACGTGATGGTCCAGCTTGTCGACACGCCCCCGATTACCGCCGATGTCTACGATCCGGCGGTACAGTCCCTGATTCGCGGCGCGGACCTCGTGCTTCTGGTTCTCAATCTGGGAGATGACAATGGCGGCGAGGAACTTCGCGACGCCTGGCGACAGATCGAAGCGACGAAGTCACGGCTGGCCCGTGAAACCGCCGCGGACGAGGAGGATATCGGGACGACTTACACAAGGGCGTTTCTGATCGAGAACAAATCGGACTTGCCCGAGGCCGCCGACCGTCGCCAGTTTTTCTCCGGGTACGTTAACCTTGATCTCGAGTCGTTCCGGATTAGCGCCATGGGCGGAGAGGGACTGGAGCAACTGCGCGACGCAATTTACGCGGCGATGGACGTCGTGCGCGTCTACACGAAACTGCCTTCCCGAAAGGAAGCCGACATGGATTCGCCCTTTACGCTGCCGCGCGGCGGCACGATTCTCGAACTGGCCGAACTGATCCACAAGGACATGGCGAGGAATTTCAAGTCCGCGCGCGTCTGGGGAAGCGGCGTCCATGACGGCACGCCGGTCAAGGGCGACTACGTGCTCAATGATCGCGACGTCGTCGAATTACACGTTTAAGGCAGCCGCTCATGGAGCGGAACTCGCGGAGTGTTTCGTTTTTGGCAACGCCTAAACGACCGCGCTTCGAAAAAAAGCCCTGGCGGCTTCCGCGACAACCCGCTGCTGGACGCGGTCACAGCGGTGCCGGGATGTCGCGATGGCGGAACTTTAGCGCGGCCATCACATAAAACCCAATCGTACTGGCGAGCAACCACAAATTGTGTCCCATCGGACCAAAGCCCGTCCAGATTCCCGATTCGTCGTGCCGCGAAAGCTGCCAGAAACTTGCCGGATCGGCCTGGAACAACTTGACCGCCAACTCCGGTTCGTAGAGCGAAAAAAACGTTAGCCAGTTGGCCCAATCAAACGCATCCGACGACATCGCAACGATCTTGATCATCGCCGCCGCCATGTAAATGGAAATTGCGATCCCGAGCGTGCGCCAGCGATAGCGGTCGAACGCCGAAATCAGCGTCGCGTATCCGGACACGAAACAGCCAAGCAGGACAAGATTGAGGATTCCCGGAGCGAAGAGTCCGGAGTTGACGTAATCCGACATCGGCTGGTGCTGTGGCTCGACCTTGACCGAAGGACCCGCTGATTGCGGAAGAAAATCGGCAATCAGCCCCCAAAACGACGACTCGTTCCGCGGCGGCAGCGTCACGTTCGTCGTGTGAACGGCGATCCACATGAAGAGCCACGTGAGGAGGGAAAGGAACAAAACGCCGGCGATCGTCACCGCCGATTGAATGACAAAGACGCGGCTCCGGCTGACCGGCTGGGCAAGCAGCATCTCCATTGTGCCGCGCGAGATTTCTCCGCTAACGACGTCGCTTCCCCGCACGATTCCCCAAATCGCGACGAGCATGACGAGAAAGGGTTCGTCGAGCGTCATCGCCGTGCGGCCGACGTAGGAAATGAGCCATTCCACATTGACCGTGGTGAACTTGAGCCATTCCTCGGGCAGCAGCTTGAGAATTTTCTCGAATGAGGACGTGTCGACCTTGCCAACGACATGGACGCGGAACCATGCAAAGGCCGCCGTGCCGATCGCCAGTGCCGTCATGACGAGGGCGCTTTCGAGGACGCACTTTTTCCAAAGGGTCTTGTTCATTGGTCACTGGCCTCGCCCGGTTCGGCGGGATCGAAGTGGAACCGGTCGTAGACGCTGCGCAGGCCGACCGGCTGGATAAAGACGTCGTCCAGGTCGGCGCTGGCCAGCCATTTAAGGATCAACGACAGTTCGCCGGGGGTCTCGATACGGACGCGGCCTTCCTCAAGGTGGAAAAGCGTCATTTGCTCGCGGATCGCGGCGGGAATATCGGGTAGCGGTCCGTTGAGTCGCGCGACGACCCGATGTTGCCGCTTGAGCGTGTCCATCGCCTGGGAATGGACGAGCTTCCCGCCGCGAAGGATTCCCACGTGGTCGCAGGCCTCCTCGACTTCCGAAAGGACGTGCGAGGAAAAGATCACCGTTCGACCCGCCGCGCGCGCCTCGACGACCATTTTCATGACTTCGGACCGCACATTCGGATCGAGGTTCGCGGTCGGCTCGTCGAGAACCAGCAGCGGCGAGTTGATCGCCATTACTGCCGCGAGCGCAAGTTTTTGCCGCATCCCCGTCGACATGAATCCGACCCAGCGGGAGAGGTCCAGCTCCAGTCGCTCGGCGACACGCAACGCAGCGGCGTAACTTGTATCGTCGCGCATTCCGGAAAAAAACTTGAGCACCTGGCGGCCGCGCATCGTGCGAAACAAGCGGGCTTCGCCAGGCAGGTAAGCCGTCAAGGCATGAACGGCGACGCGATCGTGGTAACAATCCAGCCCGCCGATCGTCGCGCTGCCGCTGGTCGGCCGGAGAAAACCCATCAACAGCCGAAGCAACGTCGTCTTGCCCGCTCCGTTGGGACCGAGCAGGCCAAATACCTCGCCGCCGCGAATGACAAGCGTGCAATGATCGAGCGCAGCGAGTTCGCGGTAGCGCTTGGTCAGTTCGCGGGTTTCTACGAAGGCTTCCAAAATTGCAGGATCGGCGAACTGGGTAAAGGGTTACCGGAGCGGGAGCTTGCCCATCAGGCGGCGAAGCAAGCCGATTTGACCCGCGTGCAGCATTTCATGATCGGCGGCAAACAACAACGCGCCGTAGCGCGTTGAATAAGCCGCGTGCGGCGATTCCACGGGTTCGTCAAGCCCATCGTCGTCCATCTCGTTCAGTTCGGACATCGCCTGGTCATAAACCCGGTCAAATGTCTTCCGGATTTCATCAATGACGGGGTAGCTGGAACGATCTGGTGATGGGGTCGTGCCCTTGGCAAACGTCTTGCGGAAACCGCTTGACATCAGTTCCGCGTCTTCGGCCAGGCGTCCGCGCTGGCGAAAAAGCACCAGGCCGTACTGAGCGAATGCGAGATGGCCGACTTGCCACGCGATGTGCGTGACCGCGGGGCGTGGCGTCCAGAACCAATCGTCCGCCGTCAGGCCATCGAGCAAGCTCAACGTATACTGCCGCGCCGAATGAATATGCCGAGTCGCAATCTCCAGCCGCGTGAAAGTCGTCGTCGAGACTTTCTCAGGGATCGTCGCAGGAGCCTTCATCGTTCTGTCCTCGTGCTTGATTGATTCTGGTGATCCGGGGGACTCTTCTGGACGAACTCTTCCCGGGCGTGTCGACGCGGGCTCTGGCTGCTGATGGTAAGACCGGGCCGTTGTCCAGCTAGCACTCGGGGAGAATTTTATTCGTGATGGACCAGACTTGTCCACGGACCCCGCGATAACCGGGATTCGTGACCTTTTTAGTCCAGTTATTCTTTTTCACAGGGAGAAAGCCATGACCCAGGCAACCCAAAACCCTCCGATCGAGACGTTCCGCATCAGCAACGTTTCACTCAGCCTGTTTGAGAACGTATCCAACGGCGATGGCAACCAGCGGAAATTCTATCGGGCGAGTCTCGACAAGCGGTATCGCGACCAGTCTGGCCAGTGGAAGAGCAGCAGTTCGTATTCGGTGGATGAATTGCTGCGATTGCGGTACCTGGTCGACAAGGCCATCGGGTCGATCCTCGACAAGCCCCCCGAATAGGACCCGAAGGGGTGCTGGACGCTTAATGCGCGGGTTGGACCGATCGAGTCGTGAGGAATCATCGCTCCGCCGAAGTGCATTCAGCGGCGGCGGGCTTTTGAATCAACCTGCGTCTTCGCGGCGGGCCGCCGGGAAAATGCCGGCCCCCGCGAATTGGGCCCAATTCGGTCTCCCTTGGCAATGACCGTCACGCCGTCGGGAGTCACGGTGAAGCCACGCGCCCGGTCAGCCTGTTCGTCCAGTCCGATTTGCAACCCGTCGGGAACGTGAACGTACTTGTCGATGATCGCGCGGCGAACGATTGCGTTACGCCCGATCGAAGCGCCGCCAAAGACAACGGAATCATCGACGCTGGATTCCTCGGCGATGCGGACGAGCGGTCCGATCACCGAGCGCCGCACCCGCGCTCCGGAAATGATCGTTCCGGCGCAGACAATACTGTCCAGTGCCGTTCCGACGCGCGGCCCGTCGTCGCGGCTGCCAAAAACGAATTTTGGCGGCGGCGCGTTGATCTGGTGCGTGCGGATCGGCCACTCCTGGTCATAAAGATTGAGCATCGGGTCGACCGACACAAGGTCCATGTTCGATTCGTAATAGGCGTCGAGAGTTCCCACGTCGCGCCAGTAGGGCGTCTGTTTCCGGTTTTCATCACGAAACGGCCACGCGACGACGCGATGCGAGTCAATCATCGAGGGGATGACTTCGCGGCCGAAATCATGGGAACTTGTCGCAAGGTTGGCGTCGCGACAAAGCGTTTCCAGAAGGACCGTCGTTGTGAAGACATAGATTCCCATGCTCGCGAGGGAATTTCCCGGGTCGCCGGGCATCGCGGCCGGGTCGTCGGGCTTTTCATCGAAGGCAACGATCCGCCCGTCCGCGTCGATCGACATCACGCCAAACTGGCGCGCCGCCTCGCGCGCGACCGGCAGCGCGGCGATGGTCACGTCGGCATCCTTCTCGACGTGCGACTCGACAAGTCGAGCAATGTTCATTTTGTAAATATGATCGCCGGCGAGAATGACGACGTAGCGGGGCCGGTGCTGTTCGATCGCGTAGATATTCTGCCAGACGGCGTCGGCCGTACCCTGATACCATTGCTCGTTGACTCGCTGCTGGGGCGGAACGATCTCGAGCGCCTCGCCCAGCTCGCGCTGGAAATAGCCGCGCCACGCGAGATCGATGTGACGGTCGAGGCTTAGCGACTTGTACTGCGTCAGCACAAGCAGCCTGCGAAGACCGCTGTTCAGGCAATTGGAAAGCGTAAAGTCAATAATCCGCCAGCAGCCGCCAAAGGGAACGGCGGGTTTCGCGCGGTCACGGGTCAGCGGCTCGAGGCGCGAGCCCTTGCCGCCCGCAAGGATGACGGCCACGACGTTTTTCATGGCTGGCAGTCCATCAGGCGTTTCCAGCAAGTAAAAAGTTTCTGGCAGCTGGCGTGTTCAGTCCATGCGATCACGTTCTAAGTCCCGTCTCCCTTGGTTTCCGCCGAGGTGCCCTCATGGCTGTCCGTCCGTTTTTTATTCAGCCGCCGGTAATCGCGCGTCAGTTTTTCGGCGGCCTGACTCGCGTCACGCCGCTGCGTCCGGAGCATCGTGCTTGTGGCAAGGAAATCGAGCGAAGCGAGCACAAAGATCATGAACACCAGCGTCAAGGCGCAGGAAATCAGGATGACCGGGCCGGTGGGACGGTTTTCCCAAAACGCCCGGAAATGAAGGAGGATAATGATAAATCCCAGCACCGCAATGCAGGTGCTTGTGAGCGTTCGCCGCCTTAGTTGCCGGTTCAGCCAGACGTGCGTCCGCGGTTCCCCGGTCGCATTGATCTGCTGACGCCAGAGATGCAAATGGCGAAGGATCAGCACGACACCGGCAATGCACGTGATGGAACCGACCAGCAAAATCATCGCGGCACCTTGACCTCGCGTAACCATGCAAGTAGCACGTTGCCCACCTTTGCCAGCGACTCCGCGGAACACTTGTCCGGCGTATCCTCCTCCGTGTGCCAGTACTTGTTGAGCGGCTTGCTCGATGGATTGGGATAATCAAAATCGATGATATCGCACGTTGGTATCCTCGCGATCGTGTTCAACGGCAAATGGTCGTCGCGGACTTCATGGCGGGTCCGCGCCACAAATTCAGTGACTCCTTCTCGCTCGGCGACTTGCCAGATTTGACGTGTCAGTTCGCGCGCGTATTTCCAGCTGTTCTTTTCCAGGAAAATGTCGAGTTCCCGGTCGCCCACCATGTCCACCAGCACTCCGGCGGCGTACCGCCACGATGGCGCGTTGTTCACATATTGCCTGGCAAACCATGTCGACCCAAGAAAGTATTCGTCCCGCCCATTCTGGTAAACAAATTCCTCGGCGTCAAAAAAGACAAGGTCGACGCCAAATTCCGAATCGAGATGGGGCAAGTGCGTTCCCAGCTCGCAGAGCAGACCCACGCCACTGGCACCGTCGTTGGCACCGAGAAAGACGCCCGTCGGGTTTACCGGATCGCGGTCCGGAAACGGTCGCGTGTCGTAATGACAGGCAATCAGAATCCGGATCGGCCGGTCAGGATGAAACTGCACGAGCAAATTGCGTAATTCGACGCGCGTTTGATGGACGGGATGCACTCCCGGAAAAGGCTGCCAACCGACAGCGGCACCGAGCTTCCCAAAATGCTCTTGCAACAATTTTTGTTGTTCCTGCATCGCCGCGCTGCCGCTAATTCGCGGGCCAAGGCGGCAGACTTCCTCGAGCATTTCCATGGCGAGCTGGCCGTCAAGCCGCGCGCCAGGACCCGGCAACGCGCCGGCGACGTTCGACGAATGACCACTTTTTGTCCCCCCGGGGACCTGACCCATGAGGGGTTGCGCGTATCCGCTGAATGACAGCACGAGAATGCAAGCACTTGTGATACCCGTCGCTCTCCACGTCGCACGGGGTTGTTTGAAAAGGTCAGTCGGCACGAACGAGGGCGATGTCACGTTCAACATCCGTTGTTGTTGCATGGTTCCAGCGGGTGCTCGCAAAAGCGGAACAAGTTTAACAATATAGCAGGTTGCAGGTTCGTATTGAGGCGGCCTCGACCATTTGACTAGAATCCCCGCCCCGGCGCGCCAGGAAGTCGTCCCGGGCGAACCGATTCCCTCCCATGCAAGGATGCAGTCATGATCGACGTGCAGGAAATTATCCACTTACACTCCTCGATGGTACACCGATGGCACGAGGGTGAGATTTTCAACCCGTGGGCGGGATTGCTGGAAATCGTCTGCCAGCAGCACTCCTTCAATTTCCGGCTCTGGCACGAGGAAGACGAAGCCCGCTGTCCGGAGGCTGACGATTCGCGAATCGCGCAGGTCAAGCGAAACATCGACGGGCTGAACCAGCAGCGCAACGACTGGATTGAGAAAATCGACGAAGCCCTTGCGGAATTGCTCGCACTGCGGTGCGTTCGTCCCGCGGACGCCGCGCGCGTCAATACGGAGACGTGCGGCAGCGTGATCGATCGCCTTTCCATCATGTCGTTGCGCATCTACCATCTGAACGAACAACTCGCAAGAACGGACGTTACTCACGACCACGTTTTGTCGGTCCAGGCGAGGCTGACGACTTGCATGATCCAGCACCACGAACTGGCCGGCGCGTTGCAGCAATTGCTTGACGATATTGGCGGCGGCCTGGTTCGTCACCGCGCGTGGCGGCAATTCAAGATGTACAATGATCCGTCGCTCAATCCATGGCTTTACGGAAACGGACGGAAGGGTCCTGACGACCAGAAGCGGGCCGCCTGACATCCCGCCCTGCATCATGAGCACGTCCTCCGCGACTCCGGACGCCTCGCCGAATCCCGCCAGCGCGCCGAGGCCCGCGCGTCGTTGGCACTGGAGTCTCGCGGGTGCGACCGCGCTGATTGGCCTGTGGCTCGCCGGTCAATTCAATTCGTATGCTTCCGCCCTGATCGATTGCGCTACGAATTTTCAGTTGCAAATCGTCGTGACAGGTCTTTGTGCGGCGATTTACCAGTTCGCAGCGCGGCGTCCGCGATGGGGCTGCCTTATTCTGGCGGTCATTTTGTTGCCGGCGCTCCAGTTGTTTTCGATTTACCTGCCGGCCGTTCAGCCCGAACCGGGACCCCGGACGGTGCGCGTTCTTGCCCTGAACCTGTTCAACGAAAACGACGACTTTGCATCCGTCGAACGACTGATTCGCGAATCGGATGCGGATATCATCAATTTCGTGGAATACACAGATGTCTGGAACGAGAATCTGGCCGACGCGCTGTCGGCGTGGCGGTGGCGAGTCGGACCCGACAAGGGCAATGTGATCTTCAGCAGATTTCCGGCGGAAGAATTTCTCCCGAAGCTGAGGCTATTCCGGAATGTCGATCGCATGGCAATCATCGGACAAATCACCGTGGAGGGCCGGGAATTCCTGATGTTCAACCTGCATACGAGTTCCCCGACGAATTTTGAAAGGCTGGAATACCGCGACGTGCAAATCCACACGCTTGGATCGGTCGTCGCGTTGTTGTCGCACGAACATCCCATCGTCGTCGTCGGCGATTTCAACGCGACGACCTCTTCCCACGCACTTTCGGGAATGCTCCGCCGCACAGGTTTGCGGGATTCGCGTCAGGGTTTCGGACTGCTTTCAACGTGGCCGACGTGGTGTTGGCCGATGGCGATTTGCATCGATCATGTTTTCGTATCCGGGGACGTTCACGTGCATCAACGGGGGACGGGACCCAACGTCGGCTCGGACCACTTGCCCGTATTCACGGAATTGTCCTTCCCGCCGCGCCGTTAACTTTCCTTCACGCCCAGTGACCCACCTGCCCCATGCGACCTGAAATTGAAGCGGAGCCACGAAATCCCGTTTGTCGCTGCCGCGTGAAATGTGACAACAAAAAAAGGGCTCCGACGATAGTGATGTGGGGACTCAAAGTTCGTCGGAGCCCGCGAGAGCCGACGGCGGTCGTTCGACGGAGAGTGGGGGACTTCTACCGTCGTGGTCCGCTAACGGTCGGCTTTCCTATTCAGGTAATCAACGTAAGGACGCGGCAACCTCGCGAAAAAATTCTGAAAATCAGAAATTTTCCAAAAGTTTCTCCGGCCAACTGTCGAAAGTCGCCATTCACATGGCCCAATATTGCGGCAGGGGTAGGCTCTCGGCGGCGAACAGAGTATTGTAAGTGCGCCTCACAGTACCGCGCAAGTTTCCGCGGGATCCTGAACCTGATTGGCCGCCAACCCGATGAACAATGGCGTTCGGCCGAGGAGAATATATCGATGGCCCTGCGATTCCTCTATCGACTTCTTCCGTTGCTCAGTCTCTTTTTCATTGGGTTGGTCACAAACCTTTCCGCGCACGAGACGTGGTTGCTACCCGTCGGCTTCTCGGTTGAGGTCAATGAGAGCGCCGAAGTCGATCTAACCAGCGGGATGGCGTTCCCCGCGCCCGATCACGCCATCAGCGAGGAACGCGTATCGCGGGCTTTCATTCGGCTTGGCGAAGACAAGGTGGCCGTGGGGGACGTGAATCCGTTGAACACGTCCCTTCGATTTGTGGCCCCCTTGCCGCGTGCGGGGTTGGCAACTGTCTGGATCGAATTGCGTCCGCGTGACATCGAATTGACGGATGAGGAGGTGAGCGAATATCTTGACGAAATCGGAGCAAGCGACGAGACACGGGCAGCCTGGTCGCGCCTGCGCGGAAACCACGCGTGGAAGGAAACGTACACGAAGCACGCCAAGACGTTTGTTGCCGCGGGGGACACGGGGTCGGATCAATCGTGGCGGGAGCCGGTCGGGATGGGGTTTGAGATCGTTCCGCTGTCGCACCCGCTGGAACTGCGTGTTGGCGAGGAGGCGCAATTCCATCTGTTGAAAAACGGTGCGCCACTCGCCTCGGCAACCGTCGGCATGCTGGTCGAAGGTACCGACGAGCGCGTATTCCAGACGACCGACGCGCAGGGTCGCGTCACCTTCCCCGTGGATCGGGCGGGCCGGATGCTGGTCTTCGCGGTGGACCTGCAATTAGCCGAAAACGGCGTCTCGTGGGAAAGTGACTTCACGACCCTGACAGGCCGCGTCGAGGACTAACCCACGCGTTCCCGCGCGAGTGGAAAAACGTGAGTCAAGGTCACCAACTAATTTCAACGTGCGCCAATTGCCGGCCCGACATCTCCCAACTCACCCTGCCGTCGGCAACAAGCAGCTCCTCCAGCCGATTTCCGGTCAAATCGATTTTCCACGCGGACCGGATCGTGCGACCACAGTCAAGCGTCACAGGCGCGCTGCGCCCCTCGGTCTCGCGAACGAGCAACCACAGCGATTCCACCGCGTCGTCCCGATTGGTGCCGTCGTCGCGCGAGCCGCCTGCACCGCCGTCACGTGAACCGCCACTTTGCCATCGCAAGACCACGACATTTCGGCAGTTCAAGTGAAACAGCCATCCGCTATCCGATTCACCGACGGGACGCGTCTGGTCGGGCAAGACCGCCAGCGGGTGAAGAAACTCGAGCGCAACAGGCAGAGGGTACTCAACGGCGACGCCGATTCCCAGTCGCCAGCGACGACGCTCCCCGCGCGATGGCGCGAGAATCGTATCGAGACGCCGATATCCGATCCGTTGGTGAAAGGGCGCGCCACCCGTCAACAGGCAAACTGTTCCCGCCGCCTGTTCGATTTCCAGGACCAGCGGTGCCGTGATTCGCTGTATTGAAGTCGGTTGGCGGCACTCGTTGATCCACGTGCTCAGGGTCGCCGACTCATCCTGCCACGCGAGTCGATTTGCAAGGTAATTGTCCCACGGCCCTTGCTCGATCTCCTCGTGGACCTCGACGTCCAGTTCCAGTGTGACGACGGGGCTGCCTGATTCAATGCGAGTCAATTGACGGAATTCACCCGCCGACTTGTTGCCTCGCACGAACCGTCCCGTCGCGAGCATGGCGGCCGATGTCGCCGTCTCCTCCACAACTTCGAGGGATTCGACGACCAGGTCGGGATAGTCGCCATGGCGTTGCCCGCGCGACGCCGTTGACGCCGAGCGACGAATTCCCAACTGCTGCGAAACGAGGGTACGCCGGTTTTCGTGAAAGTGAATCGACGCGATGCCTCCCGTCCGCGGATTCAGCTCGCACACGAGGCATTCGTTTCGCAGGACGTGATCGTCGGCGACAAGGCGTGGAGCGGCGCGTCGACCGCGCGCGGCTCGCGGTGAAGCGGCCCCCGGTGTCGGGGGGACCCAAACGTATCCCATTGCCGGGACAGTCACGCGGCGTCCTCCCTCAAGGGTCCGCGATCGCGAAAAGGAAAACGGATTGACGAGGAGCAAGCCTCGCTCGTACGCGGATCGGTCAACGGTCGCGCTCGCGCGGGTCAGGCGTTCAGCGACTTGTTCGATCGCGGCATCGTGCGTGGCGGTTACCCCTGGTGGAACGCTTTCGTTGCGGCCCTCGCTGAGTAGATCGACGGCTTCTGAAAGTCCGTCAGGACGTTCGTCGCACGGGAAAGTTTGGCCGAGCGCCGCGAGGATCGCGCGGAGACCTTCGCCAGCGAGCAAATCCGCGCGGCAATTCCAGTAGTCGACGAACCGGGAAACCGAATCGGGTTCCCCCGCTTCAGCCAGTTGAACGAGTCCGGGAAACCGGTAGCCGTCGAGCGCGTAGTCCTGCGTATATCCCGGATCACTTGCCTGGTCAAAGTACTGCTCCAGAGTGACGAACCGCCCTAGCACGTCGCCGAAGCGGGTGCTGTGAACCAGGTCGTCGTACCAGACGCATTGCACGCCTGGCCAGTGAACGAAGAATACCGTGGCGAAGTGGCTTGAATCGATCGCCTCGCCGATGGCGACTCCGGTCGCCAGCCACGTTTCGGGAGAATCCGCCAGTCGCGGCGGCGCGGCGAGCGCATCGAGGGTCTCGCCGTCGGAACCCTGCCATCGGATGTTGCCGGAAGACGTTCGGGGAAAGACCTCGTCATCGAGCGTCGCGTGAATGGTCGCGGTCCCACCCGCGAGTCGTATCGCGCCGGGGAGCAGGGGAGTCATTCCCGCCCGGCGTCGCGCGATGGTTGTCGCCAGAGCGTCGGGAAAGTTCCGTTCGATTTCACCTCGCGAGCGCGCCAATTGTTCCGTAACGGTGGCGGTCGAGAGCAACGGGTCGGCCAATTCGCGATACGGGCCGACGGCGATTGAAAGAGAGCCTTCCTTGAGCCGCTGGCGGATACGTGAGGCAACGGGCCCGTCGCTGGCCAGTGTTTGCACCACGCAACCGGGTACGTGAAGCGAGAAGCGGTGAGGCATTTCCAGCGAGACGCGGAGCGCGTCGAGCGGTGACGCCGGATTCAGGTACAGGCAATCGATGAGCGACGCGGTCGTTGGATAGTAGCGGCTGCGCTCTTCGATCAGCAAGTCAAAACAGCGTTGAAGCGGCGGAGGCTCGCCGTTTTCGGCGGCCGCGAGCGCTTCAAGAAGTCTCTCGCGAAACGCCGCAAGGTCGAGCGAGGAAACATAGCGCAGTTGCCGGGTCATCAACTGGACCTGGAGGAAACAGTATCCGAGTGAATAGAAATCGCGGCATTGCCCCTCGCTGAACGGTCGTCGCTTCCGTTGCATTGCTCCCAGAATCCGCTCGACGACGACTTCGCGATCGACATTCCCTGGAACAAGGTGTCCTCCGCTTTCGGTCAACTGCAGCTCCTGGTCGGCGGCAAATCGCCCCCGCAGGAACTCCGGAAGGACGATCATTGCGGCAGGCGGCTGGGGAGGAATCTGATCGATCCGGTGCCAGGAGGGGATTTCCGAACCGGCAGCGAGGACATCGGGATGCCAGCAGGCCGACCAACCCGCGAGCACTTCGGCGGCCTGGTTGCCGCGAAGCCGCTTGGGAAAGTCCTCCCAGCCATGGCAATCGAGGGCCAGCCAGGCTCGCGGGGATTCCTGGTCTCCGTGGGTTGACGTCATGGTCGTTTTAGTGATTTTTGGTCCTTGGGATGCCCGCGAATACGGCAGGTAGCGATTTCGCGCAAAAAAAAAGTCGTTCCGTCTGGCCCGGTTTATCCGATTGTAACGCGGGAAAAAATGGCAACCTGTGGGGGAACTCCGCGCCGAGCGGCTACGTCGAAGTCAATGGCGATTGAAGATGCAGGGCATCGGCGGAACAAGGGCCGCAAAAATTGTTCACTCCCGCGAATCCGGCCAAAAGTTGACAATCCACCACTTCTGTCAGTAGATTGGAAGAGGAAAATCAAGAGAGGCAGGAAAACGACTCATGGCGAAAAAAACACGCGGTGCCTGGGGCATTGACATTGGACAAACGGCGCTTAAGGCATTGCGCTGTTATGTCAACGAGACCGACAACGTCGTCGCCGACTCGTATGACTATATTGAATACCCCAAGATTCTCAGCTTGCCTGACGCCGACGAAGAGGCGCTGATCGACGCGGCGCTTGAGACCTTTCTGTCCCGAAATGATATCCGCGGCGATTTCGTCGGGATGACCGTCTCCGGCCAGTCGGGACTTTCCCGGTTCTTCAAGCCGCCGCCGGTCGACGCGCGGACGTTGCCGGACATCGTCAAGTACGAAGTTCGCCAACAAATCCCTTTTCCGATCGAGGATGTGATCTGGGACTGGCAGAACCTCGGTGGCACGGAAATGGACGGGGTTCTCGTCGATACCGAAGTCGGACTTTTCGCGATCAAGCGTGACACGGTTTATACGGCTCTGCAACCGTTCATGCGTCAGGACATCGAAGTCGACCTCGTGCAGCTTTCACCGCTTGCCACGCAAAATGTCATTTGCCGGGAAGTGCTCGGCGAGATTCCCGACGATTCGGACGTCGATGCATTGCCCGATTCGGTGGTGGTCCTTTCGATGGGCACCGATGCGACGGACCTGATCGTCACCAATGGCGTGCGGCTGTGGCTAAGGAATATACCGATCGGGGGGAACCACTTTACACGGGAACTTTCCCGGGAACTCAAGCTGACGCACGCGAAGGCGGAACACCTCAAGCGAAACGCGCGGCAGGCCGAAGACCCGAAGACGGTCTTTCAGGCGATGCGCCGCGTCTTCAACGATTTGAAGAAGGAGATTGATCGATCGCTTTCTTTCTACAGCGGGATCGACAAAAACGCGAGGCTTGACCGAATTGTCTTGCTGGGAAACGCCGCGCAGTTGCCCGGCTTGCGACAGTACCTGAACAAGCAACTGGAGCTGGATATCGTCAAGATGAGCGGCTTCACCGAGCTTTCGGGCCCGGTTGTCGGCGAACGCCCCTTCCGCGAGAACATGCTTTCGTTCGCACCCGCCTACGGGCTTTGCCTTCAGGGACTGAAGAAGGCGCGGATGGATACGAATCTGCTCCCCATCGAGTTTGTCAACGAGCGGATCGTTCGGGCCAAGAAACCGTGGGTACTCGCCTCCGTCAGCCTGCTCATGCTGGGGATGCTTTTCAGCTACTTTTTTGTGAACCAGCGCTGGTGGGCCGTCAACGAGGAGTTCTCGGTCAACGGAACCTCCTGGAAAACCGCAATCACCGACGTCTCCAGCAAGAAGTCGGCTAGTTCCGGCTTCGTGATCGCCGACGAGGAACAACACACCCGGCTCAGCCGGATCAACGCCATTTCCGCTGAACTGGCCGAGGCTTCTGAAACACGCTCAAGCTGGATGGAAGTCCTTTCCGCAATCGACCAAGTGCTTCCTCGCGACCCGCGGATGTTCGACAAGGAAGGCAATCTGCTCTCGGCCTTCAACCCCGCTGTGATCCCTTATTCCGACCGCGAGGAGATTTTCATTACCGAGATGGAAACGAGGTTCTTTGACGATCTGACCACGTGGGCCAACGGAGTCGTGATTCCATTCCGGGAACAGCAGGGGGTCGATCTCATTTCGAAAGCGACCGATGGCATGCCGGCGAAATCCAATTCGGCCACGGAATACGACGTAAAGAGTCCTGGCTGGGTGATCCAGCTCAAGGGACATCATTTTTTCAACAGTGAGCAGCAGCGGCGCAAGTCGCTGCACGGAATCCAGTTCGTCAAGGATCACCTCCTCAGACCGATGGTTAACAAAATGGTCACGCTCCCCAACAGCAACGGACAACCGGAGGAGTATCGGCTCGAGGATATCGGAATTTACTATCCAACGGTCGTCCAGGAGATTTCGCCCAACACGAGCGCTCCGGAAAAGATCAAAAACACTTCCTTTGGTCGCCAGGGCAAGGACCGCGACGAACAGCCTCCTGAAGCGACGCCGCCCGAAGGGGACGACGGAAGCGGCGACGGGGCACCGCCCCCAGGTGAAGAGGATCCATCCGGCGGAGCCGGCGGGGATGATCCGGAAGCGAGCGGGCCGGTTGAGTTTTTCGAAGCGTTCCGCTATGGATTTGTCTTGCAAATGGCTTACATTCCAACCTCGCCGGCCGATCGCGACGCGAACAAGGCGGCCCGGCGGATAC